>JAYSXE010000144.1:0-20840 GCA_043717565.1 Burkholderiales bacterium | reverse complement strand
GCGCTGGACGCGGCGCAGGGCAGCCGCGACTACAGCGCCGCGCTGGCGGCGGCGCAGGCGTCGCTGGCGGCTCCGCACACGCTGCCGTCGGCGCGCGTGCTGCAGTCGATGCAGCAGGACTTTGCCGGTTCCTACACCGCGTTCGTGCGCGCCCAGGCCGAGCAGACACGCCAGCACATCCTGGCGTTGCCCTGGTCGGCCGATCAGCAGGCGGCTTTTGAAGCGCAGGCGCAGGCTTCACGCGACGAGCAGCGCAAGACCGAGGCGGCCGACACGATGGACTTTGAAACCTGGCGTCAGGCCTACCTGGACCCGGCCACGTTGATGCCGGCCCGGTAGCGGCCGCGCGCTGTGCTGCTTAGCGGCGGTTGGCCGCGCAGCCGCATCCCCGTTCAGGAAAAGTGCAGCCCAGGCACCAGCAGCCAGGGCAGCACCCAGCCGCCGGTGTCGATGCGCTCGCGGCTGGCGGCCTGCACGTCGCTCAGCATCTGCGCCACGTTGCCCGAGATCATTGTCTCCGACAGCGCGTGCCCGAGCCGGCCACCTTCGATGGCAAAGCTGTTCTTGATGACGCCGGAAAAGTCGCCATTGGCCGACGGCCGGCCCATCGACAGCCGGTCCACCAGCGCGCCGCGCGGCACCTGGGCCAGCAAATCGGCCAGCGGCGTGCTGCCCGGCGACAGTTCCCAGCCCTGGCCGGCCACCGGCACGTGCGGCTGGCCGGTCTTGCGGCTGCCGTACAGGCTGGGTGTCAGCAGGTTCAGCCGGCCGTTGGTCACCGGTTCCACCGGTGTGGCGACAAAACCGTCGGCCGACAGCGGTGCGATGCCGGGTGCATCAAAGCGGCTCTTCAGGGTCAGCGCGCTGCTGGCCACCGGCTGGCCCACGCGCTGCAGGTAGACGCTGCTGCCGTCGATCAGGGCCTGGTCCTGCAGCTGCCCCAGCAGCCACTGCAGCAGGCTGGCCACGGCCAACGGCGTCAGCACCACGGGGCCTTGAAACCGCGCGCCGAAAGGGCGCGTGTCCAGTTGCCGTTCCAGCGCCTGCATCAAGCCCTGGATGCCGAAGTGCTGCTCGATGGGCCGGCCCAGCAGGCTGTCTGCAGTACCACCGGTGGAATTGAAAGAGCTGTTCTTGCCGCTGTCGGCGCCGGTGCCCCGCGCCAGCGCAAAAGCGGTGGCGTCAAACCAGTTCATCTGCGTGACGAGTTCGCTGCCACCGCTGGTGAGCGTGCAACCGTGCTGCAGCGTGTGGCCGGCCAGCGCTTCTTCCAGCATCACGCAGGGCGTATTCGCTTCGCGCCAGGCCAGCAGGTCGGCCATGGCCTGCGCCAGGGTGTCGTTGATGGTCAGGGCGCCTTCATCAGCACCGCTTCGGTGGTGCTGCAAGCGCTGGCCCGAAGACACCGCGTTGGCCGCGTCCTGCGGCGCCGAGGCGATGTTGGCCCACAGCTCTTGCACCTGCGTCTGCACGCTGTCGCTGTCCATGGCGCTGGCTTCGCTGGCAGCCCGCCGTCCGTCCAGCAGGCCCACCAGCTGCACCTTGTGGGCGGCGGTGCTGCGCAGCATGCTGGCTTCGTTGTGGGCCACGCAGACTTCGCTGCGCCGCAGCTTCTGCACGCTGACCTGGGCGTGGTCGAAGCCTTGTCGGCGCATCAGCTGCAGCGCCTGCTCGGCGGCCTCGCGCACGGCTTGTGCTTGTTGTGCGGGTGTAGGGGTTGCGGGCATGGTCACTCGCCGCCGATGTGCGCACGGGTGCGCAGGGCCGGTCCGCCCATGGCCACCACCATGGGCTGCTTCTTGCCGCAGTAGCCGGCACACGACCAGTGCATGTCGTCGCTGACGGCGTCCACGTCCTTCAGCACCTGGATGGCGTTGCCCGACACCGTGGTGTTGCGCACCGCGCGGCCCAGCTTGCCCTGCTTGATCTCGTAAGCCAGGCTGACGCCGAACATGAATTCGGTGGTCGAGTCGGCCTGGCCGTTGCCGGTTTTCATCAGCAGGTAGCCGTCGTCAACGCCCTCGATCATCTGCTGCAGCCGGCTGGTGCCGGGCAGGATGACGGTGTTTCGCATGCGCACCAGCGGTTCATCGTCGGGGTTGTAGGCGCGCGCGTTGCCGGTGGGCGCCTGGCCCAGCCGGGCCGCGGTTTCGCGGCTGTGCATGAAGCCGCTGAGCACGCCGCGGTCGATCATCACCACGTCACGCGCTGGTGTGCCTTCGTCGTCCACATACACCGGCTGCATCGCCTCAACGCCCTGCCAGGTGTGCGCCACGTCCACCATGGTCACCAGTTCGCTGGCCACCGGCTGGCCCAGCAGCCGGCCGGTGACGGCGCCGCCCAGCACGATGTCGGCCTCGCAGGGGTGGCCCATGGCCTCGTGCGCCAGCATGCCGGCCAGTTCGGGCGCCAGCACCAGCGTTTGCCTGCCACCGCGTGCGGCCACGGCGTGGCGCTTGGCCTGCAGGTGGCTGTGCAACTGGTCCAGCACCGGTTCCAGTGCTGCCAGCGACCAGTCCAGGTCGGCCAGGCTGCCCTTGCACGACAGCATGTCGGTGAGCTCGATGGGTGACCCGCTGGCGTCCACATGAGACAGCGCCACCGCCAGCAACGCGCGCTGGATGCTGGCCACGGCGTCGGTGCCGCCGCTGGTGCGCACGGCCTTGTGGTGGTGCTCGTCGGCGATCACCCAGCGCGTGGCCCGCAGGCCCGGGTAGCGTTGTTTGCAATAGGCGTGCAGTTCGGCCAGGCGTTCGTTGCACTCGGCGGCCGTCAGCGGTGTGCGCCCCGCAAAGGCATGGTGCCCGGTGTGGGGCGTGGCCGCCAGTTGCAGGGGTTCGCGCGTGCCAAACCGCGCCATGGTGCGTGCGTTGGCCAGCGCCTGCTGCTGCACCTGGGCCTGCGCTGCTGCGGTGCTGCCGTCGCTGCCGGCTGGCACCGGGGCCGCAGCAAAACCCCAGTAACCGCCCACGCAGGCCCTGGCGCTCAGGCCCTGCTGCACCATGCGGGTGTTGACCGTGAGGTTGCCGTCCACCATCACCATCTGCGACTTGCGCAGCAGGTGCTGGCGGCTTTCCATGGCTTGCGTTTCGGAGCTGCTGCGCACGGCTGCTGCAGCGGTGTTGAGCGTCATGGCGGGCCCCCTGTCTTTCTTGTGGATGCGGCATCATAGAAGCCAAACCAACCCGGCCACGCCAGAGGCTCAGCCATGAACGAACCCACTGTTGTCCACAACACCGCTGCCCAGCGCTTTGAAGCCGGGCAGGGCGCCAGCCTGGCCGAGTGTGCCTACATCCGCCAGGGTGACGTGCTGGTGCTGCACCACACCGAAGTTCCGCCGGCGTTGCAGGGCCTGGGCCTGGCAGCGCTGCTGGTGCAGGCCGCCCTGGACTGGGCGCGCGCCAATGGCCTGCGTGTGCGGCCGACCTGCAGCTACGTGGCCAGCTACATGAAACGCCACCCCGAGACGCAAGACCTGCTGGTTCAGGCGGGCGGCTGATGGCGGCCGGCAGCACCGCCTTGGGCACCGCACCACAGCCCGCCGGAGCCACGCCCGACGGCGTGTTGGCTTTCTGGTTCGGCGAGCCGGTGGCTGAACAGCCGCGCGCCGAGTGGTTCCGCAAGGACCCGGCCTTTGACGCCCAGGTGGTGCAGCGGTTTGGCGCCACCGTTGCAGCCGCGTTGGCCACCGGGCTGCCCGAATGGGGCAGCGCGCCGGCCGCCACGCTGGCCCGCATCGTGGTGCTGGACCAGTTCACGCGCAACGCCTTTCGCGACACGCCCCGTGCCTTTGCCGGCGACACGCGTGCGCTGGCGGCTGCACAAGCGCTGGTGGCCAGTGGCGGGCATCTGGCGCTGGCGCCGCTGCAGCGCTGGTTTGTCTACCTGCCTTTTGAACACGCCGAAGACGCGGCCACGCAGGCAGAGGCCATGCGGCTTTTTGACGCGCTGGCGCAGCAGCACCCCGGCATGGCCGACGCGCGCCTGTGGGCGCACAAGCACCAGCAGGTCATCCAGCGCTTCGGCCGCTTTCCGCACCGCAATATGGTGCTGGGGCGTTTGTCGACGCCGGAAGAAGAAGCCTTTCTGAAGGAACCCGGCTCGTCGTTTTGAGCCGGTGCGCTACAGCACCGCGGGCTGCAGGAAGCGCAGCGTGCCGGCGTCGGCGTCCATCTCCACCGGCAGGCCCACCGGCAGCGTCAGCTTGCGGCGGATGTGGCCGAACTGCGCGCCACTGTAGACGGGCACGTTCAGCGGCCCGAAGTAGTCGTCGAACACCTCGTCCAGCGTCAGCGTGCCGTACTTGCCGTCGCCGGGCCCGCAGTTGGTGAAGGCGCCCAACACCACGCCGGCCACGCGCTGCAGCGCGCCGCACAGCATCAGCGTGCTGAGCATGCGGTCGACGCGGTAGATGTATTCGTTCACCTCTTCCAGAAACAGGATGGCGCCGTCGAATGGCGGCAGGTAGGCCGAACCCGCCAGGCTGCTGAGCACCGCCAGGTTGCCGCCCACCAGCGGGCCGCGCGCGCGGCCGCTGCGCAAGGTGGTGGTGCGGCCGCTGCGTTGCACCAGGCTGTCTTCCTTGTCGCGCGGGTTGGCCAGCAGCAGTGCCTGGGCTTCAACCACGGCGCCGCGCCAGTGCTCCACACTGAAGCCGTTCCATTCGGACGCCGCCGTGGGGCAGTGGAAGGTGACCAGGCCGGTCTGCGCGTGCACCGCGTTGATGAGCGCCGTGATGTCGGAAAAGCCGCCCAGGAATTTGGGGTTGCGTGCGATCAGCAGGTAGTCCAGCCGCGGCAGGATGCGGTTGGCCCCCGAACCGCCGGTCATGGCCAGGATGCCGTGAACGCCGGGGTCGGCGAACATCGCGTTCACGTCGGTGGCGCGCTGCGCATCGGTGCCGGCGAACTGGCCGTACCGTGCCCGCAAGTGGGGCGCCTCGCGCACCTGGAAGCCCAGCCCCTGCAGCGCTTCGGCGGCCAGGGTGTAGGGCGCGCGTTCATGCACCGCGCCTGAAGGGTTGATGAGCGCGATGGTGTCGCCCGGCGCCAGCCGCCGCGGCAGCAAGAGGGGCAGGCGCTGCGCGCTCGCGCCGCAGGCTGCCGGCAACGCACGGGAATCGTGCAAACCGGGTGGCGCGGCCACACCCGGCCGGGCCGCCTGTGCCAGCGCTGGCGGCGCATACGGCGCCGCGGCCCAAGCGGCCGTGGCGGCCAGCAGGCCGCGGCGTTGCAGGCTCATGGCAGCACCGGGTCGACCGACCGCTGGCAGGGCTGCTGGTTCACGGTGCGGGGGCCTGGGTTGCGCGCGCGCTGCGGCGGGTCAGTACACGCGCGCCAGCGTGCGCCGCGCCAGCTGGCGGTCGCCGCAGTCGAAGTGCCACCACTCGTTGCCGATGCCGCGAAACCCGCCGTGCACCATGGCCGCCAGCAGCAGTTCGCGCCGCTGCACGTGTTGCGGCCGCAGCGCGCCGCTGGCCAGCAGCTGCGGGTGCAGTTCGGGGTGTGAACGTTCGTGCATCTCGTCGTAGCCGCTGCCCATGTCGACTTCGGCGCCGTGCTCGTCCAGCAGCGTGCAGTCCACCGCCAGGCCCCAGCTGTGGATGGAGCCCGGGCCGGGGTCTGCGAAGTAACTTTGCGCTGGCGTGCCCTTCACATCGTTCCAGATGGCTTCCTGCACGCGCTGCGGGCGCAGCGCGTCAAGCACCAGGATGCGCCAGCCCGGTTGGCGCGTCAGCAGCCACTGCGCAGCGCGCTCCAGGCCGTCGGCAGCTTCGGTGCGCAGCCATGCGCAGTCCAGCGCGCCGTACAGGTTGGTGCCGGAAAAGTTGTTGCTGGTGGCGTAGCGCAGGTCGTGCACCACGCCGTGCAGGCTGGCCAGGGGCCTGAACTGCGGGTTGCCAGCGATGTCTTCAACGCGCAACACAGGGGGTGCGGTGGTGCCGGGCCCGGGTGCGGCCTGGAAATCTGGCATCGGTTTCAAGCCGTCGCGGGTTCGAAACGGCGGTCGGGTCGCTGCGCGCTTTTGTAGTCGGGCAGGATGCGCGGCAGCCGGGCCTGGATCTCCTTGATGCGCTCGGCCCCTGCGGGGTGGGTGGACAGCCACTGCGGCGGCGCCTTGCCGCCAGTGGCCGCGCCCATCTTCCGCCACAGCGTGACGCCGGCATTCGGGTCGTAACCGGCTTTGGCCGCCAGCACCAGGCCCAGCGCATCGGCTTCGCTTTCGTCGCTGCGACCGAACTTCAGCGAAGCCAGGTTGGCCAGGCCCTGTGCCGCCATGTCACCCACGCTGCCCAGACCCAGCACGGCCGCGCCCAGGCGCAGGCCCAGGTTGGTGCCGGTGCTCTTGGCGATGCGTTCACGGGCGTGTTCCAGCAGCGCATGCGCCACCTCGTGGCCCATCACCATGGCCACCTCGTCGTCGTTGAGCTTCAGCGCGCTGAGGATGCCGTTGAAGAAGGCGATCTTGCCGCCGGGCATGCAGAAGGCGTTGATCTGCTTGCTGCCCAGCAGGTTGACTTCCCATTTCCACTGCTGTGCGCGTTCGTTGCAATCGGGCGTGAAGGGCACGATGCGCGCTGCGATGTAGCGCAGCCGCTGGACCTGCGGGTGGTTGTCCGGCGCCAGCGCGCCCTGTTCCCGCGCCTGGCCCACCAGCTGCGCGTACTGCTGCTGTGCAGAGCCTTCCACCTGCGACGCCGGCACCAGCTTGGTCGCGGCCGAGCGCCTGCATTCCGGCACCGCGGCCAGCGCCGGCGCGGCGGCAGCGCCCAGCAGCAGCCCGGTGAAGGCGCGCCGGCCCAGCAAGCCGCAACCGCAACCCCAGCGGCTGGTGTTGGCGCCGGCGGGCAGCGCATCCGCCGAAGCCGGGTGCCCGGGGGCGGCAGGTGAATGAAGTGCAGTCTGAGGGGAAAACGGGCCGGGCATGGCAGGATCCTGGTGGTCAACATCGGCTGGCAGCCGCGCCCAGACGCGGGCGCTGCCAACCAAGTACCCATCATGCACCAAGCAGCGTTGGCGCGTGTCCAACGGCCGGCGGGTGGCCCGGCGGCTTGCCGATCAGCTGCTCGATCTGCGCCCGCAGCTCCAGCGTCGAGTGGATGTCCAGCGCCCGGTAGGCCTTGCGCACATGGTCCACGACAGTGGCCGGGGCCACGCCCAGGGCCTGGCTGATCTGGCTGTGCGTGCGCCCCTGCACCAGTTCCCGGCACACGGCGCGCTGGCCTGGTGTGAGCGGCAGCGCACGCAGTGCGCGTTCCATGGCCACGCGGTGCGGTTCCAGCCGGGTCAGCGTGACCTGCGCCAGCGGCGCCTGGCTGGCGGCGGTGGGCCGCAGCAGCACCCCGGTGGCAACAAATTGGCCCGCGGGCGTTTCGTGCGTGACCGAAGGCGGTGGCGCCAGGCTGAAATTGCTGCCTTGGGCATTGGACCGGGTGGCCATGTCGCGCAGCCCTGCCAGCACCATCTGCAGCAGGCTGCCGGCCAACTGTTCCATCGGCTTGCACAAGGTGTGCCGCGCAGCGCCGCCCTCGGCCATCAGCAGCAGCCGGTGCGCGCCGGCGCTGGCGTGGCAGATCTGGCCCTGCAGCGTGAGCAGCAACGACTGCGGCGGCTCGACGCCCGGCACATGGCGGTCGTCGGCGTGCGCCGGGCCGCTGGCAAGCAAGCCCTCGGCCAGTATCGGCAGCACAGCGGCCAGCAGGCGTTCGTCCTGCAGGCCAAAGCCCGGCTCGCCGGGCGCGCGGTACAGCACCAAAGATCCCACCAGCGTGCCGCAGCGCCCGCGCACCACGCCTTCCAGCCGCGTGTGAAAGCCCTGCGGCCGCCAGATTTCGTTGTACAGCGCCGACTTGAAGAATCCCGGGTGGTCCAGTTCCTGCGCGCTGCGCACGCCGCGGGGGTGGCGGGCCAGGGTGTCGAAGCGCGGCATGGCCTCGGCTTCGCGCCGGTTGTGGAATTCGTCGAAGTACAGCTGCGCGAGCGTGGCGTCGATGGGCCCTTCGACAAAGTAGCGCACCAGGCGGCCTTGCGGGTCGGTCCAGTCAAACAGGTTGCGCGATGACGGGATGACCCCGTGCAGCGCTTCCAGCACGGCAGGCACCAGCAGTTCGGCATGCAGACGCAGGCTGCACAGCGCCTGCAGGGTTTCAAGGGATCGGGGCAACTTCATGGTGGCGCCGCGAGTGTCAGCCGCAGCGTGGCTCGTCAGCATCATCAGTTGGGTGGAGTGGAGGGCCGCTGCCCCCTGTGCAGGGGGTGAGAAACGCGGCGGTGTTCCTTAGCCTGGGTGCGTCACCAATCCCCATGCAGGACACCCCATGCAGCCCGTAATCACCGAACTTTCAGTCCCCGCAACTTCATCGCCAGCCATCCCGCCACCCCCCACCATCACGCTGCAGGAAAACATGCAGGCTTTGCTGAACCGTGCACACACGCAGTTGCTGGCCGGGCAGTTTGCCGCCGGCTTCAGGCTGCTGAGTTCGCCGCTGTCGGCGTTGTGGACCGAAGCGCGCGGTTGCGGCCAGGCCGAGCAGATGCTGGCCTGGTGCAAGGCGCACCCGCTGCACGCGCTGGCGCAGGAAGACCCGTACACCCACCGGGCCGCCACCAAACCGCGCGGTTATGCCGGTGACGCGGTGATGATGGACTACATCTACAGCGGCCAGGCCCCGGCCCAGACCACGCCTCTGGGGGCCGGCATCTTTGGCGCCACCACGCGCGCCACGATGGGGCTTTCGGTGCTGTACCGCCGCCAGTTGCTGAGGAGCCTTATCGACGACACGGTGGTGAACTTCGACCGGCCGCGCATGCTGTCGGTGGCTTCGGGCCACTGCCGCGAGCTGGCGGGCAGCCTGGTGCAGCGGCCGTTGTTCACCGGCGAGTTCGTGGCGCTGGACCAGGACCCACTGTCGTGCCAGGAGGTGCAGCGCTGCTACGGCCAAGGCGCCGGGCCTGATGACAGCCGCGTCACGGTGCTGAACGAAGGTGTGCGCGACCTCATCGGCCCGGCGCGTGCGCCGGGCGGTGGGCGCGACCTGGGCCGCTTCGAGCTGATCTATTCCGCCGGCCTGTACGACTACCTGCCCGACAAGCTGGCCCGCCGCCTGACGGCGCGTCTGGTGCAGATGCTGGCCCCGGGCGGCCGCTTGCTGATTGCCAATTTCGTGCCGGGCGGCCGCGGCCGCGGCTACATGGAACTGTTCATGGACTGGACGCTGGTGCTTCGCACCCCGGCGCAGATGCAGGCGCTCGCGCAGGCCGCTGGCGCCACGCTGGTGCACAGCTTCATGGACCCGCACCGCAACGTGGTGTATGCCGAACTGGCGGCTGCTTCGGCCACCGGCGAACCGGAAGCCACCGCCAAGGCGGCCGAGCGGGGCACGGTGTCATGAACACCCCGGAACCTGCGACGGCTCCGGCGCGCGCGGTGCGCGGTGAACCGCAGGCGCAGGCCGGCCGCACGGCGGCTGCCAGGTCGCTGGTGCACACCCTGCCTGCCGCCGCGTTTGCGCCCGCGCAGCGCCGGCACTTTGCCGCTGCCGTTTTGATGCCCACGCTGCTGATGCTGGCCCTGCCGCTGCAACCCTGGGTGCCGCTGTGGCACAGCCCGCAGTGGGCGGTGGCGCTGGCGCTGGGCATGTGGTTCCTGGTGGGGGGTGTGGGCGTGTCGGTGGGCCTGCACCGCCACTTTTCGCACCGCGCCTTCGAAGCGCGGCCCGCGTTGCGCGCCGCGCTGGGCGTGCTGGGGGCCATGGCGGCGCAGGGCCACGTGGTGTACTGGGTGTCGCTGCACCGCATGCACCACGCGGCCAGCGACCAGCCGGGCGACCCCCATTCACCGCAGCCCCGCGCCTGGGGTGCGGGGCCCGACAACGGTGGCGGCACCGCTGCGCCATCCCGCTGGCGCGCCTTCTGGCGCGGCCACCTCGGCTGGGTGTTGCGCCATGACGTGCCGAAACCGCAGCGCTATGCCCGTGAACTGCTGGCCGACCCGCTGGCGCGCCGCCTGGTGCACCACTACGGCGCCTGCGTGGCGCTGGGCATTGCGCTGCCCGCAGCGGTGGCGGCGCTGGCGCTGCAGCACAGCCATGGCTGGTTGGCCGGTGCGCTGTTTGGCGCCTACTGGGGCGGTGTCGTGCGCATCGCGCTGGGCCACCACGTCATCTGGGCCATCAACAGCTGGTGCCACACCGGCGGCCAGCGCCCGCACGACACGCCCGAGCACAGCGGCAACGTCGCCGCACTGGCGCTCATCTCGTGGGGCGAGAGCTGGCACAACCACCACCACGCCGCGCCCACGCTGGCGCGCTTCGGCCAGGGCTGGCGCCAACCGGACATCGGCTGGTGGGTGGTGTGTGGGTTCGTGGCACTGGGCTGGGCCCGCTTGCGCGCTGCGGACGACCCCCGGGCTCATGTGGACGCCATAGCGGCGCGGGCCCCGTAACATCCAGCGGCGATGCCCGCCGTCGAACCCACCCCCGATTTTTCAGCTTTCACCCCCTTGCTGGCGCAGGTGGCTGCGCGAGGTGTCGTGCGCCGATACCGGCGTGGCGTGATCCTGATACAGGAAGGCGAGCCGGGTGGTTCGATGTATTTCGTGCTCAGCGGCCTGCTGCGCGCCTACCGTGCCCGTGACGACGGGCGCGAGTTCACATTCAGCTTTTCTGCCGTCGGCGAAACCGTGGGTGAGCTCAGCCTGGACGGTGGCCTGCGGTCGGCCAATGTCGCGGTGGAGTCGGCGGCGCAGTGCAGCTGCGTCACGCGGGAAACACTGCTGCGGCAGGTTGAACAGCAGCCGGGCCTGGCGCTGGAGCTCATCGGCCTGTTGGCCCGTCGTGCGCGCCTGGCCAGTTCTCAGGCGGCTGAACTGGCGATGGACAAGGTGTACGACCGCCTGGTGCGCTTGCTGCGGGCTGGGTCCCGGCCCGAGCCCGGAGGTACCTTCAGCATGGCCTACCCCTTGACGCAACAGCAGATGGCCGACCAGATCGGATGCCGGCATTCGATGGTCAACAAGCTGCTGAAAGACCTGGTCAAGGGTGACTACCTGCGCCTGGAACAGCGCCCTCAGGGCCGCGTGTGGGTAACGCTCAGGCCACTGCCACGGGCCTGGTAGGTCCGCGGCCGCTGGCGTTGACGGCGGCCGTGCGTGCGCCGCGCACGCGCCACGTGCCGCAGTCGCTGCTACTGCACCAGCACCATCCTCGGCGGCAGCGAAGCCACCAGGTCCAGCAACTCGCGAATGGTGCGGCAACCGGTTTTCAGCCGCAGTTGACCGATCTGCGTGCGCACCGTGCACAGCCGCACGTCGCGCTGCAGCGCGATGGCCTCGGGCGTCTGGCCCTCCAGCAGCGCTTCCAGCACGGCGGTTTCCGCGCTGGTGCAACCCTGCTCGCGCGCGAAAATGGGTATCGCCAGATTTTTCACGCGGTTGGACAGCGGCATCGAGATCAGGACCGCCGAGCCGTCTGCGCAGTCTGCGGGCAAGCCGGTGGCCGGGGCCTGCAGCGGCAACACCGCCACCGTCATCGTGCCGTCGTCGGCGTTACCGCGGCTTTGGCGCTGCGCCGTTGCCGTGCGCCCCAGCGTCAGCATGCGCCTGACGCCCCGTTGCAGCGCTGCTTCAATCGCGGTGGCCAGCGCCTGGTTGTCGCCGGGGCTGCGGGCGCTCAGGCGGCCGTGGCTGACCAGCAGGTGGTGGCCGCTGCAGGCCAGCGAAGCGCTGGCCAGACGGTTGGCGTGCAACACCACGCCGCCCCGCCTGACCACCAGCATGCCGCGGCCAACGTGGTCCAGCGACAGGGCCAGCCACAGGCCCATGTGCTCGTTGGGGCCTGGGGCGATGCGATCGACCAAGCCGTCCACCGCACGGGCGTCGAGGTAGCTGCCGCCAGCGGCTGGGCCGCTGTTTGAATCGAAGTCGTACATGTTCTGGTGCCTCCTGGTACGCGCCTGGCATCCAAGACAGGAAGCGCAGACCGTGGCTGAACCATAGGAGTCGGCGGTCGCCCCGGGCCGCCATTAAGCAGCGGTCCCATTGTCAATATTGACAAGCGGCAACCGGTGGCCGCAGGCGCCCGCGGCGCGCGCAGGCTGCCCTGTCAGCCCTGTCAACCCTGTCAGCCCGGGCTGACAGCAACGCCTGCCGGCGGCGTTTCCAGCGCCCGCACCTGCGCGCGCATCCACCACAGCAACACCAGTGCGGGCAGCGCCAGCACCGTGCTGATGATGAAAAACGTGGGCCAGCCGATGGTTTCGGCCAGCACACCGGCCAGCGGCCCCACCCACACGCGCCCCACCGATGCAAAGGCACTGATCAGCGCGTAGTGCGTGGCCGTGAAGCGCTGGTTGCACAGGCTCATCATGAAGGCGACGAAGGCCGCGTTGCCCATGCCGCCGCTGATGTTTTCCAGCGCCACCACCGTCAGCAGGCCGCCGTCCACCGGCGCGGGCGAGGTCAGCTTCACGAAGCCCCAGTCGAAGGCCGGCAGCACGATGCCCGGCAGCATGCCCTTGCCGCCCACGGCCAGCCACCAGAAGCCCAGGTTGCTGAGCATTTGCAGCACGCCGAAGATCAGCAGGCTGCGCCACAGGCCCAGCTTCAGCATGAAGGCGCCGCCCAGCAGCGCGCCGCCAATCGTCAGCCACAGGCCGATGACCTTGTTCACCACGCCCACCTCGGCCGGGCTGAAAGCCATGCTCTTCAGCAGGAAGGGCGTCATCAGCGAAGCGGCAAAGGCGTCGCCCAGCTTGTACAGCACCACCAGCAGCAGGAAGGCCGCCGCGCCCGGGGTGCTGAAGTAGCTGGAAAGGCCGGCCAGCAGCGTTTCAAAGCGCGCCACGCGCGCCGCCCACACCGCCAGCGGCAGCGTCAACGCCACGCCGAGCAGCAGCGTGGCCAGGTCCACCCAGCGTTTTTGCAGCAGCGCGGGCAGGCTGGTGTCTTGCAGCATCGGGCCCAGCACGGCCTTCGCCACGGTGCCGAGGAACTGTTCGCTGAACCACACGCCCAAGGCCACGGTGGCCAGCACGGCGAAGAAGCCGCGCAGTTCCACCCACGCCGGCGCGCGCGGTTCGGTGCGCGGCGGCAGCGGCTTCAGCCGGGGCAGCAGCAGCGCGGTGGCCACCGCAGCGCCCACCATCAGCAGCGCCATGAAACGGTAGACCTCGGGCCAAGTCCAGCCGCCACCCTGCGCCACGTCGGTCCAGATCAGCGCCACACCGCCCGAGACCACCATCGCCAGCCGGTAGCCCATCACGCCCAGCGAGGCGCCCAGCCCGCGTTCGGCCGCTGGCATCAGTTCCGTGCGGTAAGCGTCCACCACCACGTCCTGCGAAGCCGAGACGAAGGCCAGCAGCACGGCCAGCGCGGCGAAGGTGCCCAGCTGCGTCTTGGGCGATGTGCCGGCCATCAGCACCAGCACACCCGCCAGCGCCAGTTGCGTCAGCACCAGCCAGCCGCGGCGCCGGCCGCTGCCGCTGCCCTTGCTGCCGAACCACGGCAGCTCGAAGCGGTCCATCAGCGGCGCCCACAGGAACTTGAAGGTGTAGGGCAGGCCCACCAGGCTGAGAAAGCCAATGGCTGCCAGGTCCAGCCCTTCCACCGTCAGCCAGGCCTGCAGCGCCTGGCCCGACAGCGCCAGCGGCAGGCCCGACGCAAACCCCAGCACACCCACCACCAGCAAGCGGTGCAGGGCGGCCAGGCGCTGGCGCGCGGTGAGGGGGGTGGTGGTGGTGTCCAAGCGATCTCTGGCGGTGGCGGGCGGGCGCATTGTCGGCTGGCTGCCGGCAAGCCCTGCCGCGCTGGCCATCCGACCGCCAGCCTGCTGCGTATAGTGGCTGATGAACGCCACACACCGTTTGCGCCTGGCGGCGCGCGCCGCCGTTGCCGCCGCAGTGCTGGTGCACGCCAGCGCACAAGCCCACGACACCTGGTTTGAACGCCTGTCACCCGTGCGCCCCCCGCCGCAGGGCGCGGTGCTGGCGCTGGGCACCGGCAACCAGTTCCCGGTGCTGGAGACCGGGGTGGGCAGTGAATACCTGGTTCAGCCCACCTGCCGCGGCGCCGCAGACACCGCGGCGCTGGTGCCGCTGCGCAACGCCAAGTCGGCCTTGATGCTGCGGGCCCCGCCCGGTGCGCAGACCTGCTGGTTGCAGATGACGGCCTTTGACATCGAACTGGCGCCTGACAAGGTGGCGCCTTACCTGGACGAGATGAACGCCAGTGCCAGCCTGCGCGCCAGCTGGGCGGCGATGCAGGCGCGCGGCCTGCGCTGGCAGGAGCGATACACCAAGCACGCCCGCATCGAACTGACCCCCGGTGGCGCCACCACACCGGCGCCCATGGGCATGGACGCCACGCTGCAGCGCCAGGGTGGCGAGCTGCTGTTCACCGTGCTGCGCGACGGCGCGCCACTGCCGGGCCTGGCCGTGGAACTGCGCAGTGCGGTGCCGAACGCAGGCAGTTGGCACCGCACCGACGAGCAGGGCCAGCTGCGCGTGCCAGAGCCACCCGCGGGCCGCTGGCTGTTGCGGGCGATTGACCTGCGCCCGGCCGGAGGCGACGCCAACCGCTGGGACAGCCGCTTTCTGACGCTGGCTTTTGATGGCGGCGCAGGCCCCGTGGCGGCAGGCCCCGTGGCGGTTGGGGCCGCCGCCAACCTACAGCGTTAGCAGCTTCAGGTCGAAAGCGCGCTCCACCAGCCACAGCGTGGCCATCGCGGCAATCAGCAGCGAGCCGCCCCACAGCACCACGCGGCGGTAGAAGGTGCTGCGCCGCAGCGCGTAGGCCAGCGGCAGGAACACCAGCACGATGCTCAGTTGCCCCACTTCCACGCCCAGGTTGAAGCCCACCAGCGCCAACGCCAGCGCACCCTGCGGGAGGCCCAGGTCGGCCAGCACGCTGGCGAATCCGAAGCCGTGCACCAGGCCGAACAGGAATGCCACCATCCAGCGCCGGCCACGCACCAGCGGCCATATGTTGTTCAGCGCCGCCAGCACCACCGAAGCCGCGATGGCCGATTCCACCAGCCTGGACGGCAGCGTCACCAAACCCAGCACCGCCAGGCTCAGCGTGATGGAATGCGCCACCGTGAAGGCGGTGACGATGCGCAGCACGTCCCAGAAGGCGACGGAAAAACGCGGCACCGGCTGCCAGCGGCGGGGCTGGCTGCGGTCGTCCTGCAGCACCCACAGGCCCACCGCTGGCAGCAGCAGCGACACCAGGAACAGGATGTGGTCGAAGCCGATCCAGATGTGCCACACGCCTTCACGCAGGTAGTCCATGAACTGCTTGAAGGCGTTGACTTTCGCCATCTCGAAACCCTGGCGGGCTTCATGCGGGCCCAGGATGGCGGTGCGCGTCTGGCCCTGGGCCTGCAGGTTCAGCAGCCCGCGGTGCTGCGGGTCGAGGTCGGCAAACAGCGTGTAGTGCAGGCCCAGTTGCTGGGGCGCAGCGGGGCAGCGGGCCTGTAGCGGCAGCACGCTGTAGGCGCCGTCGGTGTGCTCGTCCACCATCTGTGGGCCCACCTGCAGCGTGCACGGCGCCCCGTCGGCCTGCACCTGCAGGTGCAGGCTGGCGTAGGCGGCGATGTCGGCGTGGCGCTGGCGCACTTCGCCCCAGGTGATGGCGCCGTCGCCGTCGGCGTCCAGGTTCAGCGCGAAGTCCAGGTCGCGCAGTGCGATGTCCCAGCGGCCGCTGACCACCGCGCCTTCCACGGCCAGTGTCAGGTAGCTGTCTGAAGGCTTGTGGGCCAGCGCCGGGCCCGCAGCGCCCAGCCCGAGCCACAGACACAGCAGCGCCAGCGCGTGCAGCAGGCGGTGCGGCGTGCGCGTCACCGCAGGCCCTTCACCGCTTGGGCCAGCTGTTGCAGCACCTGGCTTTCGATGCCGGAAGCCGCCATCCAGTCCAGCACCGGCTTCGCAGCAGCAGCCTGGCGCGCGCCGATGGCGGCTTCCAGCAGGATGCGGGCGTCAGCCGGTTCTTTCTGCACGGCAAAGTTCTGCTGCGCCAGGGTCAGTGCACGTTCGGCGTTCGCCTGCACCGCCAGCGCAAAGCGTGACTCTTCTTTCTGGTGGCTGGTGTCGCCGCGGCGTTTGGCGGCTTCGAAGCGCGCCGCCAGTTCCTGCGCCAGTTGAGCGGCTGCTGGGTCGTTCACCACTTTGGCAGCCAGCGCCTGGCGCAGCAGCAGCACGTCGGCGCGGCCACGGCCTTTCAGCAGCGCCAGCACCTCGGTGGCGCGCCCCTGGTCGAGCAGGAAGTCGGCAAAGGCGGCCTGCAGGTAAACGTCGGGCACGCCCAGCGCCAGGGCCTGCCGGAACGCCGCTTCGGCCTCGGCTTGGCGGCCCAGGCGCTCTTCGGTTTCGGCCAGTCGCGTCAGGCACCACAGTCGTTCGCCAGCGCTGGCGTCGCCCGCCTGGGCCAGCGCACTGCGCAGCGCTGCGGCTGCTGTTGCGGCGCGGCCGGTGGCCGCGTCCACCTGGGCCGTGCAACCGGCGGCGATCAGCGCCGAGCTGAAAGGCCGCATCTGTTCACAACTGCGCCGCGCCTGCGCGTAGTCGGCCTGCACCATCAGGATGGCCGTGCGCCAGGCCCAGGCCCGGCCCAGGTCGGGTTGCTGGCGCAAGGCCCCGTCCAGGTCGGCCAGGGCTTCGGGGAAGCGGTGGTCGAACTGCAGCACCTGGGCCCGCAGCACGCGCACCTGCACGGGCGGCTCGGGCTGGGCCCACCAGGGTTGCAACACGGCCTGGGCGTAGCCCACGTAACGCGGGTCGCCCTCTGCAGCCACCTCGTCGAAATAGCGCATGGCCAGGCGCACGGCCGCTTCCACATCGTCGGGCTTGCGGCTCCAGGCTTGGCGCAGCGCCACCAGTTCACGGGCGCGCGGGTCGGTGCTGCGCGCCGGCACCCGGGCCAGCACCTGGTCGTCGCGCGCAGGCACAAAAGCCGTGGATGCCGGCGCTGCGGCGGCCGCCGTGGCGATCACCCCCAGCAGAAGCGGGGCGAGACCCAGGGCGCGGAAACGGGGGGAAATGGACACAGCGCAATGGTAACGACGTGGATATTCCGAGCCTGTGCGGGCCTTGGGGCGCGTGCACAGGCGCGCGCTGGGCGCGCGCTGGGCGCGCTGACCTCCAGTGAAGGTCCAGGGGGCCGGGGTGCATCAGGGTTTACGCGGATCCTGGTCCGTTGGATGCAGGGGCGCCTGATGTGCAGCATTGCCGCCACAGCCCCTATCGCCGCAGGGCCAATGTCCGGATAATCGCGAGCGCTCGAAGGTTTGGGTTGAACCCAGCATCGGGAAGTGCTCTGCTTTAATCCAAACCCCAAGGAAATACCATGAACAAGCTCCTCACCGCTCTGGTCCTCAGCGCCTTCGCTTTCACCGCCCAAGCCGCTTCGCACGCTGGTGGCGCCCCGATGAAGGCCGAGGCTGCCAAGCCCGCTGACGGCGCCAAGAAAAAGGCCACCAAGAAGGCCGCCAAGAAGAAGACCGCTGCTGCGCCGACTGCCAAGAAGTAAAAACCTTTCCGGTTTCAGAAAGAAGGGTGGGTGCCTGGTGCACCTGCCCTTTTTCTTTGGCTGCGGCCGATGTGCGGTGGCGGTCTGTCCAGCGCAAAGCGGGCGGGCGGTTGTCGAGAGCGCTGTAGCGCTCTGCTTGCAGAGCTGGCCTTGGGGGTGGCGCCAGTCCGGGCTCAGAAGTCGAACTTGACGCCCAGAGAAAAAGCCTTGGCCCTGTCCTGGCCCGACTGCTGTGCTGCCGAGGCGTTCAGGCTGACACCCGCCGAGGGCGTCCAGCGCAGGCCCAGACCCACCCACGCCGGGCTGCGCGCGTCGCCATAGGTCTCGATACCCACGTCTACCGTGCTGGACACCGGTTTTTCCAGCGCCAACGCCCAGATGCCGCTGTTGACCTTGTCGGGCCGCCGCTGTTGCTGCGCGCCCAGATTGGCGTGCAACGTGCCCCAGTCCCCAGCGGGCACGGTGACCACCAGCATGGCGGCGGTGCTGTTCAACTCAGCGCCTTCGCCCAATGCCTTGCGCGCGAAGTCACCACCGTAGGCCACGGTCAGCGAAGGGTTCTTGTCGCCACCATCGATCAGCAGCGTCTTGCCCGACACCGTCAGGCTGCGCGAGCGGCCATCTGCGGCGCGCGTCTGGCTGAAGCCGAAGCCCACCTGCGTGGATGCGCCCACGCCGCAGGCGCCCTGCGCGGTGCTGGTGCGAACCTTGGCTTCAGCACGGGCGCGCGATTGTTCGGCCACGGCCTCAAGCTCACACGAGCCCTTGGCCAGGGTGCCGGCGTCTTCGGTGGCGAAGGGGCGCGCGGCGTGCACGCAGGGGGCAGACAGGGCGGTCGCTGCCAGCAGCAGACAGGCTGGATAGGTTGTTTTCATGGTGGTTTGATGGTGGGTTGCACCCGAAGACAAGCTGGCGAACGCCAACGTGGCGCAGGATGTTAATTCGCAAGCGCGTGCCCAAAGGCGGGCTGCTCCAAGGTCGACAACGCCGAGCTGTTCCCTCGCGCGCCACTGTTGGCTCTGCTGCTGCCGTTCGGCACTGCCGCGCTGCCGCGCTGCCGCGCGCCATAGACTAGTCTTGCGGCCCATGAACGACACCCCCGAACAAGCCGACTTCCGCGCCAGCGTGCGCAGCTTCGTGCAGCGCGAAGTGGCGCCGCACTTGAACGCCTGGGAAGAAGCCGGCAGCTTCCCGCGCACGCTGTACCAGCGTGCCGCTGCGCTGGGCCTGCTGCAATTGGGCTACCCCGAACACCTGGGCGGCATGCCTTGTGAATGGCCCTGGCGGTTGATCGCCACGCAGGAGATCGCAGCCGCCGGCTCGGGCGGCCTGATGGCCAGCCTGTTCTCGCACAACATCGGCCTGCCGCCCATCGTGGCGCATGGCAGCGCCGAACTGCAGCAGCGCGTGGTGCCGCCGGTGCTGGCCGGCGAGAAAGTCGCCGCACTGGCCATCACCGAGCCTGGCGGCGGCTCTGACGTGGCGCGGCTGCGCACCAAGGCGCGGCTGGAAGGTGGCCACTACATCGTCGACGGCGAGAAGACCTTCATCACCTCGGGCCTGCGTGCCGACTGGATCACGGTGGCCGTGCGCACCGGCAACCCGGGCGCGGGCGGCGTCTCGCTGCTGGCCGTGCCTGGCGACGCACCCGGCCTGACGCGCACGCCGCTGCAGAAGATGGGCTGGTGGTGCAGCGACACCGCGCAGCTGCACTTCCACGCCGTGCGTGTGCCGGCCGCCAACCTCATTGGCGAAGAAAACACCGGCTTCCGCACGATCATGAGCAACTTCAACGCCGAGCGGCTGTTGATGAGCGCCGGTGCCGTGGCCTTCGGGCAGGTGTGCCTGGAAGAAGCCACCGCGTGGGCGCAGCAGCGGCAGACCTTCGGCCAGGCCATGGTGGAACACCAGGCCATACGCCACCGCCTGATGGACATGCGCACGCAGCTGATCGCCAGCCGCGCGCTGCTGCACGACGTGGCAGCCCGCTTTGACGCGCAGCCTCACGACGCACGGGTGGTGGCCGACCTGTGCCTGCTGAAAAACCACGCCACCAGCACCATGCAGACCTGCGCCGACCACGCGGTGCACATCCTGGGCGGCATGGGCTACATGCGCGGCACGAAGAGCGAACGCATCTACCGCGAGGTGAAGGTGATGCAGATCGGCGGCGGCGCCACCGAGATCATGAAAGAACTGGCCTGGCGGCAGCTGGGCGTTGCAGCAGGCGGGCACTGAACCCGGGCCTGCTGCGGCTTCCAGCGTCAGCGCTGCCGAGCCGCCATGCGCGCGCTCAGCTCGAAGGCCGCGCGCAGGCCTTCCACCCGCGCAAGGCCCTGGCCAGCAATGTCGAAGGCGCTGCCGCTGGCGGGGGTGCTGACCGGCACCGGCAGGCCGCCGTGCAGCGTGACGCCGCGCTCGAAGCCCATCAGCTTCATCGCGATCTGCCCCTGGTCGTGGTACATCGACACCACGGCATCGAAGTCGCCGCGGCGCGCGGCGATGAACACCGTGTCCGGGGAGTACGGGCCGCGGGCGTCCAGACCTTCGGCCTGCAGCGCGCGCACCGCCGGCTCGATGACCTCGATCTCCTCCAGGCCGATGCTGCCGCCGTCGCCGGCATGCGGGTTCAGGCCGGTGACCGCGATGCGCGGCCGCGCGATGCCGGCGCGGCGCAGCGCGTGGTCGATGATGTGCACCGCATCGCGCACGGCCGGGCCGGTGATCAGCGCCGCCACGTCGCGCAGCGGCACGTGGGAGGTGACACGCGAGGTCCACAACGCGCCGGTGATGTTGAACTCGCAGACGAAGCCCGGCACGCGCCAGCGCTTCGCCATCCAGCGCAGCTCGTCTTCTTCGTCCAGGCCGCCCAAGCGCAACGAGTGCTTGTTGAAGGGCGCGAAGACGATGCCCTGCACTGCGCCGCTCGCCACCGCGTCGGTGGCCAGCTCGAGCGCGCGCATCGCGCACTCGCCCGAGGCGGCGTTCGAAACACCCATCTCCGGCGCGGCGCCATGCAGCGTGTCATAGGCAAGCCAGGCGATGCGGCCCGCGGGCGCCGGCGTGTCGGGCGACTCGACGCGCGTCAGCGCCAGTTCGACGCCGGCGAGTTTCGAGCCCGATGCCAGCGCCGCCGGGTCGGCAATCAGCAGCAGCTCGGCGGCGTCGCGCACGCCAGCGTCGGCGAGCAGCTTGCACCCCATCTCGGGACCGACGCCACTCGGGTCGCCGAGCAGGATCGCCAACCGCGGCTTCGGCTTCATTGCCCCTCCGCCTTGATGTTCGCGTCGCGCACCAGCTTGCCGTAGCGCTCGAACTCG
>JAYSXE010000143.1:0-20921 GCA_043717565.1 Burkholderiales bacterium | reverse complement strand
CAGCGCCAGCGCCAACCCGATGGGCGCCGGGCTGGCCTAAACTGACGAAATGAACGAACCCGTACATTCCGCCGCCAAGGTGCGGAAGTCCGCACGAGCCCGGGCGGCTGGCGCCGCACCGGGGGCCTTGGCGGCCGCCAAGGCCGAGCCGCCCAAGCCCGAACCGCGCACCAACGACCCGGCGCGCACCATGGCTGACATCATCGACGTCGCCACGCGCGAGTTCTCGGAAAAAGGCCTGGCCGGTGCGCGCATCGATGTCATTGCCGAGGCCATGCGCACCAGCAAGCGCATGATCTATTACTACTTCGGCAGCAAGGAAGGCCTGTACATCGCGGTGCTGGAAGAGGCTTACCGCCGCATTCGCCACATCGAGACGGAATTGCACCTGGAAGACCTGGCGCCCGAAGACGCGCTGCGCAAGCTGGTCGGCTTCACGGTGGACTACCAGCTCGCCAACCCCGACTTTGTGCGCCTGGTGATGACGGAAAACATCCACCGCGGCGAGTACCTGGCGCAGAGCAAGGCCATCCGGCAGCTCAATATGCCGGCCATCGAAGGCTTGCGGCGCCTGTACGACCGCGGCCTGGCCGCCGGTGTGTTTCGCGGCGGGCTGGACATGGTGGACCTGCACATGTCCATCAGCGCGCTGAGCGTGTTCAACGTGGCCAACCGGCACACCTTTTCGCTGATCTTCCAGCGCGACCTGGAAAGCGCGGCTGCGCTCATCGCGCGGCGCGACAGCATCGTCGAGATGGTGGTGCGCTACGTGCGCAAGTAGGCACCCGCCTGCACAGCCTGCACGGCGGGCATTCCGCCGTGCCGCAGCCCTCCCGGGTGCATCGGCCGGTGCCAGACGCCAGAGTTCCACTGCAGGCCTGAAGCCGTTTTCCCGCACGCCAGGGTTTCTACCCATTTAAGAACTAACCAGTTCGTACATTATTACCACTGCGCATCCGGCCTCCGGGTGACAGGAGGCCCCCTTGAACGCCGTACCAACCACGGTCCTGGACCGTTTCTGCAAGCTGCTGGACGTGCTGATCGCACTGTGCCTGGCCGTGATGGTGGTCATGGTGTTCGGCAACGTGGTGCTGCGCTACGCCTTCAATTCCGGCATCGCTGTCAGCGAAGAGCTGTCGCGCTGGCTGTTCGTGTGGCTCACGTTCCTGGGCGCCATCGTGGCGCTGAAGGAACACGGCCACCTGGGCACCGACATGCTGGTGTCGCGCCTGCCGCGCGGCGGCAAGATCGTCTGCCTGCTGGCCAGCCAGGTGCTGATGCTGGGCGTGACCGCGATGCTGTTCACCGGCAGCCTGGCGCAAACACGCATCAACTGGGACGTCGAGGCACCGGTCACGGGCGCGTCCATGGCCGTGGTCTATGCCGCGGGTGTGGTGTTTGCCGTGCCCGCCTTCCTGCTGCTGCTGGTAGAAATGTGGCGCACCGCCACCGGCCGCCTGCGCGACGACGAGCTGGTGATGGTGCAGGAAAGCGAAGACCGGGCCCACGTCCAGATCCGGCCCGGGGCGCCCACGGCCGCCGCACAACAGCACGACAAGGCGGCCCGATGACCATCCTGGTGTTCCTGGGTTCGTTGCTGGGCGCCATGGCGCTGGGCATGCCCATCGCCTACGCACTGCTGGTGTCGGGCGCGGCGCTGATGTGGCACCTGGACCTGTTCGACGCGCAGATCCTGGCGCAGAACGTGATCAACGGCGCTGACAGCTTCCCGCTGCTGGCGGTGCCCTTTTTCATGCTGGCCGGCGAGATCATGAACAAGGGCGGCCTGTCCAAGCGCATCGTGAACCTGGCGCTGGCGCTGGTGGGCCATGTGCGCGGCGGCCTGGGCTTCGTCACCATCCTGGCCGCGGTGCTGATGGCCGCGCTGTCGGGCTCTGCCGTGGCCGACACCGCGGCGCTGGCGGCGCTGTTGCTGCCGATGATGACCGCTGCCGGCCACGACAAGGCGCGCGCCGGCGGCCTGATCGCCAGCGCCGGCATCATCGCGCCCGTCATCCCCCCCAGCATCGGCTTCGTCATCTTTGGCGTGGCGGCCAACCTGTCCATCGGCAAGCTGTTCATGGCCGGCATCTTTCCCGGCATCCTGATGGGCGTGGCCATCGCCGTCACCTGGTACTTCGTGGCGCGTCATGAAAACGTGACGCCACCGCCGAAGACCAACGCCGCCGAGAAGTGGGCCGCACTGCGCCAGTCCACCTGGGCGCTGTTCTTGCCAGTCATCGTGCTGGTGGGCCTGAAGATGGGCGTGTTCACGCCCACCGAAGCGGCCGTGGTGGCCGCCGTCTATGCGCTGTTCGTGGCCGTGGTGGTGTACCGCGAGATGAAGCTCCCGGACCTGCTGCCGGTGTTCGTCACCGCCGCCAAGACCACCGCCGTCATCATGTTCCTGGTGGCTGCGGCCATGGTGTCGGCGTGGCTGATCACGGTGGCGCAGCTGCCGCAGCAGATGATCAGCCTGCTGCAGCCTTTCATGGACAGCCCGACGCTGTTGCTCGTCGTCATCATGCTGCTCGTCATCGCCGTGGGTACGGCGATGGACATGACGCCCACCATCCTGATCCTCACCCCGGTGCTGATGCCGGTGGTGAAGGCCGCGGGCATCGACCCCATCTACTTCGGCGTGCTGTTCATCATCAACTGCGCCATCGGCCTGATCACGCCGCCCGTGGGCACGGTGCTGAATGTGGTGGCCGGTGTCGGCAAGATGAAGATGGACGACGTGACCCGCGGTGTGCTGCCCTTTATGGCCGCGCAACTGGTGGTGCTCTTCCTGCTGGTGCTGTTTCCGCAGCTGGTGCTGTGGCCGCTGAAGCTGTTCTATTGATTCCCCTGGCCCCTGTCCTTTTTTTGTGTGTAGGAGACTGAGATGAAGCGTTTGATGATCAAGACCCTGGTGGCGGCAGCAGCCGTTGGCGTGCTCGGTGCCGCTGGCGTGGCGCAGGCGCAAGACATCAAGGAGCGCAGCTTCAAGCTGGCGCAGCAGAACCCCAAGGGCCACCCGCTGGTGACCGGTGCCGAGAAGTTCGCCGAGATCGTGGCCGCCAAGAGCGGCGGCAAGATCAAGATCAACCTGTTCCCGGGTGGCGTGCTGGGGGGCGACGCGCCCACGGTGTCGGCACTGCAAGGCGGCACGGTGGAAATGACCGTGCTCAACAGCGGCATCCTGGCCAGCCAGGTGAAGGATTTCGAGGTCTTCGACTTCCCCTTCATGTTCGCCAACGGCCGCGAAGCCGACGGCGTCGTCGATGGCCCCTTCGGCCAGAAGCTGCACGCCAAGCTGGCCGACAAGGGCATCGTGGGCCTGGCCTACTGGGAACTGGGTTTCCGCAACATCACCAACAGCAAGCGCGCCATCAACAAGGTGGAAGACCTGGAAGGCCTGAAGCTGCGTGTCATTCCCAACACCATCAACGTCGACTGGGTCAAGGCTGTGGGTGCCAACCCCACGCCGATGGCCTTCCCCGAGGTGTATGCGGCGCTGGAATCGAAGGCCATTGACGGCCAAGAAAACCCGCTCAACGTCATCCTGGCCAACAAGTTTGCCGAGGTGCAGAAGTTCCTGGCGATCAGCAACCACCAGTACAACCCGCAGTCGGTGATCTTCAGCAAGAAGGTGTGGGACACGCTGTCGGCCGACGAGAAGAAGATCCTGCAAGACGCTGCGCAGGAAGCCGCCGTGTTCCAGCGCAAGACCTCGCGCGACGCCGCAGCCGGCAACCTGGACGCGCTGAAAAAGGCCGGCATGACGGTGACCGAACTGTCGGCCGCCGAACAAGCCAAGCTGCGCGACAAGTTCAAGCCCGTGGTGGAAAAACACGGCGCTGCCATTGCCGCCACCGTGGCCGAACTGCAGGCCGAACTGGCCAAGGCCCGCAAGTAAGCACTGCGGGGCAGCCTTCGGAATGGAACCGGGCTGCCCCGCACCTGCCAACGCCACCAACAGCCCGGGCACCGCCTTGAACACGATCGGCATGGATGCGACCCGCCCCCACAGCGCGGCCTGGGGCGCCAGTAACGAAGCCTCCGCACAGGGCGGAAAACTGCTGCTGGGCCTGGTCGGCTCGGGCATCCAGCGTTCGCTGACGCCGTCGATGCAGGAAGCCGAAGCCCGCGCCCAGGGGCTGCACCTGCACTACCAGCTGATCGACCTGGACCACGCGCCCGCCGGGCACCCGCAGGGCGCCGACGCGCTGCCCGCGCTGTTGGCGGCAGCCCGCACCATGGGCTTTGCCGGCCTGAACATCACCTACCCGTGCAAGCAGGCGGTGATACCGCTGCTGGACGGGCTGAGCGACGAAGCGCGGGCCATGGGTGCGGTGAACACGGTTGTCTTCAGCAATGGCAAGGCCACCGGACACAACACCGACGGCAGCGGCTGGCGCTGGGGCTTCCAGCAGCAGCTGCCCGGTGCAAGCCTTCAGCGCGTGGTGCTGCTGGGCGCCGGCGGTGCGGGTTCGGCGATTGCCCATGCGCTGCTGCGGCTGAAGACCGAAGCGCTGGTGCTGGTGGACAGCGACATCGAAAGGGCCAACGCCCTGGCCGACAGCCTGAACGCGCTGTACCTGGGCCGGCGCGCAACGTGCGTGCAAGAACCCGCGGCGGCGCTGGCCGGTGCCACCGGTCTGGTGCACGCCACGCCCACGGGCATGGACAAGTTGCCCGGTATGCCGCTGCCCGCCGAACTGTTGCGCCCGGACCTGTGGGTGTCGGAAATCGTCTATTTCCCGTTGCACACCGCACTGCTGAAGGCCGCCATGGCGCTGGGCTGCAAGGTGGCCAACGGCGCCGGCATGGCCGTGGGCCAGGCGGTGGACGCCTTCAGGCTGTTCACCGGCCGCGAACCCGACCCGACCCGCATGCAGCGGCACATGCAGCAGCTGCTGCAAAGCCACCGTTGACGGGCCCTGGCAGACCGCACCTTGGCAGACAGCGGCACCACGATGCTGATGGTGGAGCAGAACGCGAAGCGTGCCCCACGTGATTCCCGAGGAGACCGCACCATGCCCGACACCCAGCCCGACCGCGAAGCCATTGGCGAGGCCCCCAACCCGCTGGGCATGGACGGCATCGAGTACATCGAATACACCACCGCGCAGCCGCAGGCGCTGGGGCAGGTTCTCGAACAGCTGGGCTTCAAGCCCGTGGCGCGCCACCGTTCGCGCGAGGTGCTGCTGTACCGCCAGGGGCCGATGAACATCGTTGTCAACGGCCACGCCGGCGTGGTGCGCGGCGCCACCGCGGCCGACGAAGGATCGCCGCGCCTGTCGGCCGTGGCCCTGCGCGTGCGTGACGCGCGCGAGGCCTACGAACGCGCGCTGGCGCTGGGCGCCTGGGACGTGCCCAACCACGCGCAGGTGATGGAACTGAACATCCCCGGCATCCACGGCCCGGGCGGCGCGCACATCTACTTCGTCGACCGTTATGACGAGTTCTCGATCTTCGACATCGACTTCAAGCCCATCCCCGGCGCCGACCAGTCGCCCCCGGCGGTGGCGGGCCTGCACTTCTTTGGCGTGGTGCAGTACATCGGCCGCGACCGCACCGAAGACTGGGTGGACTTCTACAGCCGGCTGATGGGCTTCACGCGCTTGCCCGACGAACAGCGCTACGGCATCCTGCCCAAGGGCACGCTGCTGAAAAGCGCTTGCGAAGGCCCGGCGCGCTTCTTCCTGCAACTGATCGAGCCCGACCCCGTGACGCTGGCCTATGACGAGCAGGAACTGTTCCACCGCATGGGCTTCGGCACCACCGACGTGCCCGCCGCCGTGGCCACACTGCGCAAGCGCGGTGTGGGTTTTGTCGAAGGTGCTGGCGTGCAGGTGACCGACCGCGGCGCCATCACGCGCAATGTGCTGCGCACGGTGGTGTTCGAATTCGTGCACGACGTGCGCTGAGACCGGAAAACCGCACCGTGAAGATCGACGAATTCGGCATGGACACCATCAGCCTGGCCGGGCCGCTGGAAGCCAAGCTGCGCGCCATGCGCGACGCGGGCTTCAGCCAGGTGATGCTGAGCGCCCGCGACGTGGTGGGCCACCCCGAAGGCCTTGACGCCGCCGTCAAGGCGGTGCGCAGCAGCGGCCTGCGCGGCACGGGCTTTCAGGTGCTGCGCGACTTCGAGGGCCTGTCGGGCACGCTGCTCGACTACAAGGTCGACATCGCCAAGAGCATGATCGAGATGTGCGCCGCTTTGGGCTGCAAGGTGCTGCTGGCCTGCAGCAGCACCAGCAAGCACGCGGCGCAGGACACCACCACGCTGGCGCGCGACCTGCGCAAGCTGGCCACGCTGGCCATTCCGCACGGCATCAAGGTGGCTTACGAAGCACTGTCGTGGGGCCGCACCGTCAACCGCTTCACGCAGGCCTGGCAGATCGTGGGCGAGGCCAACTGCCCGAACCTGGGCATCGGGCTGGACTCGTTCCACATCTTCGCCGCCAAGGACAGCCTGGACGACCTGGACCTGCTGGACCCGCAGCGCATCTACCTGGTGCAGCTGTCCGACTTCATGTGGCAGGAAACGCCCACCTTCGAAGAACGCATGACCACGGCGCGCACCTTCCGCGTGTTTCCGGGCGAAGGCGTGCACAGCGAAGAGCTGGCGCGGCTGGTGGTGGCGCTGGACCGCCTGGGCTACCGCGGCGACTACAGCTTCGAGGTTTTCAACGACGACTACCAGCAGCTGCCGCTGCCGGTGGTGGCTGAACGCGCCCGGCGCGCCGCGGTGTGGCTGGCCGAAGACGTTCTGCAGCGTTCGGTGCCGCTGGCCATGGCGGCACCGCGGCGGGCCTGAAGCCCGTCGCTTCGGCGGCACTGAATGCCACGGCGCACCGCCAAGGCGCCCAACGTGGCGCCTGCACGACGAACCTCTTCAGCGCAGCAACCCCTGGGCTTCGGCCCACACGGCTTGCAGCCAGGGCTCGGCCGGCCCACCGGTGGCCAGCCCGGCGCCCTGCCCCGCCCAGGCTTGCATGCGCTGCAAGTCGCCGGCCTGTTCGGCGGCCTTGCGCAAGGCCGCGGTCAGGCCGCGTTGCACGGGGTACGGTGCGGGCTGCGGCGCGCCAGGTTCGGCGGCGGCACGCACATAGGCGGTGTCCAGCGCGCGGCCCCAGCGGCCTGAAAAAGCGCGCGTCAGCCGCGTCTGTTCGGGCGCCAGGCCGGCCAGGCCCTGGGCCCACGCCGGGGCCACCGCCGCTTCAGGGCAGCGCAGCAGCGCCGTGCCCACCTGCACCGCGCTGGCACCCAGCAGCAGCGCCGCCGCCACGCCACGCGCATCGGCAATGCCGCCGGTGGCCACCACCGGCACCTGCACCGCGTCCACCACCTGCGGCAGCAGGGCGAACAGGCCCACGGCGGCGTCACGCGCCAGCCCGGCGTCAAAAGCGCCGCGGTGGCCTCCGGCCTCGCTGCCCTGCGCCACCACCACGTCAGCACCCGCAGCCTGCGCCGCACGCGCTTCGGCCACCGTGGTCACGGTGGCCCACCAGTCGATGCCGGCCGCTTTCAGCTGCTGCACCACAGCCGCCGGCAGCAAACCCATGATGGAAGAAACCACGCGGGGCCGCACGGCCACCAGGGTTGCACACTGGGCGCTGAAATCCTGCAGCGCCGTATCGGCAGCGTCCGGTGGCACTGGCGGGCCCCACTGGCCCAGAAAGCTGCGCAGCGCGGCTTCGTGCTCGGCGTTGCGCTGCGGTGGCGGGTCGGGCACCCACAGGTTGATCTGCAGCGGGCCGGTGGCGGCCTGTCGGTAGCGCTGCACCCAATCGGCGATGACCGCCGGGTCCATCAGCAGCGCGCCCAGCGCGGCCATGGCGCCGGCACCGGAAGCGGCCGCCGCCAGTTCGACGGAGGGCACACCGGCCATGGGCGCCATGGCGATGGGCATGCGCAGGCCCAGGCGCTGTGCAAAAACCTGTGCGCGGGCCAGTGCGGGGTGGGGTGCGGGGTGGGGAGTGTTCATGGGGTGCATTACCTCTGACGCGGCGGCGATGATGCTGGCGGCGGCCGGATGGTGCAAGATGCGGTGCATGACCACCTTGTCCGTTCTTGATCTCGCCCCCATCGTGGAAGGCAGCACCGCTGCGCAGGCCATTGCCAACAGCCTGTCTCTGGCCCAGCACGCCGACCGCCTGGGCTACAACCGCTACTGGCTGGCCGAGCACCACAACATGGACGGCCTGGCCTGCAGCGCCACCGCCGTGCTGGTGGGCCACATTGCACAGGGCACGCAGCGCATCCGCGTGGGCAGTGGCGGCGTGATGCTGCCCAACCACGCGCCGCTGGTGGTGGCCGAACAGTTCGGCACGCTGGCCACGATGTACCCGGGCCGCATCGACCTGGGCCTGGGCCGTGCGCCGGGCACCGACCAGCCCACCATGCGCGCGCTGCGCCGCACGTTGGCCGGCGCCGATGAAGACGGGTTCCCGCAGGACGTGCTGGAACTGCAGTCCTACCTGGCGCCGGTGCAGGCTGGGCAGGTGGTGCGCGCCATACCCGGCCAGGGTACCGAGGTGCCGATCTGGCTGCTGGGCAGCAGCACCTACAGCGCGCAGCTGGCCGCCTATCTGGGCCTGCCGTTTGCCTTTGCTTCGCACTTTGCGCCCGACCTGTTGCTGCAGGCGCTGCAGATTTACCGCAGCAGCTACCGGCCCAGCGCGCGCTGGGCCAAGCCTTACGCGATGGTGGCCTGCAACGTGGTGGTGGCTGACAGCGACGAAGAAGCGGCTTTCCAATTCACGTCCATCCAGCAGCGTTTCCTGGGCATGCGCAGGGGCGTGCGCGGGCCGCTGCCGCCCCCGGTTCAGCTCATGGACGACCTGTGGAGCCCGGCCGAGCGCGAGATGGTGCAGCGCATGCTGGCCGTGTCGGCCGTGGGCAGCCCGGCCAGCGTGGCGCAACAGCTGCAGCGGCTGCTGGCGCAGACGCAGGCCGATGAGTTGATCGTGGCCGGCGCGATGCACGACCACGCGGCGCGGCTGCGCAGCTACGAACTGCTGGCGGGCGTGGGCCCGCAACTGCAACTGCCGCTGGCGGCGTAGGTTCGCGCCCCCGGCAAAGAAGGTCCTGCCGCCACCCCGCGACGGGCCCTTTTTTTGCGTGCTTCAGGCCTGTGCGTGCAACAGGTAGCTCTGAAACACGCCCACGTGCACCTGCGCGTCGTCGCTGGCGCCCGGCCAGAGCTCGGCGCTGGCAAAGCGCACGTCGCAGGTGGGTTCGTCCTGCGAAGGCAGGCCGTGCGCATGCGCGTCGGGAAAGGGGTAGGCCGGCGAGCAGCCGACCACCACGCCGGCCTTGCCCCTGATGTAGGCGGGCATGCGCACATGGCCTGACACGAATTCATCGCGCACGCGCACCCGGTCGCCCGGGTTGAAGCTTCGGCTATCGGCTGCGTTGCTGCGGCCTGGGCCCAGCGGACGAGCAAGCGGAAAGGCACCACCGGCCCGGCGCTGCAGCTCATCCACCGTGACCAGGCCTTTTTCCACACACAGCGTGGCCAGGCTGGTGAGCGTGCGTTCGTAATACCCAGCGGCCAGGTAATGCCGCGGGTCCATGCGTTCGATGGCGTGCCGGTACTCGTCCATGTTGAACACACCATGCCGCACCGCAATGCCATACAGCGCATTGATGCGCTTTTCCCAGGCCTCATGGAACACGGGTGCGTCGGGCACGTGGTGCACCGGGCCGAAGCCCTGCTTGCCGCCCAGGTCGTGGATGCCGTCCATTCAGGAAATCCTCGTGTGTGAAGTGCGTACTTTTGGCGTTATCACAGGCATCAACCAGCGCGCTACGCCGGCCGCGCCACACCAATCATCGCGTCCTTGGTGACCAGCGCCGCCAGTTGCTCTTCGCTCCAACCGGCCGTGCGCGCCGGGCGGAAGGGCAGCACCATGTAGCGCGTGTCGGCGGTGGTGTCCCACACCCGCACTTCCATCGCAGGCGGCAGGTCCAGCCCCATCTCGCGCAGCACGGTGCGCGATTCACGCACCACGCGTGCGCGGTAGTCCAGGTCCTTGTACCAGTCGGGCGGCAGGCCGATGACGGTGAAGGCGGTGCAGGAACACAGCGTGCAGCAGATGACGTTGTGCACCGTTTCGGTGTTCTCCAACGCCACCAGGTGGCGGTGGTGGCGTGGCAGTTCAATGCCCAGCTCGGCCACGGCTTCACGGCCGCTGTTCAGCAGACGCTGGCGAAAGGCCGCGTCCACCCAGGCACGCGCCACCACGCGCGCGCCACGCTGGGGCAGCCACACGTCTTCGGCCAGGTGAATGCCTTGCTCAATGCCTTCGGCGGCCTTGAAGCCCTGCTCTTCGAGCACGGCTTCAATGGCCGCCGCGCGCTGCTGCACAGTGGCCGTAGCGCCGGCATGGGGACTGGGGGTGACGGGTTTCATGCCAAGTGCTCCGGTTCAGCCGACCCAGCGGCGTGCGTTGCCAAACATGCGCATCCACGGGCTGGGGGCCGAACGGTCGCCCGGGGTCCAGCTCATCAGCACGTTTCTGAACACGCGCTCGGGGTGCGGCATCAGTGCGGTGAAGCGGCCATCTTCGGTGGTCACGGCTGTCAGGCCATCAGGGCTGCCGTTGGGGTTGAACGGGTAACGCTCGGTGGCTTGGCCTTGGTGGTCCACGAAGCGCATCGCGCGCTGCACGGCCTTGGCGTCGCCGCGCTGGCTGAAGTCGGCAAAACCTTCACCATGGGCCACGGCGATGGGCAGGCGGCTGCCCGCCATGCCTTGCAGGAACAGGCTGGGCGATTCCAGCACTTCCACCATCGACAGTCGGGCTTCAAACTGTTCGCTCTGGTTGCGCGTGAACTTCGGCCACGCCTGGGCGCCCGGGATGATGGCGGCCAGCGCTGCAAACATCTGGCAGCCGTTGCACACGCCCAGCCCGAAGGTGGTGGTGCGGTTGAAGAACTGCGCAAACGCGTCGGCCAGCGCCGGGTTGAACAGGATGCTGCGCGCCCAGCCCTCGCCGGCCCCCAGCGTGTCGCCGTAGCTGAAGCCGCCGCAGGCCACCAGACCCTGGTAGTGGGCCAGCACGGCGCGGCCGGCCTGCAGGTCGCTCATGTGCACGTCAAAGGTGTCGAAGCCGGCCTGCGCCAGCGCGAAGCTCATTTCGACGTGTGAATTCACGCCCTGCTCGCGCAGGATGGCTACCCGGGGCCGCGCGACGTTCACGAAAGGCGCGGCCACGTCTTGCGTGGCGTCGAAGCCCAGGTGCAGGTGCAGCCCGGGGTCGGCCGGGTCACCGGCGCCGGCATGCTCGGCGTCGGCGCACAGCGGGTTGTCGCGCTGGCGGGCGATGCGCCAGCTGGTGTCGTCCCACTGCTGTTGCAGTGCCTGCAGCGGCGCACTGAAATGGCGCTTGGCGTCGCGCCACACCTCCACCACGCCGCGGTTGTTGGGCTTGCCAACGAAGTGCGCATGGCGGCTCAGGCCGTGTTCACGCAGCGTGGCCACCACCTCGTTGCGCACGGCCGTGGGCACCTGGATGACGATGCCCGGTTCTTCGTTGAACAGCGCCTTCAGCGTCAGTTCGTTGCGGCGCTCGCCCACCTGGCCAGCCCAGTTCTTCGAGTCACCATATTCGGCGCGGCTGTCACTGATGCCGTCGCCTTCGGTGACCAAAATGTCCACGTTCAAGCTGACGCCCATGTGGCCGGCAAAGGCCATCTCGCACACCGCCGCCCACAGGCCGCCGTCACTGCGGTCGTGATAGGCCAGGATTCGGCCCTGCGCGCGCAGCGCGTTCACGGCCGCCACCAGCTGCTTGAGCTGCTGCGCGTCGTCCAGGTCGGGCACTTCGTCGCCAAACTGGCCCAGCACCTGCGCCAGCATGCTGCCGGCCATGCGGTTCTTGCCGTTGCCCAGGTCGACGAGCACCAGCGTGGTGTCGCCGGGCTGCAGCTGCGGTGTCAGCGTGCCGCGCACGTCGGCCACCGAAGCAAACGCGGTGACGATCAGCGACACCGGCGCCGTCACCTGCCCACCGCTCCAGCGGGTGCGCATCGACAGCGAATCCTTGCCCACCGGAATGCCCACGCCCAGCGCCGGGCACAGTTCCATACCCACGGCCTTCACGGTGTCGAACAGCGCGGCGTCTTCACCTGGTTCGCCGCAGGCCGCCATCCAGTTGGCGCTGAGCTTCACGCGGCCCAGTTCGATGGGTGCGGCCAGCAGGTTGGTGATGGTCTCGGCCACCGCCATGCGGCCGCTGGCGGGGGCGTGCAGCGCCGCCAGCGGCGTGCGTTCGCCCATGGCCATGGCCTCGCCGGCAAAGCCCACATGGTCGGCCAGCGTCACGGCGCAGTCGGCCACCGGCACCTGCCAGGGGCCCACCATCTGGTCGCGGTGGTTCAGGCCACCCACGGTGCGGTCGCCGATGGTGACGAGGAACCGTTTGCTGCCCACCGTGGGGTGGCGCAGCACGTCCAGCGCCACCTGGTCCAGCTTCACGCCGGTCAGGTTCAGCGGCGCTTCTGCCCGCGCCACGCGCTGCACGTTGCGCTGCGTTTTGGGCGGTTTGCCCAGCAGCACGTCCATGGGCATGTCGATGACCCGTTCACCGTCAGGTCCGCGTTCCAGCACCAGTTCACGTTCGTCGGTGGCCACGCCCACCACCGCGTAGGGGCAGCGCTCGCGCTCGCACATCTGCACAAACAGCGGCATCAGGTCGGGGTTGATGGCCAGCACATAGCGTTCCTGGCTTTCGTTGCACCAGATCTCTTTCGGCGCCAGGCCGCTTTCTTCCAGTGGCACCCGGTTGATGTCGAAGGTGGCGCCCTTGCCGGCGCCGTCCACCAGTTCGGGGAAGGCGTTGCTGATGCCGCCCGCACCCACGTCGTGGATGGCCAGCACCGGGTTCATCGCATCCAGCGCCCAGCAGTGGTTGATCACCTCTTGCGCACGGCGCTGGATTTCCGGGTTGCCACGCTGCACGCTGTCGAAGTCCAGCGCCGCGGTGTTGGTGCCGGCGGCCATGCTGCTGGCAGCACCACCGCCCATGCCGATGCGCATGCCCGGCCCGCCCAATTGCACCAGCAGCGTGCCGGCGCCGAAGGGCAGCTTCTTCACCTGGCTGGCGCTGATGCTGCCCAGCCCCCCGGCAATCATGATGGGCTTGTGATAACCGCGCCGCATGCCCGCCACGTCCTGTTCAAACACGCGGAAGTAGCCGCCCAGGTTGGGCCGGCCGAACTCGTTGTTGAACGCGGCCCCACCCAGCGGGCCTTCGGTCATGATCTGCAGCGCGCTGGCAATGTGCTCCGGCTTGCCCACCGGCTTCTGTTCCCAGGGTTCTGACGTACCGGGCAAGTGCAGGTTGCTGACGCTGAAGCCCGTCAGCCCGGCCTTGGGCCGTGCGCCGCGGCCGGTGGCGCCTTCATCGCGTATCTCGCCGCCGGCCCCGGTGCTGGCGCCGGGGTGCGGGCTGATGGCGGTGGGGTGGTTGTGCGTTTCCACCTTCATCAGCACATGGGCCGTGTCTTCACGCAGGCCGTACAGCGGCGCGTTGGTGAAGCCCTGCGGCAGCCATTGCTGCACGCGGTGGCCTTCCATCACGGCGGCGTTGTCGTCGTACGCCACCACGGTGTGCTGCGGGCTCAGCTTTTCGGTGTTGCGGATCATGCCAAACAGGCTGTGCGGCTGCAGTTCACCGTCCACCGTGAAACTGGCGTTGAAGATCTTGTGCCGGCAGTGTTCGCTGTTGGCCTGCGCGAACATCATCAGTTCCACGTCGGTAGGGTTGCGGCCCAGCCTCGTGAAGGCAGCCACCAGATAGTTGACCTCGTCGTCTGAAAGCGCCAGGCCGAATTCGGTGTTGGCGCGCTGCAGCGCCGCCTGGCCGCCGTTCGGGGCCGGGCCCAGCACGTTCACATGGGCCAGGGGCTCGGCCTGCCGGGTGTCAAACAACTGGGCCGCGGCTTCGCGTTCAAAGGCCACATGCTCGGTCATGCGGTCGTGCAGCAGCGCCACCACGGCCTGCCGTTCTTCGGCGTTCAAGGGCTTGGCAGCGCTGAGCAGGCCACTTTTCAAGCCCAGCGTGTATTCGGTGACCCGTTCCACGCGGTGCAGCCCCGCCACGCCGCAATTGCGTGCAATGTCGCTGGCCTTGCTGGCCCACGGTGACACGGTGCCCAGGCGCGGCATCACCACCACGCGCGGGCCATTGCCGCCGCTGCTGCCGGTGAATGGGTCGCCGTAGGCCAGCAGCGCCTGCAGCTTGTCCAGCGTGGGGCGGTCGGGGGTGCTGTCGAAAGCCACCCAATGCACATGGCGTGCCGCTACGGTGGTGATGCGCGGGCAGGCGGCCTCTAGCCGGGCCAGCAAGGCCTGTTCGCGGAAGGCTGAGAGCGCACTGCCGCCCTCGAAGTGAATCAGATTCAGGGGCTTATCGCTCATGCGGGGCCGCTCGGGCATCAGTCAAAACCAGGATTTTAGGGGCCGGGCGATAATCGGTCGCTATGGCAATACCCATCAAAACCGCAGCCGACATCGAAGGCATGCGCCTGGCCGGGCGCCTGGCCAGTGAAGTGCTGGACATGCTGACCCCCCACGTCAGGCCCGGCGTCACCACGTTGCAACTGGACAAGCTGGCACACGACCACATGGTGCACGTGCAAGGCGGCATTCCGGCCACGCTGGGCTACCAGCCCCAGGGCTACCCGGCGTACCCGGCTTCGCTGTGCAGCAGCCTGAACGACGTGGTGTGCCACGGCATCCCTGATGACAGGCCCTTGAAGGACGGCGACATCGTCAATATCGACGTCACCATCATCAAGAATGGCTGGCACGGCGACAACAGCCGCATGTTCGTGGTGGGTGACGGCAGCATCGCGGCGCGGCGGCTGTGCAGCATCACTTTCGACGCCATGTGGAAGGGCATCGTGAAGGTCAAGCCCGGTGCACGCCTGGGCGACATCGGCCACTCCATCCAGGTGTTTGCTGAAAATGCCGGCTTCAGTGTGGTGCGTGAATTCTGCGGCCATGGCGTGGGCGCGCGTTTCCACGAAGAACCCCAGGTGCTGCACTACGGCCGTCCGGGCACGCTGGAAGAGCTGGTGCCGGGCATGATCTTCACCATTGAGCCGATGATCAACGCCGGCAAGCGCGACATCAAGGAAGACCGCAAGGGCAACCGCCCTTACGACGGCTGGACCATCGTCACACGCGACCGGTCGCTGTCGGCCCAGTGGGAACACACGGTGCTGGTCACCGAAACCGGCTACGAGGTGCTGACCGTCAGCGAGGGCAGCCCACCACCGCCGGCCTTTGCCACGGCGGGCTACGGGCAGGCGCTGGCCGGTGCGACCTGAAGCTGCAGCCAGCGCGACCACCATGACCGCGCCCGGGCTGGTGCAGCCCCCCGCGCCAGCTGCCCCTAACCCGCTGGGCCAGGCCGGCGGCGCGGCGCACCGCGCCAGCTTTGCCCAGGGCAAGGCTGCACTGCTGGCACAGTTCCGCGCCACGCGCCCCACGGCCACCGCCGCCGCCCGCCTGATCAAGGCGTTGTCGCGCCATGTCGACGGCGCGTTGCTCTCGCTGTGGGCCGAAGCCGGCCTGCCCGCGCACGCGGCGCTGGTGGCTGCCGGTGGCTATGGCCGGGGCGAGCTGTTTCCGCATTCCGACGTGGACGTGCTGGTGCTGCTGCCCGAGCCGCCTGACGAACAGGTGCGCGGCGCGATTGAATGCTTCATCTCTTCCTGCTGGGACATGGGGCTGGAGATCGGTTCTTCGGTGCGCACCGTGGCCGAATGCCTGGACGAGGCGGCACGCGACGTGACGGTGCAGACCGCCCTGCTCGAGGCCCGACACGTGGCCGGGGCGCGCGCGCTTTCCAACCGCATGTGCCTGTCGCTGGCCGAGGCGATGGACCCGGTGGCCTTTCTGCGCGCCAAGACGCTGGAAATGCGGCAGCGGCACATCAAGTACGAGGACACGCCTTATTCACTGGAACCCAACTGCAAGGAAAGCCCCGGCGGCCTGCGCGACCTGCAGGTGGTGATCTGGGTGGCGCGCGCCGCCGGCCTGGGCCGCACCTGGGCCGAACTGGCCAGCAAGGGGCTGATCACCGCTTTTGAAGCCCGCCAGCTGAACAAGCAGGACGGCGCGCTGCGCCTCATTCGCGCCTGGCTGCACGTGGTGGCCGGCCGGCGCGAAGACCGGCTGGTGTTTGACCTGCAGACGGCAGTGGCCGAGTGTTTTGGCTACAAGGCCAGCGGCAGCACGCGCAGCTCTGAAGTGCTGATGCGCCATTACTACTGGGCGGCCAAGGCGGTGACGCAGCTCAACCAGGTGCTGATGCTGAACATCGAGGAACGCATCAGCGGGTCTGAACAGGCGCCGATGCGCCCCATCAACGCCCGCTTCCTGGACCGCGGCGGCATGCTGGAAGTGGCGCACGACAACCTGTATGCCGAAAACCCGCACGCCATCCTCGAAACCTTTCTCGTGTTCCAGCAGACGCCCGGGCTGAAGGGCCTGTCGGCACGCACGCTGCGCGGCCTGTACAACGCGCGCACGCTGATGGGCAGCGCCTTTCGCAACGACCCGTTCAACCGCGACCTGTTCATGGACATCCTGCGCCAGCCGCAGGGACTGACGCGCACGATGCGCTTGCTGAACCAGACCAGCGTGCTGGGGCGTTACTTGTGGGTGTTCAGGCGCATCGTGGGCCGCATGCAGCACGACCTGTTCCACGCCTACACCGTGGACCAGCACATCCTGATGGTGCTGCGCAACGTGCGCCGCTTCTTCATTCCCGAACACGCGCACGAGTACCCCTTCTGCAGCCAGCTGGCCGCGCAGTGGGACAAGCCCTGGGTGCTGACTGTGGCGGCGCTGTTCCACGACATCGCCAAAGGCCGCGGAGGTGACCATTCCGACCTGGGCGCGGTGGAGGTTCGCCGCTTCTGCCGCCAGCACGGCATCGAAAAGGACGACGCCCAGCTGATCGAGTTCCTGGTGCAGCACCACCTGACGATGAGCCGCGTGGCGCAGAAGGAAGACCTGACCGACGCCGGCGTGGTGCAGGCCTTTGCGCGCCTGGTGGGCACGCCGCAGCGCCTGGTGGCGCTGTACCTGCTGACGGTGGCCGACATCCGCGGCACCAGCCCCAAAGTGTGGAACGCCTGGAAGGCCAAGCTGCTGGAAGATCTGTACCGGCTGACGCTGCGTGCGCTGGGCGGTGCACAGCCCAACCTGGACGCCGAGATCGAAGCGCGCAAGCTGGAAGCGCGGCAGATTCTGGCGCTGCACAGCGCCTTGCCCGGCACCGAAGAACCGCTGTGGAAAACATTGGAAGTCAGCTACTTCGCGCGGCATGACGCGGCCGACATCGCCTGGCACGCGCGTGCACTGTGGCGCCATGTGCAGACGCCCGTGCCCATCGTCAGCGCGCGCCCGTCGTCGGCTGGCGACGGCCTGCAGGTGCTGGTGTACTGCCCGGACCGGCCCGACCTGTTTGCACGCATCTGCGGCTACTTCGACAGCGCCGGGTTCAGCATCCTGGACGCCCGCATCCACACCACGCGCACCGGCTACGCACTCGACACCTTCCAGGTGGTGGCCACGCAGGCCATGGTGCCCGACACCCCGGGCGGTTACCGCGACCTGATCTCGCTGGTGGAAACGCAAGCCGCGCTGGCGCTGGAATCGGCCGGCCCGCTGCCCGATCCGCGCAACGGCCGCGTGTCGCGCCGTGTGCGTTCTTTCCCGGTCACGCCGCGCGTGGCGCTGGCGCCCGACGAACGCGGCCAGCGCTGGCTGCTCACGGTGTCGGCCAGCGACCGCTCGGGCCTGCTGTACGCCATTGCGCGCGTGCTGGCGCGCAACGGCATCAACCTGCAGCTGGCCAAGGTCACCACGCTGGGCGAACGCGTGGAAGACACCTTCCTGGTGGACGGCCCGGAACTGCAGCGTTCCAAGGCGCAATTGCGCATCGAAAGCGAACTGCTCGACGCCGTGGCCGCGCCCAGCGTTTGACGGCCTGCCGCCGCCCTTCCCTGCCTTCCCGGCATTCCCCGCCCTTCACAACCCCTGACGGCCCGCTGCCCTGCGAGCCCGAGAACCCGAACCCCAGCACCATGGCCCTGCACCGCATCAGCGCAGCCGACGCACTGGCCCAGTACGCCAGTTTCGACTGCGTCATCGACGCGCGAAGCGAGAGCGAACACGCCGAAGACCACCTGCCCGGCGCCGTCAACTGGCCCACGCTCACCGACGAAGAGCGCCACGTGGTGGGCACCGAATACAAGCAGGTCTCGCCCTTTGACGCCCGCAAGCGCGGCGCCGCGCTGGCGGCCATGAACATCGCCCGCCATGTGCAGACGCAGGTGATGCCGCAGCCGCGCGGCTGGCGCCCGCTGGTGTACTGCTGGCGCGGCGGCCAGCGGTCGGGTTCGCTGGGCCTGGTGCTGGGCGAGATCGGCTTCACGGTGCGTGTGCTCGAAGGCGGCTACCGCGCCTTCAGGCGCGAGGTGCTGGTGCAGTTGCAAACCTTGCCGGCCACGCTGCAGTACCGCGTGCTGTGCGGGCCCACGGGGTCGGCCAAGAGCCGTCTGCTGCAGGCGCTGGCCGCGCAGGGGGCGCAGGTGCTGGACCTGGAGGCCCTGGCCTGCCACCGCGGTTCGGTGCTGGGGCCGCTGCCCGGGCAGCGGCAGCCGTCACAGAAGGCGTTCGAGACCACCATCTGGCAGGCGCTGCGCAGCTTCAATCCGGCGCTGCCCGTCTTTGTCGAAAGCGAAAGCCGCACCATCGGCCGTCTGCGCGTGCCCGAGACGCTGCTGGTGCAGATGCGTGCCGCCCGCTGCGTGCGCCTGACCATGGAAACCCCGGCGCGCGTGAACTTCCTGTTGCAGGACTATGCGCACTTCGTGCAGGACACCGAATTGTTCTGCCGCCAGTTGCAAGCATTGGTGGAACTGCGCGGCGCGCAGACCGTGGATCGTTGGCAGGCCCTGGCGCGCCAGCAGGCGGCAGCCGGCGCGCCGGGCCCGGCGGCCGAGCCCGGCCCGCTGGCCCAGGTGGTGCAGGAACTGCTGGACCAGCACTACGACCCGGTGTACCTGCGCTCGATGCAACGCAACTACCTGCAGTTTGAACAGGCACAGCCACTGACCTTGGCCGATGCAGAGCCGGCCACCCTGCTGGCTTGCGCCCAAGGGCTGATGGCCGACGGTGGCCACAGCACTTGAGATGACCTGCATCAAGGCCGCGCCGCAGCAGCCTGCCTAGACTGGGCGTCAGCCCCATGACGCCACCTCCACCCCCACCCCCACCCCCACCGACCCGGGCCACGCGGACACCCGCCCTTCGAAATCCCGTCGTGCGGGCGGCGGGCTGGGGCCAGCCGTTTCGGTGGCTGCGGCTGGGCTGGAACGACCTGCTGCACTGCCCGGGGCCGGGCCTGGCCCACGGCCTGGTGACCGCGCTGTTCGGGCTGGCCGTGCTGTGGTTCGCGCGCGACCACTTCTGGATAATGGCCGGCGCCTTCAGCGGCTTTCTGTTCGTTGCGCCCATCGTGGCCACGGGCCTGTACGCCATCAGCCGCAGCCTGCAGCAGGGGCGCCAGCCCGGCATGAGCAACGTGCTGCTCGTCTGGGCGGCGCGCGACGGGCGCCTGGTGCGCTTTGGGCTGCTGCTGGGCTTGGCCGGCACGGGCTGGGTGTTCACCTCGGCGGCCCTGATCACCCGTTTCACCCCGGTTCCGATCACCCGGCCGCTGGACTTCCTGCGCCAGGTGGTGGCGCAGGACAGCAGCGGGCTTTTCGAAGCCTGGCTCGTGATGGGAGGGTTTTTGGCCGCGCCGGTGTTTGCGTCCACCCTGGTGGCCATTCCCTTGCTGCTGGACCGCAAGGCCACACTGCTGCAAGCGGTGCTGACCAGCTGGGACGCAGTGCTGGCCGCACCCGGCCCCCTGGCCCTGTGGGCGGCGCTGCTGCTGGTGCTTTCGGTGCTGGGCATGGCCACCGGCATGCTGGGCCTGGTCGTGGTGGTGCCGTGGCTGGCGCACGCCAGCTGGCATGCCTACCGCGAGCTGGTGGAACCCGCCACGGACGCCGCAGTGCCGGACAGCCGCTGATGTTCGGCTACAGCGAAGAACAGATCGCCGGCTTCGGGCTGACCTTTGGCATCGGCGCCTTCATGCTGTACATGGTGTTCATCATCCTGCAGCTGGCGCGCGAGTCCAAGGCTGGCAAGTTCGGCACCTTCGTGCTGCTGCTGGCACTGGGCTTCGGGCTGGTGGGGTTTGCTGCCAAGTCGGTGATCAAGTTCTTCGTCGAGGGCAGTTGACTTTTGAACCACTGCCGCGCTGTGGTCGTGCTTCTGTCAAACACCTGACTGGAGCCCCCTCTCGGCGGGGGCTCGGGAGGCTCAACATTCGCCCGAAGGAAAAAAGCGCCGCAGGCGCTCTTCCCGGCCACCGCGCGCGCGACGCGCGCTGCCGTTCGCACGCCGTGAACCCCTCCTCAGGAGGGTTTCACGCCGTGCTCACCCCATGTGCAAGCCGCCGTTGCAGCTGAAGTCGGCGCCGGTGGTGAAGCCCGAGTCGTCACCCGCCAGCCAGGCGCAGATGGAGCCGATTTCGTCGGGCGTGCCCAGGCGCTTGACGGGAATGGTGGCGACGATCTTCTCCAGCACCTCGGGCTTGATGGCGCGCACCATGTCGGTACCGATGTAGCCCGGGCTCACGGTGTTGACGGTCACGCCCTTGGCAGCCAGTTCCTGCGCCAGGGCCATGGTGAAGCCGTGCATGCCGGCCTTGGCTGCTGAATAGTTGGTCTGGCCGGCCTGGCCCTTTTCGCCGTTCACCGAACTGATCTGGATGATGCGGCCCCAGCCCTTTTCCACCATGCCCGGCACCACCTGCTTGGTGACGTAGAACATGCTGTTCAGGTTG
>JAYSXE010000142.1:0-8005 GCA_043717565.1 Burkholderiales bacterium | reverse complement strand
CGTCGGTCGGCACCAGCCAATTAGCACTGTCGTTGCCGCCAGCCAAATATAGGCACACCAGTGCTTTGTACGGGCCTGAAACGTCTGCCGCACTGCTGCTTTGCGCAGCCATGGCGCCCAAGCCGGCCAGGCTTAGCGCAAAGGGCGTGCTGAAGCGTGTGGCCAGCGGGTTGGCCGCTGCGGCGGCTAGGCCACTGGCAGCCTGCATGAAGTGGCGGCGTGATGTGTGGGTGTGTTTCATGTTCAGCGTTGCACCACAAATTCAGGGGAAGCCAGCGCCACGAAAACGGCCATGCGGGCGCGGTTCAGGTGGCTGGCGGCGTCGGTGCCCAGCACGCCGGCCATGCCTTCTATCAAGGCCTGTTGCAGGCTGCTGCTCATGGTGCCGGCAAACAGCAGCAGGTTCAGCTGTTGAACCACGCCATTGGCGTCGCCTTGCGCGGCCAGTGCGGCCAGGCTGGTGTAGGTGCTGCTTACGTCCGCGGTGCTGCCGTTCCAGCCCACGCCGCTTGCACTCATGGCATAGGCCCTGTTCACCCAGGCCGCGGTAGTGCTTTCATTGACGATCTGAAATTCCGGCGCAGTGGCGCCGCGGCTGGCAAACACGGTTTGCGGGGGCACATAGCCGGGCCGGTAGTAGCTGAAGACCGAAGGCGAATACAGAGCGCGCTGGCCTACGCCATCAAGGTCGTAGACGACCATGTACTGGCCGCTGCTTGACCGGGTGTCCATCGCGCGCATCCAGTGGGTCATGCGCTGCACAGGCTCTTTCAGCCGGCCAAAGCCGGAGTTGCTGGGGTTGTCGGTGCGGGCCTCGGCGTCCAGCAGCACGGCGCGCACCACGGCGGCCATGTCACCGCGCACGCCTATTCCGTTGTTGTTGAACGCGGCCGCCACGCGTGCCACATAGCCTGGGCTGGGCGAGCTGGTTACCAAGCGCTGTATCAACTGCCGCCCGACAAAGGGCCCCATGTTGGGGTGCTTGAATAAGGCGTCAAGCGCCATGCGCAAGCTGGTTGCCGCAGGGGTGTAGGCTGGGATGAAGGTGGCGTTGGGGGTGCCTGCAAACAGGTTCTTGGCCGCGGCTGAATGCTGCACCGCGTAGGCCTTCATCGGGTTCAGGTCCAGCTGGGTGTCAACCGCCGCCTTGTAGTCGGGGTTGCCCCATTTGAAGTTGGCGTCGGTCAGTTGGTTGTCGGGCAGGCCCCAGGAATAGCCAGTGAAAACTTTGGCCAGCGCCATCACGTCGTCAGTGTCATAGGTTTCTATGGGCTTGCCGTCAGCGCCCAGGCGGGGTGTGCCGTCGCTGTTCAGTTCATGCAGGCCTATGGTGAACAACTGCATCAGTTCACGGGCAAAGTTTTCGTCGGGCTGGCGGTGCGTTGCGGCGTCTTCTTTCTGGTTTCGAATGTGCGAAAGGTAGATGCCCATGGCGGGGCTTAGCGCCACCTCTTCCAGCAACTGGCGGTAATTGCCGAAGGCGTGTTTGTTCAGTGTGTCCAGATACTGAGCGTAGGCGCGTGTGTGGCTGAAGAGGTTGCTGTCGGTCTGCGACACCATCAGCATCTGGTGCAGCGCCCAGGCCACGCGCTTGCGCAGTTGGCCGGTGCTGGTTGCGGCGGTGGCCCAGAAGCGTTGCGTCACCCAGGTGCTGTCGTACTTGGCTCCGCCCGGGCGGAAGTCCACGCCTTGGGCGAACTTGCTGTTCAGGTGGTTAACGAAATCAGGCGAATGGGGTATGGCCATTTGTTCAGCCACCCAGGCAGCCGCGCCCACTTGCGCCACGCGGTTGATGGTGGCTGTGGTGGGGCCGAAGCTGGCCTGGTTCAACAGGCGGGCAGCCGACATTTGTGCCGTAGTGAAGCTGGTGCCGGCGGTGGCTGGCCAGGTCAGGCGCAGCGCGCCAGCCCAGGCCAGAACAGGGCCGCCGGGCAGGGTGTCCAGGCCGTCGAATGCCAGCGCGCCAGCGCCACGGTCGATCATCGCAAGCGGCCCCACCGGCAGTTGCGTGGTGCTGCCTCTTTTCAGGTACAGCACATACAGGTTTCGGTCTTGGCCATTGATGACGGCGTCGTTGGTGAACACCACATCAACCTTGCTGCCGGCCTGCAGATTGGGCACCCAGAAGGTGTAGTTGCCGGGCGTGGTTGACCGAACTTCCACGGTGCCCAGCACGGTGCCGTCTTTGCGCACCTGCATCAGTGGGCCCACGTTGCCGGCCAGGGTGCCGTAGGCGCGCACCGTCAAGGCAGAGTAAACCACCGTGCCTGCAGTTGCACCGGGTGCGGCAAGCGCCTTTTTAGTGCCGTCGGTTGTGGCGGTGCTGCTGTCTTGGGCTGTAGCCAAGTTGGCTTCAGTCGCCATAGTGGCAGTGGCCGCTTGGGTGTCTGGTGCCGCTGCGGTAAGCGCAGCGGGCGGTGCTGTGGTGGCAGCTGTGCCTTCTTCACCACCGCCGCAGGCTGCCAGCAGTGTCAGCAGGGCCAGGCCGGCCAGGTAGCGTGGGGCGCCGGCGTACGGCTGTGGCAATAAGGTTTTCATCGGGGGGTAAGGGAGGGGGGCAGCTAAGGCGGGCTGGCCCGTGCGCCGAGGCACGCGGGTGCTTATTTCGGTCTTCGCGGGTTTCAGTTCCCGGCTGCTGCGGCCGGGTGGTAAGGGGCACCCGGGCATGGCGCCTGGTGCTGGCTTCTCTGCTAAGGGTGCACGCCACGCAGTGCTTCACGCCAGCACCCAGCCGCTTCATCTGCTGTGCGCTTCCGTGCTGAAAGCCAACTGGGTGCATAGATACCAGTGGTTTCTTACCCGAAACGCTGGACCGGATTGTGCCGGTCTGCGGTTTCTCTTTGTAACCATATGAACGGTCACCCAGTTTGTTACACCTGGCCTTCGCCCCTGCCAGCTGATTTGGGCTTGCCTGGCTTGACTTTCCGGCCCACGCGGGGCCGCAGGCGGAGTTACTTGGGGAAGGCCCGCCCCTTGAACACGGGATATGTGGGCCAGGTGGCTGGCCGGTGGCCACCCGGTTGCACCCCAGTGGCGCAACCGCACGGCCTGTGCCAAAGTCGTCGTCACCTGCAACTTCGAAAGTTAGCCATGGCCGCAGCCGCACCCCAGACCTTGCGCTTCACCCACCACGGCGCCGTGCGCGGCGTTACCGGTTCCTGCCACCAGCTGACGCTGCCCGACGGCCGTTCGGTGCTGGTGGACTGCGGCCTGTTCCAGGGCGCTGAGACATCGCCCGACGGCGCGGGGGCCGCGCAGCTGGAGGTGAAGTTTGCGCTGGCCGGGGTGGTGGCGCTGGTGGTTACGCACGTGCACATCGACCACGTGGGGCGTGTGCCGTACCTGATGGCCGCTGGCTTCAAGGGCCCCATCATCTGCAGCCCCGCTTCGGCCCAACTGCTGCCCATGGTGCTGGAAGACGCGCTGAAGGTGGGCTTCACGCGCAACCAGGCGCTGATAGACGGCTTTCTGGCCCAGTTGCGGCGGCAAATCGTGCCGCTGGCCTACAAGCAGTGGCACACCGTCTTGCAGGGCGGTGAAGTTGGTGCAGGCTGCGGGCTGAAACTGCGGCTGCAGCCGGCTGGCCACATTCTGGGTTCAGCCTATGTGGAACTGGACGCCACGCTGCCCGTTGCGGGCGGCAAGCCGCAAACCCAGCGTGTGGTGTTCTCAGGCGACCTGGGCGCACCCTACACGCCACTGCTGCCCGCACCGCTGCCGCCGGCCAGAGCCGACGTGGTGGTGATGGAAAGCACTTACGGTGACAACCTTCACGAAGGCCGCAAGACGCGCCGCCAGCGCCTGCAGGCGCTGTGCGAACACGCTTTTGGCAACGGTGGTGTGCTGCTGGTGCCGGCATTCAGCATCGGCCGCACGCAAGAACTGCTGTACGAACTGGAAGAAGTCATCCACCGCAACCGGCAGCGCCCTGCTGGCGCGGGCGTGGCCTGGGGCGATGTGCAGGTGGTGGTTGACTCACCCCTGGCGGCCGACTTCACCGCCGGCTATTCCCAGCTGAAGGCCCACTGGGACGCCGAAGCTCGTGCCAAGCTGGCGGCCGGCCGCCACCCGCTGGACTTTGCGCAGCTCACCACGGTGGACGACCACGCCGCCCACCTGCGCATGGTGGCCACGCTGGCGCGCAGTGCGCGGCCGGCCATCGTCATCGCAGCCAGCGGCATGTGCAGCGGCGGGCGCATCGTGAACTACCTGAAGGCCATGCTGGGCGACCCGCGGCACGACGTGCTGTTTTGCGGCTACCAGGCTGCCGGCACGCCAGGCCGCGCCATCCAGACCTATGGCCCACGCGGCGGTTATGTGGAACTGGACGGCCAGCGCATGCAGATACGCGCCCAGGTGCACACCCTGCCGGGCTTTTCAGCGCATGCCGACCAGAAAGACCTGCTGGGCTTCATAGGCCGCATGCGCAAACCGCCGCGCCAGGTGCGGCTGATTCATGGTGACGACGACGCCAAGCAGACGCTGGCCGCTTTGCTGCGTCAGCAGCACCCGGGGCTGGACGTGGTGGTGCCGGTGGGGTAGGGCGGCACGAACGGCCGGTGCGCAGCCTGCGTGCCTGCCGCAAAAGCGCCGCACGGTTTGCCTTTGTGTACACCACGATTCACAATGTGGTTCATAGACAACAAGCAACCCGTTGCAGTAACGAGGCACGGGCAAACCGTGGGCTATTTCATCCCTACCGCCCGCCCTGCCCAGGCCGATTTGCAGGCGCTGCGTGATGCGGCTGACAAACTTCAAGCCATCATGTCGTTGACCGAGGACGATGTCGAGGCCGCTGTTCAAGACTTCGACGCCCTGCGCAAGGGCGCAGCAGCAAGGCAACGCGTACAGACGTGACGTCTAGGCCTACGGCCGGCGCGCCGGCTATGTGCAGCTGGACGGCCATTGAATCGAGGCAAGAGCCAAGGTGAAGACGCTGCCGGGCTTTTCAGCGCACGCCGACCAGAAAGACCTGCTGGCCTTCATAGGCCGCATGCGCAAGCCGCCGCTGGCCGCTTTGCTGCGCCAGCAGCACCCGGGACTGGAGGTGGCGGTGCTGGTGGGGTAAGGCGGCATGCATTGACGTCATTGCATCATGATGCAATGATGGCGAATGCGTACCACCATCGACCTGCCTGCCGACCTGCACCATGTGGTTACTTCAGTCGCAGCGCACACCCGAAAGAGCATGAACCAGACCGTGGCCGATCTCATCCGGCGTGGCCTGGTGGTAGGCGCGTTGCCCGTTGAAGGCCTTGGCGGCGCGCTTGGCCCTGCCAAGGGGCCGCGCCTGCAACAGGACGCCTTGACAGGCCTGCCGCTGATTTGTTCATCTCGCCCCGTTACCGCTGAGGATGTGCGGGCGCTGGATGACGACGAGTGAGCAGCCGCGCCGCGAAGGGCGAGCAGACGGCGGCCGCAGCGGTGCATCTGCTCGATGGCAACGTGCTGTACGCGCTGATCGACCAGGCCCATGTGCACCACGCGGCCGCACAGGCCTGGTTTGTCGGCCAGGCCAGGTCGCAAACAGGCTTCGCCACCTGCCCCATCACCCAAGGCACGTTGCTGCGCTTGACCTTGCGTGTCGGCGGCTACAGCATCGAACAAGGCCTGGCCGTGCTGGCGCAAGTCACGCAACACCCGCTGCACCATTTCTGGCCAGACGACTTGGCGTATAGCGGCATACGCTGGTACGGCGTAACAGGCCACCGCCAGATTACCGATGCCTACCTGGCCGCCCTGGCCCGCCACCACGGTGGCAAGCTGGCCAGTTTCGACAAAGGCTTGGTGGCGTTACACCCCGACATTGGTGTGGCGTTGCCGGCTTGAAGAAATGCGGCAGCCACAGATTGATGGCGTCTCGCCGCGCAACACGGTGGCTTGCGTGCTGCAAACCGCTGGCGCGTCCCCGGGGCCTGGCCTGCGCCAAACCGCACGCTGCCGCCGCCTGCGTCCAAGTGCGTCACACCAGCGCAAATGATGGTTGGTTACAGTCCGACTCTTCCCTGAACTCACTCGCCGCAGGGTGCCGCCCCGGGGTGTACAGCCTGCGCGAACCCTTGATGAAAAAAGCACTGATCACCGGCGTTACCGGCCAAGACGGCAGCTACCTGGCTGAATTTCTGCTGGCCAAAGGCTACGAGGTACACGGCATCAAGCGCCGCGCTTCACAGTTCAATACCCAGCGCGTGGACCACATCTACGAAGACCCGCATGTGCAGCACCAGCGCTTCAAGCTGCACTATGGCGACCTGGCCGACAGTTCCAACCTGACGCGCATCGTGTCGATGGTGCGGCCCGACGAGGTGTACAACCTGGGCGCGCAAAGCCACGTGGCCGTGAGCTTTGAAGCGCCGGAATACACAGCCGACGTGGACGCCCTGGGCACGCTGCGGCTGCTGGAAGCCATACGCTTTCTGGGCCTTGAGAAGACCACCCGCTTCTACCAGGCCAGCACCTCAGAGCTGTACGGCCTGGTGCAGGAAATTCCGCAGACCGAGACCACGCCGTTTCACCCGCGCAGCCCGTATGCGGTGGCCAAGATGTATGCCTACTGGATCACGGTGAACTACCGTGAGGCGTACGGCATGTATGCCTGCAACGGCATTCTCTTCAACCACGAAAGCCCGCGCCGCGGCGAGACCTTCGTCACGCGCAAGATCACGCGTGGCTTGAGCAACATCGGGCAGGGCCTGGAGAAGTGCCTGTACATGGGCAACATGGACGCGCTGCGCGACTGGGGCCATGCCAAGGACTACGTGCGCATGCAGTGGATGATGCTGCAGCAGGAAGTGCCCGAAGACTTCGTCATTGCCACCGGTGTGCAGTATTCGGTGCGCGAATTTGTGCAGTGGACAGCCGCCGAACTGGGCCTGACGCTGCGCTTTGAAGGCCAGGGTGTGGAAGAGAAGGCCTACGTGGCTTCCATTGCCGGCAACAAGGCGCCGGCGCTGAAGGTAGGCGACTGCGTGGTGGCCATCGACCCGCGCTACTTCCGCCCTGCCGAGGTGGAAACGCTGCTGGGCAGCCCGGCCAAGGCCAAGGCCAAGCTCGGTTGGGAGCCTGAAATCACGGCGCAAGAAATGTGCGCTGAGATGGTGGCCAACGACCTTTCGGTGGCGCAGCGCATGGCCTTGTTGCGCGCGCACGGGCACGACGTGGCGGTGTCGCGCGAGGCAGGCTGAACCGATGACCACCGCCTCGGACAACGTTTTCGTCGCCGGCCACCGCGGCATGGTGGGTTCGGCAATCGTGCGGCACCTGCAGGCGCTGGGCTGCCGCAACCTCATCACCGCCACCCACGCCGAACTGGACCTGAAGGACCAGGCTGCGGTGAACGCTTTTTTTATGGCGCGCAAGATCGACCACGTGGTGCTGGCGGCGGCCAAGGTGGGTGGCATTCATGCCAACAACACGTACCCTGCGGAGTTCCTCTACGACAACCTGATGATGCAGGCCAATGTCATCCAGGCCGCCCATGCTGCGGGCGTGCAGCGGTTGCTGTTCCTGGGCAGCAGTTGCATTTACCCGCGCATGGCGGCGCAGCCGATGCGTGAAGACGCACTGCTCACCGGCACGCTGGAAGCCACGAACGAACCCTATGCGATTGCCAAGATTGCCGGCATCAAGCTGTGTGAAAGCTACAACCGGCAGTACGGTCGCGACTACCGCAGCGTGATGCCCACCAACCTGTATGGCCCTGGGGACAACTACCACCCGGAGAACTCGCACGTCATCCCGGCGCTGCTGCGGCGCTTTCACGAAGCGGTGCAGACGAATGCTGCCGAGGTGGTGATCTGGGGCAGCGGCACGCCCATGCGCGAATTCCTGCATGTCGAAGACATGGCCGCCGCCAGCGTGCACGTGATGAACCTGCCCCATGCCACCTATCAGCAGCACACGCAGTCCATGCTCAGCCACATCAACGTGGGCACGGGTGTGGACTGCACCATCCGTGAACTGGCGGAAACCATCGCCAAGGTGACCGGGTTCAAGGGCCGCCTGG
>JAYSXE010000141.1:0-21161 GCA_043717565.1 Burkholderiales bacterium | reverse complement strand
CGTGCCGAACACGCCCGTGCGCTGGGCCCACGCCTGGGCCGGCGGTGTGTTTGTGGCGGCGGCCTTTGAAGTGGCCAAGGGCCTGTTGTCGCTGTATTTGAGCACCGTGCCCAGCTACAGCAAGGTCTATGGCGCGTTTGCCACCGTGCCCATCCTGATGCTGTGGGTGTACCTGGGCTGGCTGATCGTGCTGCTGGGCGCGGTGATCACCGCCTATGCGCCTTCGCTGAGCATGCGCGTGGTGCGCCGGGCCGACACGCCGGGCTGGCGCTTTGAACTGGCCTTGGCCGTGCTGGACGAATTGGCGCAGGCCCGCCACAGCGGCCAGCATGGGCTGGCGCTGGTGGCACTGTCGCAGCGCATGCGCGTGGACCCGCTGCAGCTGGAAAACGTGCTGGAACTGTTGTGCAGCATCGACTGGGTGCAGCGTCTGTCCGAAAGCAACCCGCAGGCCGTAGACGAGCCGCGTTATGTGCTGCTGTGCGACCCTGCCACCACCACCACGGAAGCCCTGGTGCAGCGCACGCTGCTGCGGGCTGGCCCGGCCACCGCGGCCTTCCACGCCGCGGGCGGCCTCAAGCCGGTGCTGCTGAGCGAAGCCCTGGGCCTGCAGGCGCTGGCGGCGCTGCCGACCCCTTCCGTGCATTGAGACGCCAAGCACCACCAAAAGCCTGAACATGGAAAGAACACGACTGCGCGTGGGCCAATCGATCACGCCCGAACAACTGGAAGCGCTCAGCGACGAGCAACTGGCGCGCCTGGTGCCCAAGGCCTACCGCGAGTACTTTCCGGGCAAGGACTTCTGCGCCGACGGACACTTCTATCTGCACGACGGCACGGCCTGGAGCTTTTTCAAAGGCGGCTTGCTCGATGAGTGAACGCTGCGCCAGCCGCAGCGCCGTGCGGAGAGCCCCGCCGGTTCGTGAACGCCGTTGCGGCGCGCCGCAACCCGGCCCCGCCATGCAAGCAGCGCTTGCCAACCACCATGGCGATTGAACTGCCCAAGGAAGTGCGCGCGCAGGCGGTGGCTTCCATCGAGCGCTACTTCGCGCAGAACTTCGACGACTTGCACGTGGGCAACATCGCTGCGGGTGCGCTGCTGGGCTACTTCATGCCGGCGAAGCGTTAGCCCCGCGGGCAAAGCCCGATCACAAGGGCAACACCCGCTGGCTGCGAAAACGCCGCGCGCCGCCGGTGGGTGCAGGCTTGCAACGGCATTCACAGGGTCCGAACGCAAATGTTGCATTTGCTTGCGAATTCACGGCCGGTACCAAAAAACCTTCGTCAAGCGGGCGCGGGGCGGGTTTAAGCCCCCTTGGACGAGGGGTGCCCGGCTGCTAATTGGGGGGCTTTTGGATCCAGGCTCCACCAAGTTGTGACGGCGTGTTTTTTTCACCCCGCAGACCTGGGGGTGCGGGGCGCGTGCGGCTTATCCGCAAGGCGCGTGCGGCTTCTGCACACTGTGCGCGGCGCATCCATCATGCGCAGCAAGAGCGTCTGCACCTTTGATTTCAGGCGCGCCAGCGTGATGACACAGCCCCTCGTTTCCATCCTGATCTGCAGCTACAACTACGAACGCTTCGTGGGCGAAACCATCGCCAGTGCCTTGGCCCAGAGCTGGCCGCACACCGAGGTGATCGTTGTTGATGACGGTTCAACCGACGGATCGTGGTCGGTCATTCAAAGCTTCGGCGACCGCATCAAGGCGCACCGGCAGCCCAACGGCGGGCAGGGCGCTGCCTACAACCAGTGCCTGGCACTCAGCCGCGGCGACTGGGTGATCTTCCTGGACTGCGACGACCTGCTGGACAGCGACTGCCTGCAGCGCTGCATGGCGCAGGCGCGCGAAGGCGTCAACAAGGTGGCCTTCAGGATGCGCGTGGTCGACGACCAGGGCCGCCCCACCGGCAACACGATTCCCTACACGCTGCACCAGGGCGATGTGCGCCCCACGCTGAAGCGCTTCGGGCATTACGGTGGGCCACCCGGCAGCGGCAACCTGTACCGCCGCCAGGCGATTGCGCCGTTTTTCCCGCTCGACCGCGTGCAGTGGTCCATGTGCGCCGACACGGTGCCTTTTGTGGTGGCTGCTGCCACGGGGCGGGTGGCGGCGTTGCAGGCACCGGCCGGTGGCTACCGCGTCCACCGCAAGGCCAACCTGTCGCTGGGCCTGTTTGGCAACGTGCTCGGTTCGCTGGTGGAAACGCTGGTGCTTGACGACCGCCGCCGCGTGGCGGCCATGCGCCTGGTGTCCCACACGTTCCGGCAACAGCAGGAAGCGCCGCTGCTGCCCACCCCCACGCAGATGCGCACACGGGTCATTTCCTGGCGACTGATGCCCGGTGAGCACCCGTACCCGCAAGACCGTGCCTGGCCCTTGATACAGCTGGCTTGGCGAAGCGCCAGAAACTGGCCCGGCCTGGGCTGGATGGAACAGCTGGTGCTGCTGGGCTGGGTGGCCGCGGTGCTGGCTGCGCCGCCGGCCGCGCTGGCACCGCTGGTGCGGTTGAACGCTTCCAACGCCGCCAAGGCCCGCTTCCGCATCTGGTTGTCGGCTTCGTCTTCCAACTGAGGTTTTTGGTTGTGCGGCCGCCCATCCCCTACACCCGCCCTTATCTGACCGGCGGCGAACTGGCCTACATCGAACAGGCCTTGCGTTCCGGCAAGCTCTCGGGAGACGGCGCCTTCACCGCGCGCTGCCGGCACGAACTGGTGGCGTTGACGGGCAGCGGCGACGCCTTGCTCACGCCGTCATGCACGGCAGCGCTGGAGATGGCGGCGTTGCTGCTGGACATTGCGCCCGGCGACGAAGTGCTGATGCCGTCGTTCACCTTCGTGTCCACCGCCAATGCCTTCGTGATGCGCGGCGCGGTACCGGTGTTCGTGGACATCTGCCCGCGCACCCTGAACATCGACCCGGCGCAGCTGGAAGCCGCCATCACGCCGCGCACGCGGGCGGTGGTTGTGGTGCACTACGCGGGCGTGGGTGCCGACATGGCCCGCATCATGCCGCTGGCGAGGCGCCACAGCCTGATGGTCATCGAAGATGCGGCGCAGGCCCTGGGCGCTCGCCGCAGCGGCCAGGCGCTTGGCAGCTTAGGCGAACTGGGTGCGCTGAGCTTCCACGACACCAAGAACGTGATGTGCGGTGAAGGCGGCGCCCTGCTGGTGAACCGCCCCGAGCTGGCGCAGCGTGCCGAGATCCTGCGCGAAAAGGGCACCGACCGCAGCCGCTTCCTGCGCGGTGACGTGGACAAGTACACCTGGCAGGATTTCGGTTCGTCTTACCTGCCTTCGGAACTTCAGGCTGCGCTGCTGCTGGCGCAGCTGGAAGCGGTGGCCGACATCACGCAACGGCGCCTGCACATCTGGAACCGCTACCACGCGGTGCTTCAGCCGCTGGAACACCGCGGCCTGTTGCAGCGGCCGGCCGTGCCGGCCGACTGCGAGCACAACGCGCACATCTATTTCGTGCTGCTGGCGCCGGGTGTGAACCGTGACGCGGTCTTGCAAGACATGCGGCAGGCCGGCATCTTGGCCACCTTCCACTACGTACCGCTGCATTCGGCACCGGCCGGCCTGCGGTTCGGCCGCCCTGCGGGCGACTTGCCGAACACCGTGGCGTGCGCAGGCCAATTGGTGCGGCTGCCGATGTGGGTGGGCCTGACCGAGGACGACCAGACCCGTGTGGTCGACGCGTTGCAGGCCGCCATCGGCCGGCACACCGAAACCCAGACGGCCTGAGGCCGGTTCGCCACGCCGGGTGCCCTGTGCGCCGGTCTGCGCCCCTCAGGCCTGCGGGGCCGTGTGCAAGGCTTGGCGCATGGCCGCCAGCAGTTCGTCGGGCACCTCGGCCATCAGGTGGTGGCCGGCAGGCAGCGTGACCACGCGTGCCTTCAATACCTGTGCCACGGCCTGCGCGGCGCGCGGCAGCGTCATCTGGTCGCGCGCGCCCAGCACCAGCGTGGCGGGGCATTGCACCTGCGCCGCTGCGGCCATGCCCCCTTGGTAGTTGTTGCACAGCGAAAAGTCGTGCTCGAACAGGTTGATGCCCAGCCGCTGCTGCGCTTGCGCCAACGTGCGGCGCATCAGCGCGCGGTTGCTGCCATGCAGCCAGTTGCCCGGGCCAGGGAAACCGGGCTTGGTGGCAGTGCTGGAAATGGAAAAGGTGTTGACCATGTCGATGGCCTTCAAGGGCGCCTCGCGGGCCGTCTGCAACAGCGCCGCGCCCACAGGCATGGGCACGGCGGTGCCGATCATCACCAGTTGCGTGGCGCGCGCTGGCTGCTGCGCTGCGGCCTGCAGCGCAATCAGTGAACCCAGGCTGTGCCCGGCCAGTGCAGCGCTCTGCACGCCGGCGGCGTCCAGCAAGGCCCAAAGCCATTGCGCGGCGGCTTCCACGCTGGTTGGTGGTGGTCCTTCGCTCTGCCCGTGGCCTGGCAGGTCCACCGCCAGCACACTGTGGCCGTGGTGGGCAAACCAGCGCGCCAGCAGCGTGAAGCCGCTGTGATCGTGCAGGGCGCCGTGCACCAGAACCAGGCAGGGCAGGCGGGGGTGGAAGGTCTTGCCACCGGTGTAGGCCCAGGCGGTGCAGCCGTTGACCTGCAGCTTCATGCGGCCGCTTTCTCGGCCACCTTGAAGGCGCGCTTCAGGTCGTCAATCAGGTCGTCCGGGTCTTCCAGGCCGATGGACAGGCGGATCGTGCCCGGCGTGATGCCGGCAGCGCCCAGCGCCGCGTCGTCCATGCGGAAGTGCGTGGTGCTGGCCGGGTGGATGACTAGCGAGCGGCAGTCGCCCACGTTGGCCAGGTGCGAGAAGATCTTCAGCGCTTCGATGAAAGCCTTGCCCTGGGTGCGGCTGCCCTTCAGGTCGAAACTGAACACGCTGCCGCACCCGCGCGGCAGCAGCTTCTTTGCCAGCGCGTGGCTGGGGTGGCCAACGAGTTCGGGGTAACCCACGCGGCCCACCATGCCGTGGCCGGCCAGGAAAGCCACCACCTTGCGCGTGTTGTCCACATGGCGGGCCATGCGCAGTGGCAGGGTTTCGATGCCCTGCAAGATGAGCCAGGCGGTGTGCGGGCTCATGCAGGCGCCGAAGTCGCGCAGGCCCTCGCGCCGGGCGCGCAGCAAAAAGGCGCCGACGGTGCTTTCGTCGCTGAACACCATGCCGTGAAAACCACCATAGGGCGCCGCCAGCTCGGCAAAGTGGCCGTGCTTGTCATGCGCCGCCGCCCAGTCGAACTGCCCGCTGTCGACCAGCACGCCGCCGATCACGGTGCCGTGGCCTGACAGGAACTTGGTGGCCGAATGGAAGATCAGGTCGGCGCCATGGTCGAAGGGCTTCAGCAGCCAGGGCGTGGTGAAGGTGCTGTCCACCAGCAGCGGCAGGCCGGCGTCATGCGCGATGGCGGCCACCTCGGGAATGTCCAGCACGTCCAGGCCGGGGTTGCCCAGCGTTTCGCCGAACAGCATGCGGGTGTCGGGCCTGATGGCGGCGCGCCAGGCGTCCAGGTCGCCGGGCTTCACAAACGTGGTGCTGATGCCGAAGCGCGCCAGCGTGTAGCTCAACAGGTTGTGGCTGCCGCCATACAAGGCGCTGCTGGCGACGATGTGTGAACCCGCGCCGGCCAGCGTGCAGATGGCCAGGTGCAGCGCTGCCTGCCCGCTGGCCGTGGCCACCGCGCCCACGCCGCCTTCCAGTGCGGCGATACGTTCTTCAAAAACAGCGTTGGTGGGGTTGCTGATGCGGCTGTAGACATGGCCCGAGCGCTCCATGTTGAACAGGCTGGCCGCGTGTTCGCTGCTTTCGAAGACAAAACTGGTGCTCAGGTGGATGGGCACGGCGCGCGCGCCGGTGGCTGGGTCGGGCGCAGCACCGGCGTGCAGCGCCAGGGTGTCGAAACCGGGATCAGAAGCACCTGCCATGGGCCTTTTCTCCGCTGTTGAGGCCGCTTCATTGTGGGCTATATTGGCTTTTCGACACCCCATTCCGACCGGTATCAGCTTCGAGGGCGGCACGCCATGAAAGTCACCGACATCCTGCGCGTAAAGGGCAATACGCTTTACACCATCACGCCCGACACACCGCTGGCCGAGGCCGTCAAGACCATGTCCGACCTGGACATCGGCTCGCTGGTGGTGATGGAACACGGCGACTTGGCGGGCATGCTGACGTTCCGCGAAGTTATCCAGGCCGTGGTGGCCAACGGCGGCAACCTGGGCACGCGGCAGGTGCGCAGCGTGATGGACGACGCCCCGTTGACCTGCACGCCCGAAACCGAGATCGACGAGGTGCGCCGGATGATGCTGCAGCGCCACGCGCGCTACATGCCGGTGCTGGAAAAGCGCCAGTTGATGGGCGTGGTGAGCTTCTACGACGTGGCCAAGAGCGTGGTGGACGCGCAGGACTTCGAGAACCGCATGCTCAAGGCCTACATCCGCGACTGGCCGGCCGAAGGCACGCCCGTTCCGGGCGTCTGAGCCACCGCGGAACCGCGGTCGGTGGGCTCCTAGAATCGGGGCCTACCCGCACCCCGGTACCCGCGCATGTCTGGCAGCACTTTCGGCGAACTGTTTCGCGTCACCAATTTTGGCGAAAGCCACGGCCCGGCCATCGGTTGTGTCATTGACGGCTGCCCGCCCGGCATGGCCTTGTCGGAAGCCGACATCCAGCCCGAACTGGACCGCCGCCGCCCCGGCACCAGCCGCCACGTCACGCAGCGCAACGAAGCCGACGCGGTGGAGATCCTGTCGGGCGTGTTTGAAGGCCAGACCACCGGCACGCCGATCTGCCTGCTGATCCGCAACACCGACCAGCGCAGCAAGGACTACGGCAACATCCTGGACACCTTCCGCCCGGGCCACGCTGACTACACCTACTGGCGCAAGTACGGCCTGCGCGACCCGCGCGGCGGCGGCCGCTCTTCAGCGCGGCTGACCGCGCCCACGGTGGCTGCGGGCGCCGTGGCGCGCAAGTGGTTGAGCCAGCAGCACGGCACCAGCTTCACGGGCTGGATGAGCGCGCTGGGCGACATCCACATCCCCTTTGAAGGCGAACAGCACATCGGCGACAACGCATTCTTCGCCGCCAACACCAGCAGCATCGCGCTGCTGGAAGCGCACATGGACGCGCTGCGCAAGGCCGGCGACAGCTGCGGCGCGCGCATCGAGGTGCGTGCCCGCGGTGTGCCCGTGGGCCTGGGCGAGCCGCTGTACGACAAGCTCGACGCCGACATCGCTTACGCCATGATGGGCCTGAACGCCGTCAAGGGCGTGGAAATCGGCAGCGGTTTTGGCGTGGTGGCGCAGCGCGGCAGCGAACATGGCGACGAGCTGTCGGCCGCCGGTTTTGCCAGCAACCACGCCGGTGGTGTTTTGGGCGGTATCAGCACCGGGCAGGAACTGGTGGTCAGCCTGGCCATCAAGCCGACGAGTTCGATCCGCCTGCCCAAGCACAGCATCGACCGCCAGGGTGCGCCCACGGTGGTGGAAACCTTCGGCCGCCACGACCCCTGCGTGGGCATCCGCGCCACGCCCATTGCCGAAGCGCTGCTGGCGCTGGTGGTGATGGACCACGCGCTGCGCCACCGTGCGCAGTGCGGCGACGTGCACCTGGCCGTGCCGGCCGTGCCTGCGCAGCGGGCATGACTGCGCAGTCTGGCGAAGACAGCTCGTCGCGCATCTCCGGCCTGAAGCGCTTCAGTGCGCTGACCTTCTGCTACTTCGGTGCCATCGGGTTGTTCAACCCCTACGCGCCACTGTGGTTCCAGAGCCTGGGCTTTTCCACGGTGGCCATCGGCGCCATCGCGTCGTTGCAAAGCGGCTCGCGAATCGTGGCGCCCTACGCCTGGAGCTGGGCCGGCGACCACGGCGGCCGGCGGGCTGAACTGATTCGTCTGTCGGCCGCCGGCGCGCTGCTGGCGGCGCTGGGCCTGCTGGGCGTGACCGCGGCGGTGCCGGTGGCGATGGTGACCACGCTGCTGTTCCTGGCCAACAGCGGCGTGGTGCCGCTGTACGAAGCGCTGCTGGCCAAGCTGCTGCACACACCGCAAGGCGACATCGACCCACGGCTGTACGGTCGGGTGCGGGTGTGGGGATCGATCGGTTTCATCGTCTCGGTCACCGCCTTCGGCGCCTTGCTGCAGGGGGTGGGCATCCAGGTCTTTCCGGCCTTCGTGGCGGCCATGAACGGCCTGCTGCTGCTGGCCGCTCTGCACCTGCCGGCCACGCACACCAACGCCCAGCACGACGAGGCAGCACCGCCGGTGCTGCCGCTGTTGCGCCGGCCTGAAGTGGCCTGGTTCTTTGCGTCGATCTTCTTCACCGTGCTGGCGCACACCAGCCTGTACGCCTTCTTCTCGCTGTACCTGGTCAGCCTGGGTTACGGCAAGGCGGCGGTGGGCCTGCTGTGGGCCGTGAGCGTGGCGGTCGAGATCTTGTTCTTCTGGACCCAGGGCCGGTGGTTCGGTTGGGCCACGCCGCACCGCTGGCTGCAGATCGTGGCGGCGGTGTGTGCGCTGCGTTTTTCGGCCACCGCCGCTTTCGGGGCCTGGGCGCCGGTGCTGGTGCTGGCGCAGATGAGCCATGCCATCACCTTTGCGGCCCACCACGCGGCCTGCATCGCGCTGGTGCACAAGCTGTTCCCCGACCGCCTGCGCGGCCGCGGCCAGGCGCTGTACACCATCCTGGGCTACGGCCTTTCTGGCGTGCTGGGTGGCGTGGGCGGCGGATGGGTGATATCGCATCTGGGTTTTGCGGCGGTGTTCTGGGCGGCCGCGGTCTGTTCGGTGCTGGCGTGGTTGTGTGCCACGCGGTCGGCGCAGCTGCTGCCCACCCAGCCGGTGCCGCTGGTGCCCACGCAGCCGGTGAGCACGCCTTCAGTTGATGGCTGACGCCAGGGCAGTCGCCAGACAGGCTGCCACGGAACGTTAAAATCTGTAACTTTGCTACTGAGCGCGACTGCCAGGCCACCGACATGTTCAAGACCATCTCCCGGCTCGCGCCGGTTCTGACGCTGACGCTCGCCGCGTCGCTCTCCAGCGTCCCTGCTGCCGCTGGCGGCGCCGCGGGGTTGCCAACGCCCGCATCGGTGTCGATCACCGAATCCACCGACCGTGTGATCCTGCGGCTGCGGGAAATGGAGGCCGGCGTTGCCGCAGCCACCCCAAGTGCGCGGCTGCAGCAGGTGGCCGGCCGCGCTGGGGCGAAGTTGCAGCGCTTGCGCAGCATGTCGGGCAACGCCGAGGTGTTGCAATTGCCTCGCCTGTATACCCGGGCCGAGGCCGCCGCGCTGGCCCGCCAGTTGGCGCAGGACCCTGACGTGCTGTACGCCGAACCCGACCTGCGCATGGTGCCGTTGCGCACGCCGAACGACCCTTCCTACGTTCAGCAATGGTCCTACTTTGAAGCCGCCGGTGGCATCAATTTGCCTGCGGCCTGGGACCGCACCACGGGCAGCGCCGCCATCACGGTGGCGGTGCTGGACACCGGCCTGACGGCGCACCCCGATCTGGACGCGCGGCGGGTGGCGGGTTATGACTTCATCACCAACACCGTCACGTCGCAGGACGGTGACGGCCGCGACCCGAACGCGGCCGACGTGGGCGACCACGGCTGCAACGGCAGCACCACGAGTTCGTGGCATGGCACGCACGTAGCGGGCACCGTCGGCGCGGCCAGCGACAACGGCAGCGGCGTGGCCGGCGTGAACTGGACCTCGAAGCTGCAGCCGGTGCGCGTGCTCGGCCGCTGTGGCGGTTATTCGTCAGACATCGCCGACGGCATGCGCTGGGCAGCCGGCATCGCGGTGCCAGGGGTTCCTGCCAACCCCACGCCGGCGCGTGTTTTGAACATGAGCTTGGGTGGCAGCGGTGCCTGCAGCGTCACTTACCAGAATGCAGTGAACGACGTGGTGGCGCGCGGTGCGGTGGTGGTGGTTGCCGCTGGCAACAGCAACATCGACGCCAACGGCTCCGTACCTGCCAACTGCAACGGCGTGATTGCGGTGGGCGCCACCACGCGCAGCGGTGCCCGCGCCAGCTACAGCAACTACGGCACCAAGGTGGCGCTGTCTGCGCCGGGCAGTTCTATCGTCTCGACGGTGAACACCGGCACCACCACACCGGGCGCGCCAGGTTACGGGTTGTCGTCGGGCACCAGCATGGCCACACCTCACGTGACTGGCGTGGTGTCGCTGATGCTGTCGCTGAATTCCGGCCTGACACCAGCGCAGGTGCTGGCAGCGCTGCGCACCAGCGCCCGTGTGTTCCCCACCGGCACCGGTGCCGACTGCACGGTGGCGCTGTGCGGTGCGGGCGTCGTTGATGCGGCGGCCGCGCTGGCCCTGGTGGTGTCGCCGCCTCCGCCTCCGCCTCCGCCTCCGCCTCCGCCGCCAGTGCAGGGCCGGGTGAACCTGGCCCTGCCATCCAGCGGCGCGGTGATGACAGCGTCCAGCAGTTTGGGTGCAGGTTACCCCCCTGTTGCCGCCAACAACGGCGACCGCAAAGGGCACCCCTGGGGTGCCGGCGGTGGCTGGAACGATGCCAGCCACTACGTTTGGGGCGACTGGTTGCAGGCTGACTTCGGCGGCGCCAAGAGCGTGGGCGAGATCCATGTTTTTTCGATCCAGGACAACTACAGCAACCCTGCCGAGCCGACAGAGGCGATGACCTTCACGAACTACGGACTGGTCAATTTCGAGGTGCAGTACTGGACCGGTTCAGCCTGGCAGGCCGTGCCCGGGGGCAGCGTGACCGGCAACAACCGCGTCTGGCGCAAACTCACCTTCGCACCGGTGGTGACCAGCAAGATCCGCGTGCTGGTACTGGGCAGCCGATTCGGCTGGAGCGGCGTTGTCGAGCTTGAGGCTTATGGTGCGGCCGCAGCGCCAACTGCGGCGAACCACGAGCTGCAAACCAGCGGCGCGGCGGTGCTGGTTCCGGGCACGGCACCGCTTTGACCTGAGGTTCCGCAGCGCTGTGCGCCCCGCCCGGCGCGCGAGACGCCGCGCCGTTCTTGTTCACCATGCCCATCGCGGCCTGGTGCTCGAAGATCAGGATTCGACCCACCTGGCTGAAAACGACGGCGAGCCCGATGTGGCCCGCGTGCTCAGGCCATTGGCCGAGCGGCGTCGCGTGGCCAGAACCACTGGCCACGAACAGCCCTTGACCGTCTCTGAAACTGCAGTTCATCAGGGCCCGGCTGCAGTTCGTCGCATGTTGGGCAGGTCTTCGGCACCCCATCCCTAGACTTCGGCGTCCCTGCACCCCAGTGGGTCAGGGCCTGGGGGAAGATGATGAAAAAACCGATGTGGGCCGCGCTGGCGGTGGTGGCTGTGGTGGCTGCGGGCGGCGGCGCCTGGAAAGCCGGCCTCTTGCAGGTGCCCGGGCTTGACGCGCAAGCCGCCAAGTCCGATGCCAAGGCCGCGGCGGGCACGGGCGACAAGGCCAGGAAGCCCGAGGTGCCGCTGGAATTTCTGAAGCGCGAAGTGGTGCAGCCGGTGCTGGCGCGCATGCCCGAGTCCATCACCTTCTCGGGGCCGCTGGTGGCGCCGCAGACGGCCGTGGTGCGCGCACGCGCTGGCGGCACGCTGGTCAGCCTGGCCGTGGCCGAAGGTTCGCGGGTGCGCGCCGGTCAGGTGCTGGGCCGCATCGAACTGGCCGACCTGGACACCCGCGTGGCCGAGCGCGGCGCGCTGCTGGATGCCGCCCGCGCCACGCTGGCGCAGGCCGAGCGCACCCACGCGGGCCATGAAAAGCTGGCCGCGCAGCAGTTCATCAGCAACAGCGCGCTGGACAACTCGCGCGCTGCGGTGGAAACGGCACGCGCCAACCTGCAGGCCGCGCAGGCCAACCTGGAAACCACCCGTGGCGGCCAGCGCGACGCCACGGTGCTGGCGCCCATTGCCGGCATCGTGGCCAAGCGCCATGCGTTGGCGGGCGAAAAGGTCAGCCCGGAACAGAACCTGCTGACCATCGTGGACCTGGCGCGGCTGGAACTGGCCGGCAGCGTGGGCACGCACCAGGTTTCACGCCTGCAGGTGGGCATGCCGGTGCAGGTGCAGGTGGAAGGCCTGGCAGACACCCTGCTGGGCCGGCTGGCACGCATGGCGCCGGCGGCAGAGCCGGGCACGCGCAGCATCGGCGTGACCATCGAACTGGACAACCCGCGTGTGGGCGAACACGAACGCCTGCGCGCCGGCCCTTACGCCATGGCGCGCGTGGACCTGAACGACGGCGGTGAGCGCCTGACGCTGCCCGTGGCCGCCATCGGCACCACGTCGGGCCAGGACCATGTGTGGGTCATCGAAAGCGGCCAGCTGGCGCGCCGCGCGGTGCAACTGGGCAAGCGTGACGAAGCCGCTGGCCGCGTGGAGGTGCTGCAAGGCGTCACAGCCACCACGCAGGTGCTGGCCGCACGCTTTGAAAACCTGCGCGAAGGCGCGCAGGCCCTGGTGGTGGACAGCACCGCGCCGCGCCGTGCGGCGGCCCTGGCGGTGGCGGCTGGCGTGGCGGCTTCGGCGCCCCAGGCGCGCTGAGCCGCAGCGCCCCGGAGCCGGCCATGTGGATCACCCGCGTTTCGATCAACAACCCCGTTTTCGCCACCATGGTGATGGTGGCGCTGTGTGTGCTGGGCATCTTCAGCTACAGCAAGCTGGGTGTTGAGCAGATGCCCGACATCAGCTTCCCCGGCGCCTGGATGGAGGTGCGCTACCCCGGCGCCAGTGCAGAAGCGGTGGAACGCGAGGTCATCAAGCCCGTGGAAGAGGCGGTGAACAGCATCGCCGGCGTCAAGCGCATCACCTCGCGCAGCGGCGAAGGCCTGGGCACGCTGAGCGTGGAGTTTTCGCTCGACGCCGACATGGGCCGCGCCATGCAGGAAGTGCGCGACCGCGTGGCCGCCGTGCAGTCGGCCTTTCCGCGCGAAGTGCGCCAGCCCACCATCGCGCGCTGGAACAACGACAACAGCCAGCCGGTGGTGAACCTGGCGCTGGTCAGTGCCACGCGCAGCCCGCGTGAACTCTCGCTGCTGGGCGACCAGACCGTGGGCAAACGGCTGCAGCGCGTGGAAGGCGTGGCGCGCGTGGAGGTACAGGGCCTGACAACGCGCGAGGTGCGCATCGACCTGGACCCGGTGCGCTTGCGCGCGCATGCCGTGACGCCGGCAGAGATCGCCAGCGCGCTGGCGGCGGCCAATGCCGACCAGCCGGTGGGACTGATTTCCGACAAGACGCAAGACGCGCTGCTGCGCGTGGAAGGCCGCGTGCGCGACCCGCGCCAGTTTGAAAACCTCGTGGTGGCTCGGCGCGGCAACCTGTCGCTGACGCTGGCCGACCTGGGCCAGCTGGTGGAACGCGAGCGCGAGCCCGATTCCATCGCCCGAATCAACGGCCGGCGCGGCATCAACTTCAACGTCTTCAAGCAGCAGGACGCCAACATCGTGGCCGTGGGCGAGGCCACGCAAAAGGCCATGGAAGAGATCCGCAAGGTGTTGCCGCCCGATGTGGAACTGCGCCTCATCAACGCCAACAGCGACTTCGTCAAGCGCTCGCTGACCGGCTTGCGCCACACGCTGGTGGAAGGCGCACTGCTCACCGTGGCCATCGTCTTCCTGTTCCTGCACAGCTGGCGCAGCACCATCATCACCGGCCTGACGCTGCCCATTGCCGTGATCAGCAGCTTCATCGCGGTGCATGCCTTCGGCTTCACCCTGAACTTCATGACCACGATGGCGCTGAGCCTGTGCATCGGGCTGCTGATCGACGACGCCATCGTGGTGCGCGAGAACATCGTGCGCCACGTGCACCTGGGCCTGGACCACCACACCGCCGCGCGGGTGGGCACCGAAGAAATCGGCCTGGCGGTGATGGCCACCACGTTCGCCATCTGCGCGGTGTTTGTGCCGGTGGCCTTCATGGGCGGCGTGATCGGCAAGTTCTTCTACCCCTTTGGCATCACCGTGGTGGTGGCCGTGCTGGTGAGCCTTTTTGTCAGTTTCACGCTCGACCCCATGCTGAGCGCCGTGTGGGCCGACCCCCCCAGCACGCGGCTGAAAAAGGTGTGGGGTTTGCGGCACGCCATGGCTGCCACCGACAGCGCCATGGAGGCCTTGCACCGTGTCTACGCCCGCGTCATTCGCTGGGCGTTCAGCGGCCGTCGCTGGGCCGTGGGCCTGCCCGTGCTGGCCCGCGGTTTTGACGCCCAGGGCCGGCGCGACAAGGCCAGCCCGCGCCGCTGGCGCCAGGCCACGCTGACGCCGCGCGGCGTTGTCATGGGTGTGGGCCTGCTGAGCTTTGCCGCCGCGCTGGGCCTGGCACCACTGGTGGGCAGCGAATTTGTGCCGCAGGCCGACGAAGGCTTCACGCAGCTGGCGTTGCGAATGCCCGTGGGCAGCAGCCTGGAGCGCACCGACGCGAAGGTGCGGCAGGTGGAAGAGATCGTGCGCACCATGCCCGAAATCGCCAATATCGCAACCTGGGTGGGCGGTGCGGGGCAGCGCAACCAGGCCTGGCTGAACATCTCGCTGAAACCGCGTGCCGAGCGCAAGCGCAGCCAAAAGCAGGTGGAAGAGGCGATGCGCGAGATGATCGCCAAGGTGCCGGGCACCGACGCCAGCGTGGGCTTCAACCGGCCCATCTACGTGGCCATCTTGGGCAGCGACGCCGAGGGCCTGGCCAAGGTGGCCGACGCCTTTGCCGAGAAGGTGAAAAAGATCCCCGGCGCGGTGGACGTGGAAAGCAGCGTGAAGTCGGGACTGCCGGCTTACGCCGTGCGCTTGAAGCCCGATGCCGTGCGTGAACTCGGTTTGACCGCGCCGCAGTTGGCCAGCAGCTTGCGCGCCTATGTCAATGGTGAAACGGCCACGTGGTGGACCACGCCCGACGGCGACCAGGTGGACGTGGTGCTGCGCCTGAACGAAAGCCAGCGCCAGCGGCTGCAGCAACTGCGCGGCCTGCCGGTGGCCTTCGCAAAGGACGGCACGCCCATCAGCCTGGACAGCGTGGCCACCATCGACAGCGTGTTCAACCCCGAGATCATCCGCCGCCAGAACTTGCAGCGAAGAGAAGCGGTGTTTGCCGGCGTGCAGGGCCGCAGCCCGGGCGACGTGGGCGACGATGTGCAAAAGCTGATCAAGGCAACCACCTTGCCGCCGGGCTACAGCTTCGACGTCGGCGGCCAGATGCAGCAGCAGGCCGAGGCCTTCAAGGGCCTGCTGTGGGCCATGGCGCTGGCGGTCATCTTCATCTACATCGTGCTGGCCAGCCAGTTCGGCAGTTTTCTGCAGCCCATCGCCATCATGGCAAGCCTGCCGTTGGCGCTCATAGGCGTGATGCTCGCGCTGCTGCTGTGGGGCAGCACGCTGAACATCTTCAGCATGATCGGACTGGTGATGCTGATGGGGCTGGTGACCAAGAACGCCATCCTGCTGGTGGACTTTGCCAACCATGCGCGCAAGGGCGGCGCCAGTGTGGCCGACGCCTTGCTGCAGGCCGGCTTGATCCGCATGCGGCCCATCATCATGACCACCATGGCCATGGTGTTTGGCATGCTGCCGATGGCGCTGGCCTTCAACGAAGGCGGAGAGATCCAGGCGCCCATGGGCCGCGCCATCATCGGCGGCATCATCACCAGCACGCTGCTGACGCTGCTGGTGGTGCCGGTGCTGTACAGCTACCTGGTGCGTGAACGTCGGGGTGCAGCCGCTGAAAAACAGCCCGCACCGGGCGGCAACGCGGCCAGCCCGCTGCCGACCCCGGCGCATCGCGACTGAAAGGCCGGAAGGCGGTCAGCGGCCTGCGGCTGCCACCGCCCGGCCAGCCTTTTTCGAAGGCGCCGCCACCCGGGCGGGGCCCGACACACCGGCCTTGAGGTTGTTGCGGTAGATGCCGCAACCCAGGACCAGGTCAGCGCCGCAAGGCATGAAGTAGGCCTCCTTGGGAGTGATGACCTGGGTGAAGGGGTGTTCCACCTGGTAGGCCACCCAGCCGCCACCCTGGTCGGCTGCGGCCCAGACGCGGTCCAGGTAACCCTTGTCCAGCCCGGGAACGATAGTGAAAGGCTGCCCCACGTTCTGCGGCACGGCACCCACCGCGGCAAAGCAGCCGTTGCGGTCCATGCCGATGATGAACAGGTCGCGGTCGATGAAGCCGCCTTGGGGATCGTGGAAGTTCTTCACCGCCTGCGGCGCACCCACGGCCCCGAAATGCTGCACGGCTTTTTTCACCAGCGCCAGCGCCTCTTCAGCCGAGCCATGGCGCAGCTGCATCGACGACACGGCCTGGCGCAGCAGGTCGGCGCGTTCCACCAGCGCGTGGCTGGCGGTGGAAGACTCTTCCACCAGGGCCGCGTTGTCGCGCGTGATGTCGTCCAGCTTGCCCACGCTGGTGGTCACCGCCGCCAGCCCGGCGCTTTGCTCGGCGGTGGAGCTGGAGATGCCCCGCAGCTGCTGCGACACCTGGCGCACGCCGGCCACGATGGAGCCCAGCGCACCGCTGACGTTGCTGATCTTCTGTGACGATTCGTCCACTTGAACACCGGCGTCGCCGATCAGTTTTCGGATCTCTTCGGCCGATTCGGCGCAGCGCTGGGCCAGCTGCCGCACCTCGCTGGCCACCACCGCAAAACCCTTACCGGCTTCGCCAGCGCGGGCGGCTTCGATGGCGGCGTTCAATGACAGCATGCCGGTCTGGAACGCCACGTCGTCGATGACCGACACCACCTCGGCCACACGGCCGCTGGCCAGGCGCATCTGCTCCACGGCTTGCAGCGTGTCCTGCATGGCGGTGTTGCCGTCCTCGGCCTGTGCAGCCAGTTGTTCGGTCAGGCCGTCCAGCCGCTGTGCGGCCTCGGCGTTGCTGGTCACGGCCACCGTCAGCTGGTTGATTGCGGTGATGGAACTGCGCAGGCTGCCGGCCTGGTCGTCGGTGCGCTGGGCCAGTTTTTCGCTGCCGCTGTTGACCTGCTGCCCGGTCAGGTTGACCAGCGCAGCGCTGTGCCGAATCTCGGCCACCATGGTGGACAGGTTCTGGCTCATGTTGTCCATCACCGCCGCGATGGCCGCCAGTTCGTCGCGCCCATGCACCAGGGTGGTGTGCGACAGGTCACCGCTGGCGATGGCGTCGGCCGCGCGGCGCAGCCCGCGCACCGACTGCTGGAAATTGATCGCAAAGCAGATCAGCAGGTAGGCCATGGCCGCCAGGCCACAGATGAAGGTGGAAGCCACCAGTGCCAGCTGCCTTTCGGTCTGTTCCTGCTGTGCTGCGTGCAGCGTCAGCAGCAAGCCGGCGGTGTTGTCCGACAGCAGGCCCAGCTGGTTCATCACATCGGTGCCGGCTTGCAGGTATTCCTTGGGCACCCCCTGCACCGGGCTGGTGCTGAAGGTGTCGCGCATCAGCAGTGAAAAGTCGAACAGCGCCGACTGCAGGCGCGGCCAGCTCAACGGCGGCTGCCCGCCCGCAGCCTTCCACACCCGCATGGTGTTCTGCAGGTCTGCGGTGGCTTCGTCCAGCAGCGCGGCCTGCGCCTGCAGGTCACCGCGCTGGCGGTCGCTGACCGTGCCTTGCTGCATGGCGGCCAGGCCTTGGGCCAGGGCGTTGGACAGCAGTTCCGGTGTGCGCGCCAGCGGACCCGACAGCAACTGGGCCGGGTAGCGGCGGCCCGGTGCCGTGTCGTCCAGCAAGCCGGTCTGGTGTGCATTGAGCAACAGGTGGTTCTGCACCGCCTGCGCAGCCTGGCTGTGGGCCTTGAAGGAGTCGGCGGCGTTGGCCGCGCCGGTGCCGGTGGCCAATGACTGCAGGGTCTGGACGGTGGACTGCCAGGCCTGCCGGTCCTGGGGGGCCGTAACCGCGACCGCTGCGCTGGCTGCTGCCACCGCCTTGGCCAGCCCCTTGCGCGCGCTGTCGCGCGCAGCGGTGGTGGCGGCGTCGCCCCGCAGCACCAGCTGGTCCAGGTTGCGCAGCGTCTGCACCTGGGTCACCACCGGCGCCACGGCGCCAAAGGTCTGCAAGCCGCGCTGGGCCGACACCGATTGGGTGCGGACGTTCAGCAACTGGCCCATCTGCAGCAGCATCAGCGTGACCAGCGGCACCATCAGGGTGGCCGTCACCAGCGCCAACTTGGACTTCAGTTGCAGGCGCTGCATCAGCCGCACGCCAGGGCGCAGCAGTGCGCTGCGCAGGCTTCGGGCCGGTGTGTGTGCGCCTGCTGAGGTGGGCTTGGGTGGCATGGCGGGTTTCGGCGGTGGGGGAGTTTTCAGACGCACAGGCGCTCCACCGCGGCCAGCAGGTCGGCCGGTGTCACCGGTTTGGTAAGGAAAGCCTGCGCACCCTGCCGGCGGGCGGCTTCCTTCACCGGGATGCGGTTTTCGGTGGCCACCAGCACCAGCGGCGTCGACCGGTAGCGCGGGTGTGCGCGCAGGTGGCGCAGGAAGCCCATGCCGTCCAGGCGCGGCATGGCCAGGTCAGACACGATCAGCCCCAGCGGGCGGCCGTCCAGCAGGGCGATGGCTTCTTCGCCGTCGTGAGCCAGCACCACCTGGTAGCCGGCGCCCTGAAGCCGGGCGCTGTACAGCGCCCGGATGCTGGGCGAATCGTCCACCAGCATCACGGTCTTGGTCATGGGCGGGTCCTGTTCACCACGGTCTGGCCCTGGCGCAGCGACAGTTGGGCCATCAGAAGAACTCGACGCCGCTGCGCTGCTGCACGTGCAGGTTGCCGTGGTGGCTGCTGCGCTGTTCGTCCATGGGGTAGTTGGCTTCCAGCGCGGCCAGCCATTCGGCGGCATCGGTTTGTGTGGCGCGCGGGTGGGTCGCCACCCACTGCGCGAAGTGGTTCATGTCCTGGGCCACCATAGCCAGCAGCTGGTTGACGCGGTCACCAAACTGGAAGTGCACAAAGGCCTCGTCCAGCTGGTTTTTCAGCGTCTGGCCGGCCTGCTGCAATTCGGCCGACCCTTGCAGTGCAACGCCCATCGATTGCAGCAGGGCGGTCAGCACCTTGCGCGCCTGCAGGTCGATTTCGAGTCGCAGTTCTTCGGATGAAGTGCCGCTCAGTTCGCTCTGGCGCCGCTCGCCGCCCATCTGTTGCAGCAGGTTGTGCACTTCTCGGTGGATCTGTTCGCCAGTCTCGGCCATGTGCGTGGACAGCATGCGGGCTTCGGTGGCCACCGCTTGCGAACCGCCGTCGGCGTGCGTGCGGTTGCGGTTGGCTTCGATGGACGCGTTGAAGGCCACCAGGCGCGTGTGCCGGGCCAGTTCGCGGGCCCGCTTGGCCAGGTCACCCAGGCGTTGCAGCCCTTCGTGGCAGGTGCCCAGGCAGGCCCGTGACGCGTCGCGTTCGGCAAAGGCCCTCTGGCTGGCGGCGGTCAGCGCCTCAAGCGCCTGCGATTCGCGGCGCACGGCCTGGTCCACCGCGCCGGGCTCGGCCAGCGCCGCGCAGGGGCCCAGCTGGGTGGTCAGCGTGTGCAGTGCACCGGACATGTTGGCAAAGGCATTCATGAGGCTGGTCAGGCCGCTGGCGGCGGCGTCGCGCGTCACCTCCATGTGCCGGCTCCACACCGGCACAACGGTTTCCACCATCACTTCGGCGCCCACGCGGCTGGTGGTCAGCGCGCCGCTGCCGGCTTCGGCGACGGCGCTGTCCACAACGAATTCGCGCAGCGGGTGCGCCCGCTTGTTGCCCAGGAAGGCCACGGCCAGCGCCACGGCCCCTGCACCACCCAGGCCCCAGGCGCCACCCCACCAGGCCAGCACGCCACCCAAGCCCAGCAAGGCCATGCCCAGGGTGGTGGCCACCAGCCGCGGAGCCTTTTCGGGCCTGGGGCCGCTGGTGGCGCCGGCAGGCTGCGCCGGCAGGGCGTGGGGTTGCAGCACGGCAGAAGGTGTTGACATCGGTGGGCAGACCACCGCGCGGTGGGTGGCGTTCAAGGTGTCCAGGAACAGTTTCGTCGCAGCGCGCGACGACCCCGGCAAGCAGGGTCTGTGGCGAGCCAGGTCAATGCTGAACGCGCTGAGCCTAAAGCGGGGCTCGAAAAGCGCCCGTTAACGGCGCCAACTCTCCCAGCCCGGCCCGGGCCCGGTGCTGAAAATCAGGGGCAAATGGGCTCCCTTTGCGCGCTGGGCGCGGTGCGTGGGCCCTGACGGCCAACCACCCCTGTGGCGGCCGGTTGCACGGGAGACCGAGTTCATGACCATTGCAGATCCGCAGCCAACCTGGGCCCGGTTTCCGGGCCCGGCACGGGGCCCGGCGGGACCGCGCACGCCGCTGCGCAGCGGCTTTTCCTGGCTGCGCAGGCTGTGGGGTCCCTGGCAGGAATTCTTCCACTACCACGGCGTGTGGGCGCCGGGTGTGCGCCTGCTGCGACTGCTGAGCATTCGCAGCAAGATGACGCTGCTGGCCTTGATGGTGCTGGTGCCAGCGCTGGTGCTGGCGGGCCTGGCGCTGGCAGACCATGTACAGGTGGCCAAGGTTTCGGCCCAGCGGCTGGCCGGGCTGCGCCTGGTGGCGGCCACGTCGGCACTGCGTGTGGAACTGGGCGCACGCGCCGCAGCGCGGGAAACCGGCCGCGCCTACACCGGCGACGACCGAAAGCCGGCCCACGCGCGCCTGATGGCCGCCTGTGCCGACCTGCAGGGCCTGGGCGTGCCAGTGAACATGGCCTGGGAACGTGCGCGCGTTTCTGTAGACCGTGCGATGACCGCTGAAGAAAGCGGCCCCGAAGCGGTGGTGCGCGCCAATGCGCTGGCCCTGCTGGCGCTGGAGAGCTTCCGGGACGAGGTGGTGACCCTGGCCCGATTGCTGGCCACCAATGACCTCGCGCTGCACGAACTGGCGCTGCTGGCGGTGAGCGAACTGCCCCCGCTGCAGTCGTCGCTGGCGCTGCTGCGCCGGTCGCTGGAAGCGCTGGCAGACTCCGAAGCGCAGGGCAGTGTCCTGGCGCGCCGCACCGCGCTGGTTGAAGCCGCGGTGGCGATGTCGTCCACGCTGGAACGGCACAACACCACGCTGGCGTCCTTGCGCGCCGTTCGCTCCAGCCGCGCGCAGGGCGACGACGGTTTGCCTGCGGTGCAGGCCTACCTGTCAGTGGCCCGCCGCCACCTGCTGGCGGTGCCTGCCGCACAGCCCGACGCCGCCGAAGCCGCAGCGCGCGCAGCGGCGGTCAACACCAG
>JAYSXE010000015.1:0-2076 GCA_043717565.1 Burkholderiales bacterium | reverse complement strand
CGGCCCAGGTTCTGCAGCAGGCCGCGGTGCAGGTCGGCCTCGGAATGGGGGTCGGGCAGCGCCAGGAACTCGAGCTGGTAGGCGTCCCTGAAGTGCTGTTCTGCCACGGGTTGCCTTTCTCTCAACGCGGTTGAGAGTTTTGGCGGGTCGAGCACGGCCCGTTCGAACAAGCCGGTGTCGATCTGCCGCGCGACTTCACGCACCTGCCAGCGCTGCTGCACAGCCATGCGCAGGTAGAACTCCCGTTCCTCGGGGCGCTTGGTGCGGCTCAGGATGTGCAGGTGGGACGACCACGGCAATTCTCTCAACCCTGTTGAGAGGGATTCAGTTGCCGGATAGGCTTGGTAGAACTGCCGCATGCGCCACAGGTTCTGCGCGGAGAATCCGCGCCTTGCTGGTTCGCGTCGCGCAATGTATGCAGCCAGCTGCACCACCGTGCCCTTGGCCCAGCCATCAGCCTCGATCTTGTGGTGCATGTACTGACCGATGCGCCAGTACAGATCGACCACCGCCGTGTTGACCGCCTGGGCAGCACGCAGCCGCGCCGCGCTGATCAGGCCAACAACCTCGGCGAATGCCGTCTCGTCGTCTTTGACTGCCGAGATTGAACTACCGGTGTCAGCGCCCCGGCGCATCGCCGGCCTCGGCTTGGGTTTTGCGTGGCCGTTGGTCATGCTTGCCCGGCCGCCAGCCCGATGGCGCACCCGTTCAACCTAGCCCAGCGGTTCAGCGCATGGCCGCAGAACCAGGTGCCAAGCCCTGCTGTCAATTCCCGCGACATCGTCACAACAATCTGCTTGCTAGACGAAGTACACCCTGCTGAATACTCGTCCCGCATCCGGCCGTGACCAACGAGCGCCCTACCCTGCGCCACGGTGCGCACGGGCAGCCGGTTGCAGAAGGGGCCGTCGAAGCCCTTGTTGAAGGTCGATGGATCCACAGCAGGTATGCGCCAGTTTGGTTCTCGGAGTGCCAGGTTACCTGACACCACGCTGGGCGGCGACCGCCAACAGTTCCTGAGGTGTGGGCTTGTCCCAATCCATGCCCTTGAAGAACCGGATGAGTTCGCCGGTCACCATGGGGTGTTTCCACCCGCTGGTTTCGAGCCTCTTGCGTATTGATGGGTGGGCGCCTCGTTCGTAAAGGTGCATGCGCAGGCGGTCAACCCAGCCGGCCTGTTCAGCGGGCGGCAGCGCCTCAAACTCTTCCAGTACCAGGGCACGCCGTCTTGTCACCCACTCGGCCGTCCAGCCCTCTACAGCGGCGCTGGCAGCCGCCTTGTCTGCCGCCGTTTCAGGCTGGCCCTGGGCCGCCTTTCTGGCGGTGGTGGCTGAACTGGTTTCAAGCAGCGCCCGTAGGTATCGGTACGGGTCGCGCAGCGGCTCAGGGAATTCGCTGGCGATGCGCTTTTGAAGGGCATCCAAACCCGAAGACATCGCCTCATTTCCATGGGTCAGGATCAAAGCTTCAGCGTCTTCGGCGCGTATGCCCGTTGCTGTGGCCCGCACCACCTGCGAAAGGTCCACCGGCAAGGGTGGGTGGCGCAGTGGCAAGGCCGTCTGCTGCTTCTTGGCCACGCGAAACTGGATGTCGGCGATGAAGCGCCCTGCTTTGTGCTCGATCAGCTCCACGTCAAGGTCGGTCACCGCGTTGACTTCGGCAATGGCGAGCTTCAGGACGTCACGCTTGAAGAATCGGTACTCCTGCTTGGCCGAGTCTTCAGTGTCTGGGCTGCCGGTCAGCACCGGGCGCCACCACGGCCAGGGTTGCCGTGCGGTCAGGCCCACATCCCGGTAGCGGGAGCAGATCTCGTAGAGCACCACGCCAGAGTGCCGCCGCAGCTGGGAAATGACATCCAGGCGCAAGCGGGCAAAGCGCTGGGGCTCCAGCAGTTCGTGTTTGATGTTCGGGGCAAACGACCACTCGACCCAGTTTTCACCACCCTGCTTGTAGACCTTTGCGTGCGCCAGCAAACCGGCCACGTTCCATGCATCGCCCTCCCCTGCCGTTGGCGACTGCCATTCGACGGTGGTGCTGACCATCGCCCGTAGGTGCTGCTTGACGATCTCCCGGGCG
>JAYSXE010000140.1:0-59072 GCA_043717565.1 Burkholderiales bacterium | reverse complement strand
ATGGAACGCGGCGTAGACCTTGCCGGCGTCGTGCCCGCCGCGGCGCAGGTTCCACACATCCTCGTCGCTCATCTTGGCCACCATCTCCAGCGTGCGCGCGTCGCGGCCGAAGAAGTGCTTGCGCACGAAGGCGCCGTCGTTGGCCTTGAAGGCCTGGTAGTCGCCGTCGAGCGTGTCCATCATGATCTTCTTCAGCGCGCCGTCCTTGTCGCGCGCCAGCAGGCCGTCCCATTCCTTGCCCCAGATGAGCTTGATCACGCTCCAGCCGGCGCCGCGGAATTCGCCTTCCAGTTCCTGGATGATCTTGCCGTTGCCGCGCACCGGGCCGTCCAGCCGCTGCAGGTTGCAGTTGATGACGAAGACCAGGTTGTCCAGCTTTTCGCGCGCCGCCAGGCCAATGGCGCCAAGGCTTTCGGGTTCGTCCATCTCGCCGTCGCCGCAGAAGACCCAGACCTTGCGGTTCTCGGTGTTGGCGATGCCGCGCGCATGCAGATACTTCAGGAAACGCGCCTGGTAGATCGCCATCAACGGGCCCAGGCCCATGCTGACCGTGGGGAACTGCCAGAAATCGGGCATCAGCTTGGGGTGCGGATAGCTGCTGAGGCCCTTGCCGCCCACTTCCTGGCGGAAGTTCAGCATCTGCTCTTCGGTGATGCGGCCTTCCAGGAATGCGCGGGCGTAGACGCCGGGGCTGCTATGGCCCTGGATGTACAGCAGGTCGCCACCGTGGCCTTCGCTCTCGGCGTGCCAGAAGTGGTTGAAGCCGGCGGCGAACATGTGCGCCAGACTGGCAAAGCTGCTGATGTGCCCGCCCAGATCGCCGCCGTCGGCCGGGTCCAACCGGTTGGCCTTCACCACCAGCGCCATCGCGTTCCAGCGCATGTAGGCGCGCAGGCGGCCTTCCAGTTCCAGGTTGCCGGGGCTGTGCGCCTCTTCGCCGGGCTCGATCGTGTTGATGTAGCCGGTGTTGGCCGAGAAGGGGCGCTCGATGCTGTTCTGCCGCGCGTGTTCCAGCAGTTGCTCCAGCAGGAAATGGGCACGTTCTGCGCCGGCTTCGCCGATGACGGCGGTCAGCGCGTCCAGCCACTCCCGTGTTTCCTGGACGTCGGTGTCCGTGACGGCGGAAGAAGGTGTGCCGGGGGTCTGATCAGACATCGCTTGTCTCCTGTGTGCGGGTTCGTCGTGCGATCGATTGAGAGTTTCGCACATTCACTCACGATTTCAAATAGTGCGCATGCATTTCATATCGTGATAATCGATGCAAACCGTGCGTCATCGATACCGGCCTGATCCGGCAGCGCTCTTACCCGGCAGCCGGGATAATTGCCCCCAATGTCTGAAGCTCCCTCACCACCGCTGGCACCGCTGGCGGCCAAAGCGAACGCCAAACGCCTGTTCGGGCAATGGTGGCGCCGCCAATCACCGTCGCGCCAGGACCGGTTTGCAACGCTGGGGCCGCTGCTGTCCGTGCTGCTGTTCCTGGCCGCCATCACCTCTTCGTTCTGGTACCTGCGCAACGAGGAAGCCGAACGCGAGACCGAGTCGGTCAAGCGCGACATCGAAATCACGCAGCAGCAGCTGGGCTTGCGGCTGATCCAGAACCAGGAAGCCATGATCCGCATGGCGCGCGAGCTGGTGGCGCGCGACATCGATGTTGACGAATTCGGTGGCCAGGCCCAGGCTTTCATGCGCGAACGACCTGAAGTGCTGCACCTGACCTGGGTGGACGCCCGCCGTAAGCCCCGCGCCAGTTTTGCCGCGGCGTTGTACCCGGGTGCGGCCGTGGTCGACAGTGTCACTGGCGCGCCCGCCAACGCATCGGCCCGGCGCAGTGCGCGGCTGGAACCGCCGCCGGCGGCGCAGCCCACCCGGCGGCCCACGCACACCCTGCCCGCACTGAACAGCAACAGCGAATCGGAAACGGCCTTCGTCGCCGCCCGCGACAGCCGCAACACGGCCTATTCACGGGCTTTTTCTGACAGCGTGGGCGCGCCGGTCTTTCAGCTGTACGTGCCGTTGATCGAGCGCAGCAGCTTCAGCGGCGCGATCATCGTCGAGTACTCGGTGGACGCGCTGATACGCCACTTCGTGCCCGCCGACGTGGCGCAGCGGCACATGATTTCGGTGCTGAACGAGAAGGGTCGCGAACTGGCGGCCACCATCACCGCCCTGCCCGGCCAGGCCGCACGCCGCGCACCCATCTTCAGCGACGCCCCGCTAACGCCGGCGCTGAACGGCCTGCTGCTGCGCGGCCAGGGCTGGCGCACCAGCATCGGCCTGATCAGCAACACGCTTTTCTGGATGGTGGTGGCGCTGTCGGTGTTGACGGTGTGGATGCTGCTGGGCACCTGGCGACACATGCGCCGGCGTTCGCAGATCCAAGGGGCGCTGGTCCAGGAAACCAACTTCCGCCGCGCGATGGAAAACTCCATGCCCACCGGCATGCGCGCGATGGACATGGAAGGCCGCATCACCTACGTGAATGCCGCCTTCTGCCAGATGACTGGTTTCGCCAACCGCGACCTGGTGGGGCAGATGCCGCCCTACCCTTACTGGCCGCCCGAGCGGGTGGAAGAGAACACGCGCCTGTTGCAGCAGGAACTGCAGGGCCGCAGCCCCAGTGGCGGCATCGAAGTGCGGTTGATGCGCAAGGACCAGAGCCTGTTTGACGCCCGCCTGTACGTCAGCCCGCTGATCGACCCCAAGGGGCAGCAGACCGGCTGGATGACCAGCATGACCAACATCACCGAGTCCAAGCGCATCCGCGACCAGCTGTCGGCTTCGCACGAGCGCTTCACCACGGTGCTGGAAGGGCTGGATGCGTCGGTGTCGGTGCTGACGGTGCAGCAAGGCGAGCTATTGTTCGTGAACCGTTCTTACCGCCTGTGGTTTGGCGCCGACGCGCGCGGCCACCAGCAGATGGCCGGCATCGCCATCACCAGTGGTGACGCCGACCAGGCGGACGAAGACGTGGACTCGTTTTCCGGCCTGCCGACACAGGTGCTGACCGAAACCGGCGCCAATCCTCGCGAGGTGTACGTGGAATCGCTGCAGAAGTGGTTCGACGTGCGCTCGCGTTACCTGCAGTGGACCGACGGGCGGCTGGCACAGATGCTGATTGCCACCGACATCACCGCGCGCCTGCGCGCCGAAGAGCAGTCGGCCGCGCAGGCCGACAAGGCCCAGGTCACCAGCCGACTGGTCACCATGGGCGAGATGGCGTCGTCGGTGGCCCACGAACTGAACCAGCCGCTGACGGCCATCACCAACTATTGCAACGGCATGGTGTCGCGCGTGCGCGCCGACTCGATCAACAAAGACGACCTGGTGGCCGCACTGCAGAAGACGGCCCGCCAGGCCGACCGCGCGGGGCAGATCATCCGGCGCATTCGGGCCTTCGTGAAGCGCAGCGAGCCGCAACGCCAGCCGGCACAGGCCAAGCAGATCATCGAAGACGCAGTGGAACTGGCCGGCATCGAATTGCGGCGCCGCAACGTGGCCATCCACACCTACGTGGCACAGCGCCTGCCGGTGTTGATGGTCGACCCCATCCTGATTGAGCAGGTGGTCCTGAACCTGCTGAAGAATGCCGCCGAGGCCATAGACACTGCGCAGCTGCCTGCTTCACGCCGCCAGATCGAATTGCGTGTGGTGCCGCGCCACACGCCAGAAGAGCGGGGTGTCATCGAGTTCAGCGTCACCGACATGGGGCCGGGTCTGAAGGAAGAAGTCATCGGTCGGCTGTACGAAGCCTTCTTCTCCACCAAGCCCGAAGGACTGGGCATCGGGCTCAGCCTGTGCCGCACCATCATCGAGTCGCACCGGGGTCGGATGCTGGCGCAGAACCTCTACAATGGCGACCTTGTTGTGGGATGCCGCTTTTCCTTCACTTTACCGGTTGAACTGCCGGCAGCGACCGAGGTGACGGCGCTGTTGTCGCCAAGCGCTGGGTCTGCATTGGAACCGGGCGGCTTTCTGGCCTCGGCGTCCGGTGCGGAAAATGGTTTGGCGGGTCCGGCCGGCAAGAGCGCTGCGGGCACTGTTGCTTCCCACGACGCCTTGCGTGCGCCAAGCCTGAAGGGCGAACTGGCGAGTTCATCCACCCGCTCCTCCACCGAGCACCAGACCGAGCCCTAGAGCCGAAATCATCCCCATGAGCTTGATACCCAAGAAGGGCACGGTGTATGTCGTCGATGACGACGAGGCCGTGCGTGATTCACTGCAATGGCTGCTCGAGGGCAAAGACTACCGCGTCAAGTGTTTCGACTCCTCCGAGTCGTTCCTGTCGCGCTTCGACCCGCGTGAAGTGGCCTGCCTGATTGCCGACATCCGCATGGAAGGCATGAGCGGTCTGGAACTGCAAGACCGGCTGCTGGAACGCAAAAGCCCCCTGCCGGTGGTATTCATCACCGGCCATGGTGACGTGCCGATGGCGGTGACGACCATGAAGAAGGGCGCGATGGACTTCATCGAAAAGCCGTTCAAGGAAGAAGAACTGCTGAGCCTGGTGGAACGCATGCTCGAGCAGGCCCGCTCATCGTTCAGCCAGCACCAGGAACAGGCCAGCCGCGACGCCCTGCTGTCCCGACTGACCACGCGCGAAAGCCAGGTGCTGGAACGCATCGTGGCCGGCCGCTTGAACAAGCAGATCGCCGACGACCTGGGCATCAGCATCAAGACGGTGGAGGCGCACCGCGCCAACATCATGGAAAAGCTGAACGCCAACACGGTGGCCGACCTGCTGAAGATTGCATTGGGCGCTCAGACCAAAGCTTGAAGAGGGCCACCCCCGGGCGGCTGCGCGGCTGCCCCCGCCGGGGCAGCGCCAGCGGCCCGGTGTAGCCGGTCCCGCGGCGGTTGCTGGATTTAAAAGACACCGGGCCGCATTGAGCGGCCTTCTTCATTGAAGGGCCCTTTTCCATGACCGCCCAACTCATCGACGGCACCGCCCTTTCCAAGCAGATGCGCGCCCAGGTGGCCACGCGTGCTGCGGCGCTGGCGGCACAGGGCCGCACGCCTGGCTTGGCCGTCATCCTGGTGGGCGACGACCCGGCCAGCGCGGTGTACGTGCGCAACAAGGTCAAGGCCTGCCACGACCACGGGCTGCATTCGGTGATGGAACGCTATGACGCGACGCTCACCCAAGGCGAACTGCTGGCCCGCATCCAGGCGTTGAATGCCGACCCCCAGATCCATGGCATCCTGGTGCAGATGCCCCTGCCTGCGCACATCGAGGCGCAGGCCGTGATCGAGGCCATTGCCACACACAAGGACGTGGACGGGTTCTCGGTGCACTCTGCCGGCGCGTTGATGGCCGGCCTGCCCGGCATGCGCCCGGCCACGCCCTACGGTTGCATGAAGCTCATTGAGAGCATCGGCGTCAACCTGAAGGGCAAACATGCGGTGGTCATCGGGCGCAGCAACACCGTGGGCAAGCCGATGGCGCTGCTGCTGCTGCAGGCCCAGTGCACGGTCACCGTGTGCCACAGCGGCACGCCCGACCTGGGGCTGCACACGCGCCAGGCCGACATCATGGTGGTCGCCGTCGGAAGGCGCCACACCGTCACGGCCGACATGGTCAAGCCCGGCGCCATCGTCATCGATGTCGGCATCAACCGCGACGAGGCCGGCAAACTCTGCGGCGACGTCGACTTCGCTGCGGTCAGCGAACACGCGGGCTGGATATCGCCGGTACCGGGCGGTGTCGGCCCCATGACCATCACCATGCTGCTGGTCAACACCCTGCAGGCTGCGGAGGCTGCACCATGAAAACCACCCTTTCACCGCCGCCCGCAACGCCGCACAACCCGCTGCTGTCGCAGGCCGAACATCCGGCCTTTGCCGACATTAGCCCTGAGCATGTGGAACCGGCCATCGCTGCGCTGCTGCAGCAAGCCGAAGGCGCGCTGGAACGCGCCGTCAGCGCCGACGTGCCGGCGGACTACGACGCCTTGTCAATGGTGCTGGACGTGGCTGTGGAAAAGCTGAACCACGCATGGGGCCAGGTGAGCCACCTGCAAACGGTGGTGGACACGCCGGCCCTGCGCGACGCCCATGCGCAGATGCTGCCGTTCATCATCGAGTTCAGCACCCGCATGGGCGCTGACGAAAGGCTGTACGCCAAGTACAAGGCGCTGGCCGCCAACGGCAGCGCCGCAACGTTGAGTGCCGCCCGCACGAAGGCGCTGTCCAATGCGCTGCGCGATTTCGTGCTGGGTGGCGCCGAACTGCGAGGCGCAGCCCGCGAACGCTACGCCGCCATTCAAGACCGCAGCGGCGCCCTGGAGCAGCAGTTTGGCGACCACGTGCTCGACGCCACCGACGCTTTCGCGCTGCTGGTGGGTCGGGCCGAACTCGACGGCCTGCCCGACGAAGTTTGTGCAGCTTCACTGGCCGCCGCTGAAGGCGCGCTTCTGCCCAGTGGCAAGCCGGCCTACAAGCTGACACTGCACGCACCCTGCTTCGTTCCGGTGATGCAGTACGCCAGCAACCGCAGCCTGCGCGAGCGGATGTACCGCGCGTACCACACGCGTGCCAGCAGCTTCGGCCCGCCCGAGTTGGACAACACCGCGCTGATGCAGGAGCTGATGCAGTTGCGCCAGGAAGAAGCCGCGCTGCTGGGCTACGCCAACTGGGCGCAGATGGCGCTGGGTGCAAAGATGGCCGCATCACCCGACACGGTGCTGCACTTTGTGCGCGACCTGGCGCGGCGTGCGCGCCCCAGCGCTGAACAGGACCTGCAGACGTTGCGCAGCTTTGGCGCGCTGGAATTGGGCATCAGCCCTTTGCAAGCCTGGGACCGCGCCTACGCCAGCGAAAAACTCAAGCAGCAGCGCTTTGCGTTCAGCAGCCAGGAAGTGAAGCAGTACTTCACCGAGCCCCGCGTGCTGCAAGGCCTGTTTCAACTGGTGGAAACCGTCTTTGGCGTGTCGATCCGGCCCGACACCGCGCCGGTGTGGCACCCCGACGTGCGCTACTTCAGGGTCTGGCGCGCATCCGAGGCTGGCGAACAGGCGGTTGCCGCGCTGTACCTGGACCCATACGCCCGCACGGGCAAGCAGCCCGGCGCGTGGATGGGCGAGACGCGCAGCCGTTGGCAGCGGCCCGAGGGCACGCTGCAACTGCCGGTGGCGCACCTGGTGTGCAACTTCACGCCGCCGGCTGGCGGCAAGCCCACCACGCTGACGCACGACGACGTGATCACGCTGTTCCACGAATTCGGCCACGGCCTGCACCATGTGCTGACGCGGGTTGACGAACTGGCGGTGTCGGGCATTGCCGGTGTCGAGGGCGACGCGGTGGAACTGCCCAGCCAATTCATGGAGAACTTCTGCTGGGAATGGGACGTGCTGCAACGCCTGACAGCGCATGTCGACACCGGCCAGCCCTTGCCGCGCGCGCTGTACGACCGCATGCTGGAAGCGCGCAACTTCCAAAGCGGCCTGCAACTGCTGCGGCAGTGCGAATTTGCGCTGTTTGACATGCGGCTGCACAGTGAACCGGCTGCGGCCCTGGCCATTGCTCAACTGGCCAACGAGGTGGGGGCCGAAATCCAACCCGAGGCTGCACCCGACTTCGTGCGTTACCCCAACACCTTCAAGCACCTGTTTGACGGCGGTTATGGCGCCGGCTACTACGGTTATGCCTGGGCCGAGGTGTTGTCGGCCGATGCCTATGCCGCCTTTGAAGAGGCCGGTGTATACGACGCGGCCACCGGAAGCCGATTCAGGCGCGAGATCCTGGAAGTGGGCGGCAGCCGCCCGGCGCTGGACAGTTTTCTGGCCTTTCGTGGCCGCGAACCCGACAGCCAGGCCATGCTGCGCCATCGGGGTCTGGCCTGATCCCCTTCCGCACCCTGGAGACCAACGCCACCATGAAACACGGCCTTGCAGCATTGCCCGTCGCGCTGGTCGCCACCGCCATCGGCCTGACCGCCGCGCCGGCCTGGGCGCAGTACAAGGTGGTGCAGCCCGACGGCCGCGTCACGTACACCGACCGCCCGCCGGCCGACCAGGCCTCGCGCGTCACACCCGTTGGCTCCGCCAAGGCTGGGCCGGCCAGCGCGCGGCCAGGCGCAGCGGCCGCGTCTCCGGAGCTTTCAGCGCTGGCCGCAACCCTGCCGCTGGAACTGCGCAATGCCGTTCAGCGCTACCCAGTCACCTTGTTGTCCGCGCCCGACTGCACACCTTGCGACAACGGCCGGCGCCTGCTGCAGCAACGCGGCGTGCCACACCAGGAACGGCGGGTGGCCAACGACGACGATGTGCAGGCGCTGGAACAGCAACTGGCCACCAAGACCGTACCGGTGCTGCTCATCGGCACCCAGCCGCTGCGCGGCTTTGTTGAAACCGACTGGAACAACTTCCTCGACGCTGCGGGCTACCCCAAGGAATCGCGCCTGCCCAAGGGCTGGAAAGCGCCGGCGGTGGCCAACCTGGCGCCGAAGGGGTCGGCTCCTGCTGCCGCCGCAGGGCCCCAGCCGGCGCGCACAGCCCTGCCCCCGCGGGAGGGCGTGGCGCCGACAGAGCCCGTGCCGGGGCGCATCCGCTTCTAGTCGCGTTCGGCGCGCACGCGGCGCAGGCCGGACACCAGCCACGAACCGCCGCCAACGCTGGCGCCCACCAGCCAGAACAGCACCCCGGCGCCGATGACGGTGCCACTGGCACCGAACACCAGCGGCATCAGCGTGCTGGATGCGTGGGAAACCAGAGAACGCAAAGCCAGCGACTCGCCGTGGCGGTCATCGGGCGTCAAGGTGTGCAGCATCGACAGCACCATCGGCTGCACGCTGCCCATGGCCACGCCCAGCACCACCGAGCAGGCGGCCATGGCCCACGGGCTGGTGGTCAGCGGGTAGACGGCAAACACCAGCGCGGCGCCCACCATCGCCGCGCGCAGCGCCGTCACCTCTTCCAGACGGGAAGCGATGAACGGAATGAATGCACGCACCAGCGTGACCGTGGCGGTGAAACAGCCCAGGATCAAGCCCATGGTGCCGGCATTGAAGCCCCGCTCGTGCCCCAGCACCGGTACTGCAAACAGGTGCACGTCCCAGCACATCGACAGCAGCCAGTTCACCACCAGCAGCCGGCGCATGCCAGGCGCGCGCAGCAGGTCCCAGGCGCGGCGGGTGTGCGCCGCTTCGTGCACCGGCGTGGGTTCGATGGCGGGCACAAAACGCATGGTGAACAGCGTCAGCAGCGGCAGGAACAGCAGCGCCAGGTAGGCAGCGCGAAACCCCGCGGCGTCGATCACGAAGCCCACCATCACCGGGCCCAGCACGTTGGACAGCGGCGGCGCCACCCCCAGCCAGCTGAACACGCGCACGCGCTCAGTGCTGCTGCCGGCCACCATGCCGGCTGCGCGCTGGATGGTGAGCATGCCCACGTTGGTGCCCGCACCCACGGCCACCGCCGCGGCGCACAGCAGCACAAAGTGGCCGTGCCCTTCCACCCAGGTGGAGCCCACGGCCAACAGCGCGCCCAGCATGGTGCAGGCCACGGCCACCCAGACGGGCTTGTGGTAACCCAGGCGGTCGGCCATGCGGCCGGCCGGAAAGGCGATGAGCACGGGCGCTGCCGCAAACAGCGCCAGCAGCAGGCCCACGGCCCAGGCGCTGTAGCCCTCGCGCAGCGCCTGCAGCGAAGACGCCAGCCGCAGGCCGGCCATCACCGCATGGATGCCCAACTGGCCGGCCACCAGCCCCAGCAACAAGCGGCCCGGGGTCTGCCGCAAGGATGCGCTTGCCGGCGCACCCGTTTCTGCAGGTCTGTCAGCCACTGACAAGAGCCCGGTCAACCACTGGTGTCCTCGTCGTCGCTGCGCGCGGTCAGCGCGGGCAACAGTTCGGCGGTACGGGCCTCGGGCATGGCCTGCACGGCCTTGAGCTCGCGCACCATCACGCGCGTGCGGCGCTCGGCCATCTCGATGCCGCTGCTGGCCTCTTCCAGCTTCTTCTTGGTCTTGGCCAGCACTTCACCGAACTTGTTGAACTCGGTCTTCACCGCTCCCAGCACCTGCCACACCTCGGAGGAACGCTTTTCCAGCGCCAGGGTGCGAAAGCCCATCTGCAGGCTGTTCAGCGTGGCCAGCAGCGTGGTGGGGCCGGCCAGCATCACCTTGTATTCCGACTGCAGGGCCTGCATCAGGCCCGGCCGCCGCAAGGCTTCGGCATACAGGCCTTCGGTGGGCAGGAACAGGATGGCGAAGTCGGTGGTGTGCGGCGCCGACACGTATTTGTCGCTGATGCTGCGCGACTCCAGCCGCAGGCGCGTTTCCAGCGCCTTGCCGGCCACTTCCATGCCGGGCACGTCGGCCCGTTCCTGGGCTTCCATCAGCCGTTCGTAGTCTTCACGCGGGAACTTGGCGTCGATGGGTAACCACAGCGGCGTGTCGTCGCCGGCCTTGTCGGTGTGGCGGCCCGGCAACCGGATGGCGAATTCCACGCGCTCGTTGCTGCCGGGCACCGTGGCCACATTGGTGGCGTACTGCTCGGGCGTGAACACCTGTTCCAGCAGGCCAGCCAACTGCACCTCGCCGAAGATGCCGCGTGCCTTCACGTTGCTGAGCACGCGGTTCAGAGAACCCACGTCGCGCGCCAGGCCCTGCATCTCGCCCAGGCCCTTGTGCACCTGTTCCAGCCGGTCGGCCACCTGTTTGAAGCTCTCGCCCAGGCGCTGTTCCAGCGTGGCGTGCAGCTTCTCGTCCACGGTGGCTCGCATCTGTTCCAGCTTCTTTTCGTTGCCTTCCTGCAGCGCCAGCAGCCGCGTTTCCACCGCTTGCCGCATTTCGCCCTGCCGTCGTTCGTTGGCTTCGGACAGCAGGCGCAGCTGCTCGGCCAGCGTGTCTGAAAAGCGCCGCAGCGCCGATTCCTGCTGCTGCTGCGTGGCGGCCAGTTGCACGCGAAAGGCGTCGATCTGCTCGTTCTGCGTGCGCGCCACGTCGCCGCTTTGCGCCAGCAGCATCCGCTGGAAGGTGCCCAGGTCGGCGCGCGTGCCCTGGCCTTGCCGGCCCAGTTCGTCGCGCAGTTCGCGCTCCAGCCGTTCGATGGGTGCGGCCACACTGTCGCCGCCTGGACGCAAGGCCAGCCACAGCCACATCAGCAACACAAACAGCAGATTCAGGGCCAGCAGCGCTGGCAGCAACCAAACGGGCCACGAAGACATGGCCCTGATTGTCTCAGGCCCGCATGTGGCTCAGCACCTCGGGATTGATGGGCGTGGGCGCCGTGCCGCCGGTGAGTGCAGCAATCAGGTTGTCGGCCGCCAGGTCGGCCATCGCGCGCCGGGTGGCCACGCTCGCGCTGGCGATGTGCGGCGTCAGCACCACGCTCGGCAGCGTCAGCAGGTCGGGGTGCACAGCCGGCTCGCCTTCAAACACGTCCAGGCCGGCGGCTGCGATGCGGCCTTCGCGCAATGCAGCGGCCAGCGCCGCGTCGTCAACGATGCCGCCGCGCGCCACATTGGTCAGCGTGGCCGTGGGCTTCATCTGCGCCAGTTCGGCCGTGCCGATGGCGTGGTGGCTGCTGGCGCTGTACGGCAGCACCAGCACCAGGTGGTCGGCCTCGCGCAGCAGCGTGGACTTGTCCACATACACGGCGCCGATGGGCTCTTCGTGCTCAGCCGGCAGCCGGCTGCGGTTGTGATACAGCACCTTCATGCCAAAGCCCAACGCACCGCGCCTCGCAATGGCCTGGCCGATGCGGCCCATGCCCAGGATGCCCAGCGTGGCGCCATGCACGTCGCTGCCGGTGAACATGTCGTAGGCCCACTGCTTCCATTCGCCGCGGCGCAGGAAACGTTCACTCTCGGCCATGCGACGGGCAGTGGCCATCATCAGCGCAAAGCCGAAATCGGCCGTGGTTTCGGTCAGCACGTCGGGCGTGTTGGTGGCCAGCACACCGGCTGCGGTGCAGGCCGCAATGTCGAAGTTGTTGTAGCCCACGGCCATGTTGGCCACCACGCGCAACCGCGGGCAGGCGGCCAGCAATTCGGCGTCGATGCGCTCGCTGCCAGTGGTGAAGGCGCCGGCCTTGCCCTGCAGTTGGTTGATCAACTCGGCCTTCGTGAAGATGGTGTCCTGCGCATTGGTTTGCACCTCAAAGTGTTCGCGCAGGCGCGCCACCACGTCGGGAAACACATCGCGCGCCACCAGCACTTGCAGCTTGCCCATAAGACCTTTCAGCGGAACCAGATGAAGGTCATCACCACAAACAGCGGCAGCAGCACAGCACCGCTCCACAGCATGTAGCCAAAGAAACTGGGCATGGCCACACCGCGGTCTTCGGCGATGGCTTTGACCATGAAGTTGGGCGCGTTGCCGATGTAGGTGTTGGCGCCCATGAACACCGAGCCGGCCGAGATGGCGGCCAGCGTGGTGGCCAGCGTCGTCATCAGCACGGCAGGGTCACCGCCGGCCAGGTTGAAAAACACCAGGTAGGTGGGCGCGTTGTCCAGGAAGGAACTGAGCGCACCGCTGAACCAGAAATAGGCCCAGGGCAGCGGTTGGCCGTCGGGGCCTGTGACGGCGTTGGCTACCGCGGCAAAGGGCCCGACTGCGCCGGCCTTCAGCATGGCCAGCACGGGAATCATGGTCAGGAAAATGCCAATGAACAGCTTGGCCACTTCCTGCATGGGCGCCCAGGAAAACTGGTTGGCTTCACGCACGCCTTTGGGCGTGATGGCCAACGACAGCAAGGTCACGCCCACCAACAGCACGTCACGCACGATCTGCTGCAGTTCAACCGGCGTGCCCCACACGTTGAAAGTGATGCCGGGCTTCCAGGTGCCGCTCATCAACACCAGCAGCACAACCGCCAGCAGGGGCAGGAAGTTGATGGCGCCGTCCAGCCCCAGGCGGGGTGAATCGGGCGTGGGGTCCACGCGCTGCACACCTTCACGCCGGTAGTACCAGGTGTCGATGGCGTAGAAGATGCCCAGCAGGCTGAATAACAAGAACAGCGTCTCGGGGAAGATGTGTTGAACGGTCCAGAAGAAACTGATGCCCTTCAGAAAACCCAGAAACAGGGGTGGGTCGCCCAGCGGGGTGAGCGAGCCACCGGCGTTGCTGACCGTGAAGATGAAAAACACCACCACATGCGCGCAGTGCTTGCGGTTGTCGTTGGCGCGAATCAAGGGGCGTATCAGCAGCATCGAAGCACCGGTGGTGCCCATCACGCTGGCCAGCACCGAACCCACGGCCATGATGGCCACATTGACCGCCGGGCTGCCGTGCAGATTGCCGCGCACATAAATGCCCCCTGCGGCCGTGAAAAGCGCCACCAGCAGGGCCGTGAAAGGTATGTATTCGGCCAGCAGGGTGTGGGTGACCGCCGAGCCCACGGCATCGGCCCCAAAAACGGCGCCAAAGGGCAACAAGAAGGCCAGCGCCCAAAAGGCTGTGATCTTGCCAAAATGGTGGTGCCAGACCTGCGCCACCAGCAGCGGCATCAGCGCAATGGACAACAACATGCCGGCAAAGGGCAAGCCCCACCAGGCGTTGAACTGGCTGCCGTCAACGGTGGCCGCCTGGGCCCAGGTGGGCGTCAACGACAAGGACAGCAACAGGGGCAGGGACAGGGCCCAGGTTCTTTGGCTTTTCACGGGGTCTGCAAGGGTCTGGAGGCTGAAAGGCAGCCGGCATTGTAGAAATTGGAGCAGCCCTGATTGATAGGGGTGAACCTTGCAGCGCTGCGCCAAAACTTCGCAGCGCGCGGCTGCCCCTTCACTGGTCCAGGAACCTTGAAAAGCCCTGCACCGGCTCGCGCTCGGTCACCAGCGTGTTTTCCACCGCCGCCGGGTCGGCATAACCCAGCGACATGCCGCAGACCAGCGTCTGCGTGTCACCCAGGCCCAGGTTGCGCAGGATGATGCGGTGGAACTGCGTGAACGCCGCCTGCGGGCAGGTGTGCAGGCCGCGCGCCCGCGCAGCCACCATCAGGTTCTGCAGGAACATGCCGTAGTCGAGCCAGCTGCCCTGTTGCATCACGGTGTCGATGGTGAACATCAAGCCCACTGGCGCGCCGAAGAAGCTGTAGTTGCGCGCGTGCTGCTGGTGCATGCGCTGCTTGTCGCTCTTGCCGATGGCCAGCAGGCTGTACAGGTCCCAGCCCACCTTGCGCCGGCGGTCCACATAGGGGCTGCGCCACTCCGTGGGGTAGTAGGCGTAGTTTTCGGTGTGGCGGGCGCGTTCCTCGGGGTCGTTGAAGGCCTGCAGGACGTCGGCCGACATGCGGTGTAGCGCCGCACCGGTCAGCACATGCACCTGCCAGGGCTGCGTGTTGGTGCCCGAAGGCGCGCGCGCGGCCACCGCCAGCAGATCTTCCACCAGCGGCCTGGGCACCGGCGTGGGCAGAAAGGCCCTCATCGAGCGGCGGGACGTGATGGCGGCGTCAACAGCCGCGGTGTGGGCCGCCGTGACGGCAGGGTCAGTGTTCAAGGTGGGGGTCGTCATCAAGGTGTCTTCAGTTGTTCCAGAACCGCCCGGTAGTGGTCGGGCAGGGCCAAGGGCCGGCGGCTGGTGCGGTCCACGACCACGTGGGTGAACTCACCCCGGGCCGCGCACTGCGGTGACTCGTCTGCAAAAAGGCCCAGTTCGTAGCGCACGCTGCTGCGGCCCAGCTGGGCCACCCGCACGCCGGCGTGCACCACCTGCGGAAAGGCGATGCTGTCGAAATAGTGGCACTGGGTGTGCACCACCAGGCCGATGACGCTGCCGTGGTGGATGTCGAGCAGGCCGCGCTGGATGAGCATGCGGTTCACAGCCGTGTCGAAGAAGCTGTAGTGCACAACGTTGTTGACGTGGCCGTATGCGTCGTTGTCCATCCAGCGCGTGGCGATGGTCTCGAAATGCGGGAATGCCGATCGCGGCAGCGGCTGGGGTCGGTCGGCATTCATGCCAGGAATTCTGCCCTGCCTGCAGCGGCGCCCTCCCCGCCCGGGCCCGGCGTTTCTGCATCCGCTGTCGCATGGCCGCGGGTCTGTTGCCGTTCACCCCAGGCTTGCAGCGCCAGTGCCAGCGTCTGCAGCTGCACCTGCACCGTCACCGCCAGATCGCGGCCGTAGCCCCCCGCCATCGACAGCGCCACCGGCACCCCGCGCTGCTGCAGAAAGTGCAGCACGCGCAGGTCGCGCTCGGCCAGGCCTTCGCTGCTGATCTTCAGTCGGCCCAGGCGGTCGTTTTCGTGCGGGTCGGCGCCGGCCAGGTAGAAAGCCAGGCCGGGGGGCGTGGCTCCTTGCGCCTGCCATGACGCGGCCAGTGCCTTGTCAAGCGCCTGCAGGTACGGTTCGTCGGTGCAGCCATCGGGCAGTTCCACGTCCAGGTCGCTGGCTTCCTTGCGGAAGGGGAAGTTGCGCGCGCCGTGCATCGACAACGTGTAGACGGTGCTGTCGTCGCGGAAGATGGACGCCGTGCCGTTGCCCTGGTGCACGTCCAGATCAATCACCCACACACGCAGCAGTTGGCGGTGTACGCGGTGCCATTCGGCCTGCATCAGGCGCGCAGCCACGGCCACGTCATTGAACACGCAGTAACCCGAACCCTTGTGCGCGTAGGCGTGGTGCGTGCCGCCAGCCAGGTTGGCTGCCACGCCCTCGCCTGCAAAAAGCACCGCCCGCGCCGCAGCCACCGTGGCCCCCACCGAGCGGCGCGAGCGCGCCACCATGCGTTCGCTCCAGGGAAAGCCGATCTCACGCTGCTGTGCCGCGCTGAGCGTGCCTTCGCACACGGCGCTGATCCAGTCGGGGTCGTGTGCCAGCGCCAGTTCGCCGTCGCTGGCTTCCGGCGCCTCGGTCACGCGCAGCCCGGGCAGCTGCGTTTCGGCGGCCTCGCGCAGCAACCGGTACTTCGTCATCGGGAAGCTGTGGCCGGCGGGCAGCGGCAGCACGAAATGGTCGGAATGGAAGGCCAGCACGGCCGCATTCTAGGAAGCCGCATCTAAATTGCTGCGGCGCAACAAAAAGTGCTTGCAAGCCGGAGCCGGCTGTTTATACTTCGTTTCATGTTGCAGCGCAGCAATTTTTGAACAGCACAGCGCGGCACAACGGTTCCCTTCCTTTTCACTACCTCAAGGAGATTTCCATGACCACGTTTACCGCTGACCAGTTTGTTGCTGCCCAGAAGGCCACCCTCGAGACCCTGTTTGGCCTGACCACGAAGGCTTTTGAAGGCGTCGAGAAGCTGGTTGAACTGAACATGCAAGTGGCCCGTACCAGCCTGACCGAAGCTGCCGACACCGCGCAAGCCGCGCTGTCGATCAAGGATGCCCAGGACCTGCTGGCCCTGCAAGCCGGTCTTCTGCAGCCCGCTGCCGAAAAGGCCGCCGCTTACAGCCGCCACGTGTATGACATCGTTGCCGGCACCAACGCCAACTTCACCAAGGCGGCCGAAGCCACGCTGGCCGACAGCCAGAAGAAGATGCTGTCGGTGGTGGACAGCGCCGTCAAGAACGCGCCCCCCGGCACCGAAAGCGCCGTGGCGTTGGTGAAGTCGGCCATGTCTGCTGCCAACAACGCCTACGAAAGCATGCACAAGGCGGCCAAGCAGGCCACCGAAGTCGCTGAAGCCAACTTCCAGGCCATGAGCAACACCGCTGTCAACGCCACCAAGTCGGCCACCAGCGCCGCCAAGGGCAAGCGCGCCTGACGCCAGCGCCGGCGCACCGCCGGCAGGCCCAAGGCTCTACCCAGACAGGCCCGCCGATGCGGGCCTGTTTTTTTTGGGGCGACGCGCCTCAGGGTTCAAGAGGCCCAAAGCACATTGAACTTTTGACGGCCGGGCGGGTCTATACAGGGGCCTGGGGGTAGGGCCTTGGGCACCGTCTTCATGAAGTTCTCCTCCGCACCCCTTCAAAGGTGCTTCAAGCCTGGCTGCCGGCATCGGCGCCAGGCTTTTCTTTTGGGCAGCTGCCCGGCGGCGCGCGGCTAACGCGTCAGCGCGGCGATGCGCGCCTTGATGGCAGGCAGCAGCGCCACGGCGGCGTCGCGGCCCGAGCGCAAGGCGCGCACGCGCGACGTGAAGTCGGCGCTGGAAACGCCCACCAGCGGCGGGTGGATCACCACGTCGGCCTCGCGCAGTTCGAAGCTGCTGATGCTCTTGCCCATGATGGCGAAAGTCTGCAGCACCATCTTCACCATGTCGGTGGGTGTACCCGCCTCGGGCGGCGTGGAGATGTCCACCGCAATCACCAGTTGCGCGCCCATCTGACGCGCGTAGCGCACCGGAACGGGGGCCACCAAGCCACCGTCGACGTATTCGCGGTCGCCAATCTTCACTGGCTGGAAGACGGCCGGCACGGCGCTGGACGCGCGCACCGCCGCGCCGATGTCGCCCCGCTGGAACAGCACGCCGGCACCGCTGGCGAGGTCGGTGGCCACGATGCCCAGCGGCATCTTCATCTGTTCAATGGTCAGCCCACCGGTGTGCTGGCGCGCAAACCGTGCCAGCGCTTCACCCCGCAGCATGCCGCGCCCGGGGTAGGCCCAGTCGGTGAGCGTGCTCTCGTCCATGGTCAGCGCCAGGCTGGCCATGTCAGCGCCGGTGTTGCCGTGCGCCAGCAGCGCCGCCACCAGGCTGCCGGCTGAGGTGCCCACCACCAGGTCCACCTTGACGCCCGCTTCCTCCAGGGCCTGGATGACGCCGATGTGCGCAAAACCCCGCGCCGCACCGCCCCCCAAGGCCAGCCCGACGCGCGGCGGCTTGGGCGGCGGCGGCACCGCAGGTGCCCCGACCGGGGCTGGCGGCACGCTGGCAGCCGTGCCGGGCGACTTTGACTGTGCGGGAGGGCTGGACAGTTGCTGGCAGCCACTGGCCAGAAAGGGCAGTGACAGCAAGGCGTGGCGTCTTCTCATGCAGCGATTGTAGGTTTGTCGCCGCGATGCCGGCGACTTTATATATTTTTCAGATATATGCAAAGCTTCAAATAGTCGTTTGAGAAATAACGACGGGCTTTTAGAGTGCGACGACTCAGCAGATTGTTGCGACGCAGCATCTGCCTACCGGGCACCCGATGAAGATCCGCGATCTCGACCTCACGACCAATGCACTGAGCGCTGAACACCAGGCGCTGGGCCTGCCCCCGCTGGAGCGGCGGGCGTTCAGCGACGCCAGCCACCCGGTGCTGCGGCTGGCCACGTGGTCGGTGCTGTTGCTGCTGTCGGGCGCCATCGCGTTCGCAGCCAGCCAGTTGCTGCAGCGCGCTGACAGCGCCGCGCTGCTGCGCGCGCTGCTGGCAAACGAAGCTTTCTGGTGGGCCGTGGCCGTGGGCCTGGTGGCCCAGGCGGTGGACGGCGCGCTGGGCATGGCCTACGGCATCACGTCCAGCAGCTTCCTGCTGGCCACCGGTTCCAGCCCGGCTGTGGCCACGGCCAGCGTGCACATCGCCGAGGTCTTCACCACCGGCGTCTCGGGCCTGGCCCACATCAAGCTGGGCAACGTGAACCGGCAGCTCTTCCTGCGCCTGCTGGTGCCCGGCATGGCCGGCGCGCTGCTGGGCGCGGCGCTGGTGTCCAAGGTGGACGGCGGGCTGATCAAACCGGTGGTGTCGGCCTACCTGCTGGTGATGGGTCTGTATGTACTGAGCAAGGCCTTCAAGCGCATCAAGCCGCGCGGCGGCGCCCCTCGGCATGTGGCCAAGCTGGGCCTGGCGGGGGGCTTTCTCGACGCCGCCGGCGGTGGTGGCTGGGGCCCCGTGGTCACCACCACGCTGGTGGGCACAGGGCACGACCCGCGCACCACCATCGGGTCGGTGAACCTGGCCGAGTTCTTCCTCACCTTCGTCAGCGCAGGCCTGTTCATGGTGCTGGTGGAAGGCACGCCCTGGGCCACCGTGGCCGGCCTGGTGGTGGGCGGTCTGTTTGCCGCGCCGCTGGCCGCGTGGCTGACGCGCCGGCTGAACACGCGCGCACTGCTGGTTGCCGTGGGCACGGTGATCACGCTGGTGAGCACCGCCAACTTGTGGCGCGCGCTGGCCTGAAGCGCTTTTTCGAATCTCAAACCTTCAAACCGTACCCGCGACATGTACCTCTACACACCGCATGACCGCCAGATCGTCCACGAGCGCGCCGCGCAATACCGCGACCAGTTGCAGCGCCACCTGGCGGGCCAGCTGCCCGACGAGCACTTTCGCCCGCTGCGGCTGCAAAACGGCTGGTACGTGCAACGCCACGCGCCCATGTTGCGGGTGGCGGTGCCTTATGGCGAACTGAACAGCCGCCAGCTGCGCCAGCTGGCGCGCATCGCGCGCGAACACGACCTGCAGGACGCTGGCACCGCGCAGGAAAGGGGCGGCTTCGGCCACTTCACCACGCGGCAGAACATCCAGTTCAACTGGATACCGCTGACGCACAGCGCCGACGTGATGGACCTGCTGGCCGACGTAGACATGCACGGCATCCAGACCAGCGGCAACTGCATACGCAACATCACCAGCGACGCGCTGGCCGGTGTGGCGGCCGACGAGGTGATCGACCCGCGCCCCTACTGCGAGATCCTGCGCCAGTGGAGCTCGTTCCACCCGGAATTCGCCTTCCTGCCGCGCAAGTTCAAGATCGCGGTCAACGGTGCGCACGAAGACCGCGCCGCCACCGCCTGGCACGACATTGGCCTGACGCTGAAGCGCAACGAGGGCGGTGACATCGGCTTTGCCGTCGCCGTCGGCGGTGGCATGGGCCGCACACCGGTGGTGGCCACTCTGGTCAACGCGTTTGTGCCCTGGCAGCAGGTGCTGGTGTTCATCGAAGCGGTGGTGCGCGTCTACAACTTGCACGGCCGGCGCGACAACCTGTACAAGGCGCGTATCAAGATCCTGGTGAAGGCCGAAGGCCAGCGGTTTGTCGATGCGGTGAACGCCGAATTCGCCGCGCTGTGCGCCGACCCGCTGACAAGCTTCGTTCCGCAGGCCGAGTTCGACCGCGTGGCGGCCAGTTTTTTTGCGCCGGTGGCCGCGGAAGTTGAGCCTGCCGACGACCGCACGCAGCCGCTGCCGGCCTACACGCGCTGGGCGCAACGCAACGTGCATGCGCACAAGCTCATCGGGTTTCGCGCGGTGACCTTGTCGCTGAAGCGCGCCGGCCAGCCCCCGGGCGACGTGACCGCCGACCAGATGGAACGCGCCGCCGAACTGGCCGACCGCTTCAGCCAGGGCGAATTGCGCGTCACGCACGACCAGAACCTGCTGTTGCCCTGGGTGCGCGCCAGCGAACTGCGCGCGCTGTGGCTGGCGGCTCGCGAAGAAGGTTTCGCCACGCCCAACATCGGTTTGCTGACCGACATGATCGCCTGCCCCGGCGGCGACCTGTGCGCGCTGGCCAACGCCCGTTCGCTGCCGATTGCCGCGGCCATCACCGAGCGTTTCACCGATCTGGACGAGCTGCACGACATTGGCGACATCGACCTGCACATCAGCGGCTGCATCAACAGCTGCGGCCACCACCACAGCGGCCACATTGGCATCCTGGGCGTCGACAAGGACGGCAGCGAGTGGTACCAGGTCACGGTGGCGGGCGCCGACGGCAGCACGCTCAGCGGGCCCGCCTTGGCGGGCAAGGTCATCGGCCCTTCGTTTGCGGCTGACGAAGTGCCCGACGCCATCGAGGCGCTGGTCCACACCTACCTGCGTGAACGCCAGAACGGCGAGCACTTCATCCACACCGCGCGCCGCCTGGGCACCCTGCCCTTCAGGAAGGCCGCCGACGCCACACGCCGCAGCACGGCCGTGGCCACGGAGTAGCACCATGCAAGACAACGACATCACTTTCTACACCGCCACTCACACGCTGCCCGAAGGCGCCCGCGTGCTGGACAACACCGAAGACGTGCTGGCACTGGGTGCTGCGCTGCGTGACCAGGGCACCGTGGTGCTGCAGTTCCCGAAGTGGACGGATGGCCGTGCCTACAGCCAGGCCGTGCTGCTGCGCAGCCGTGTGCAGTTCAAGGGCCGCCTGGTGGCCACTGGCGAGGTGCTGGCCGACATGCTGCCGCTGCTGCGCCGCTGCGGCTTTGACGCCGTGCAGCTGCCCGCAGGCCAGAGCGAAGAAGCGGCGCGGCGCGCGCTGGGCTTCATCACCACGCCCTACCAGCGTGTGCTGGCCGAACGGCGAGAGGCGGCGGCACAGGCATGACCGCCATCGCGCTGTACGCACGCGCCACCACGGGCTTTGAAGCCCGGGTCGAGCACGCCACACGGCTGCTGGCGCAGGCTGCAACGCAACACGCTGGCCGCGTCGTGCAGGCCACCAGCCTGGGCGCCGAGGACATGGTGGTGACCGACATCATCGCGCGCCACCATCTGCCGGTGAACCTGGCCACGCTGGACACGGGCCTGCTGCACCCGCAGACCGAGGAACTGATGGCGCGGCTGGAGGCGCACTACGGCCTGCGGTTGCGGCGCATGCAACCAGCACCGCAACGGGCGCAGCAGTTTGTGGAATTGCACGGGCCCTGGGCCATGCGGCAGAGCGTTGAGCTGCGAAAGGCCTGCTGCCACCTGCGCAAGCTGGAGCCGCTGGCGCGAATGCTTGAAGGCCAGACCGCCTGGGTGACCGGGTTGCGGCGCGAACAGGCTGCCAGCCGCGAAGACGTGCCCTTTGAAACCACCGACGCGCAAGGCCGCAGCAAGTTCAGCCCGCTGGCCGACTGGAGCTGGGCCGACGTCTGGCATTACGTGTCCCTGCACCAGGTGCCCACCAACCCTCTGCATGACGAGTTCTTTCCCAGCATCGGCTGCGCGCCCTGTACGCGGGCGGTTGCCGTGGGCGAAGACCCACGCGCCGGCCGTTGGTGGTGGGAGAACGACGTCAAGGAATGCGGCCTGCACGTGAAGGCCGAAGAAGTTTCACCGCTGTCACTGTCAGGGAAAGCAACACCATGAACGCCAACACCCCGCTGGAACACCTGTTGCCTGGCCTGGACCAGCAGCACCTGGACGCGTTGGAAGAAGAAGCCATATTCATCCTGCGTGAGGTGGCTGCCAGCTTTGAACGCCCCGCACTGCTGTTTTCGGGCGGCAAGGACTCGTGCGTCGTGCTGCGGCTGGCCGAAAAGGCATTCAAGAACTCCGAAGGCGGGCAGCGCTTCAGTGGCCAACTGCCTTTTCCGCTGCTGCACGTCGACACCGGGCACAACTTTCCCGAAGTAATCAGCTTTCGCGACCAGCGTGTGGCCGAGATGGGCGAACGGCTGCTGGTGGGTAGCGTGGAAGACTGCATCCGCCGCGGCACGGTGCGGCTGGCGCACGAGGGCGAGTCGCGCAACGGCCACCAGACGGTGGCCCTGCTGGAGGCTATTGAGGAACACCGCTTCGACTGCCTGATAGGCGGCGCCCGCCGCGACGAGGAAAAGGCACGCGCCAAGGAACGCATCTTCAGCCACCGCGACAGCTTTGGCCAATGGCAGCCCAAGGAACAGCGCCCGGAGTTGTGGAACCTGTTCAACACACGCATCAGGCCGGGTGAACACTTCCGCGCCTTCCCCATCAGCAACTGGACCGAACTGGACGTGTGGCTGTACCTGGCGAGCGAACACGTGCCACTGCCCGCGCTGTACTACAGCCACCCGCGGCCCGTGGTGCGCAAGAAAGGCCTGCTGTTGCCCGTGACCCCCGTGACAGCCCCGCAATCGGGCGACGTGGTGGAAACCGTGGCGGTGCGCTTCAGAACCGTGGGCGACATGACCTGCACCTGCCCGGTGGAAAGCCACGCAGCCAACGCCGTGGACATCGTGGCCGAGACGCTGACCGTCACCGTCAGCGAACGCGGCGCCACACGCATGGACGACCGCAGTTCTGACAGCAGCATGGAACGACGCAAGAAAGAAGGTTATTTCTGATGCACGCGACCACGACCACCCTGAAGGCCGATTCGGCCGATGCCGATGTCGCTTCTGCCCAAGCCCAGCCGCACCGCGTGCTGCGCTTCCTGACCGCGGGCAGCGTGGACGACGGCAAGAGCACGCTGATTGGCCGCCTGCTGTACGACAGCCGAGCCATCCTGGCCGACCAGCTGGACAACCTTCAGTCGCGCGCCCATGCGGCGCCGTTGGCGGTGGGTGGGCCCGACTTCGACCTGTCGCTGCTGACCGACGGCCTGGAAGACGAGCGTGAACAGGGCATCACCATCGATGTGGCCTACCGCTACTTCACCACGCCCTCGCGCAAGTTCATCATTGCCGACGCACCGGGCCACGAACAGTACACGCGCAACATGGTCACGGCCGCCGCGGGCAGCGACGCGGCGGTGGTGCTTGTGGACATCACCAAGCTCGACACCCAACAGCACGGCGCTGCCGTGGAACTGCTGCCGCAGACCCGGCGCCACGCGCTGCTGGCGCACCTGCTGCGTGTACCCAGCATCGTGTTCGCGGTGAACAAGCTGGACGCGCTGGCCGACCCCGGCCCGGCTTTCGCCGCCGTGCAGCGCAGCCTGCACCGCTTTGCCCAAGCAGCCGGCATGGCGGTGGCCGCCGTGGTGCCCGTGTCGGCGCTGCGCGGCGACAACGTCACACAGCCGCTGTCGGCCCCTTGGTACCACGGGCCCAGCCTGCTGCAGGTGTTGGAAAGGCTACCCAGCAGCCAGGAAGCCACCGATGGCCCTTTCGGCCTGCCGGTGCAATACGTCGCCCGCCAGGGCGACGGCACCGGTTTGCAGCCGCGGGTGTTGTGGGGCCGCGTGGCGCAGGGCCGCCTGCGGGCGGGTGACCGCGTGCAGGTGTTTCCCAGCGGCGAAGAAGCGGTGGTCAGCGAGGTGCGCCACCCCAACCGCGGCAACCCGAAACAAGGCCATGCGCAGGCCGGCGAATCGGCCGGCGTGGTGCTGGACCGCCAGCTGGACGTGTCGCGCGGCAACTGGCTGGCCCACCCGGGCAGCCTGAAAGGAACCCGGCAGTTCACCGCCACGCTGGCCTGGCTGGACAGCGAGCCGGCCGTTGCGGGCCGCAAGTACCTGCTGCGGCATGGCAACCAGTGGGTGCAGGCCCGCCTGGTGTCCATCGATCAGCGGCTGGACATTCACACCCTGCAACGCAGCCCCAGCGCACAGCTGCAGGTCAACGACATCGGCGACGTGCGCTTCGAACTGCAGCACCCGTTGCCATTGGCAGCCTTCGCAAGCAACCGCGTGGGTGGCGCGCTGATCGTGGTGGACCCCGCCAGCCACCGCACCAGCGCCGCGGTGCTGGTCTTGGCCACCGACTAGCCACCACAGCCAGCCGCAAACGCAAGCCTGCAACGCACCCGCTTCAACCCTGCTGCCTGCGCGGTGCCCGCTGCGCAACGGGTGCCGCCCCTAAAATGCGTGGTTTGCGCGTGTCGCCATGGCGGCACCGCGCCCACAGCCCCAACACCGAGCCCGGACATGACCCACGTTGTTCTTGAATCCTGCATCCGCTGCAAATATACCGACTGCGTGGACGTCTGCCCGGTGGATTGCTTCCGCGAAGGCCCCAACATGCTGGTCATCGACCCCGATGAATGCATCGACTGCGCGGTCTGCATTCCCGAATGCCCGGTGAACGCCATCCTGCCAGAAGAAGATGTGCCCAGCGAACAACTCGCCTTCATCAAGATCAATGCCGACCTGTCGCGCAATTGGCCCAGCATCACCAAGCGCAAGGCCCCGCTGCCCGACGCAGATGACTGGAAGGACAAAACCGGCAAGCTGGATCAGCTGGCCCGCTGAAGGCCGGTGACCACGCCGCGCAAAGCCCTGCGCCTGCGCGGGCCGTGGTTGCATAGATAATCTCCCCGCGCTGCAGAAATTCTTCTGCGGCGCGTTCGCTAGGGGTGCTGAGGTTGGCTGCCGTGCCAACCCCGGCTGAGAAAGTCCCTTTGAACCTGATTGAGGTAATCCTCGCGCAGGGAAGCAGCCGGAACCGGGTGGCGCCTATGGTCAGCCCAGGTTGAAAGTTTGCCCACCTGCCATCGCTTTTTAAGGAAGCACGATGGCACGACATTGCATTTCCGTCATCACCCTGGCCTGCCTGGCCAGCCTGCAGGCCGCTGCGCAAACCGCCCCCGCCGCACCCACTGGCGCGCTGCAGACCATCACGGTCACGGGCCGCACGGCCCGCCTGAATGCTGCCGGCGTGGCCGGTTTTGGCGACGTGCCGCTGGCCCAGTCACCGTACAGCGGCGCCGTTATCCATCTGCGCCAGTTGCAGGATGCCGGCATCACCAGCCTGGCAGACATCACGCGGCTAGAGGCCAGCATCACAGATGCCTACAACGCGCCGGGCTACTGGGGCCAACTGGCCGTGCGCGGCTACATCCTGGACCCACGTTTCAACTACCGGCGCGATGGGCTGCCCATCAACGCCGAGACCGTGCTGCCCACCGCCAACAAGCAGGCATTGGAAGTGATCAAGGGCACCAGCGGGCTGCAGGCGGGCAACAGCTCGCCGGGGGGCCTGGTGAACCTGGTGGTCAAGCGGCCGCAGGGCGACATCACCAGCGCCCAGGCGGTGGCAACCGAAAGCGGCGAAACCAGCCTGGCGCTGGACATCGGCCGCAGCACGACTTCTGGCCTGGCCTGGCGCTTCAACGCCGAAGGTGCGCGGCTGGACCCAGCGCTGCGCGACGCGAAGGGCCGGCGCCACCTGTGGGCGTTGGCGGTGGAAACAACCGTCGGCCCCGGTGGGTTGCTGGAAGCCGAAGTGGAACGGTCACACCAAAGCCAACCCAGCATGCCGGGATTCAGCCTGCTGGGCAGCCGCTTGCCTGCCGCTGACACCATCGACCCGCGCACCAACCTGAACAACCAGGCGTGGAGCCTACCTGTCGTGTTTGACGGCACCACAGGGTCGCTGCGCTACACGCAGACGCTGGCCGCAGGCTGGGCGGCGGTGGCGCACCTGGCGCAGCAAGATCTGACCACGCAAGACCGCGTGGCTTTCCCCTATGGCTGCGGTGCCGAGAACAACTACGCGGTCTATTGCAGCGATGGCAGCTTCGACCTGTACGACTACCGAAGCGAGGGCGAACGCAGGAAGACCCAGGCACTGGACGTGCAAGTGAACGGAAAGTTGCAGACGGGCGGCGCCACGCACCACCTGAGCGTGGGGGCCCTGAACACGCGCTACACACAGCGCCTGAACCAGCAAGCCTTCAACTACGTGGGCACCGGCCACATCAGCGGCAACCTGCAGGTGGGCAGCGAGCCCGCACTGACCGACGAAAACACCCAACGCAACGAAAGCAGCACCGAACTGCGGGCGCAGTACCGCGTTCAGCTGGCCAGCGCCACCGCGCTGTGGGCCGGCCTGCGCCACAGCAGCCTGGATCGCGCCAGCGTGCGCACCGACGGCAGCCGTCCCACTGCCTACACGCAACGGTTCACCACGCCCTGGTTGGGCGTCAGCAACGACGTGGCTCTGGGGCTGATGCTGTACGCCAACGCCGGCCAGGGCGTTGAAAGCGAAGTGGCGCCCAACCGCAGCCGCTACACCAACGCCGGCCAAGCCCTGCCAGCGCTGAAGAGCCGCCAATTCGAGGCGGGGTTGAAGCAGCGCCTGGGCGCTGTGGCCTGGAACCTGGCCATCTTCGACATCGAACGCCCACAGTGGGGCGACATCGGTGCCTGTGACGCAGCCCGCACCTGCACCCGCGAATACAACGGCACGCAGCGCCACCGCGGCGTGGAGGCAGACGCCGAATGGAGCGCGGGCGCCTTCAGCCTGCGCGGCAGCGCGCTGCTGCTGCAGGCGCGGGTGAACGGCACGCTGGACCCGGCGCAGAACGGCTTGCAACCCACCAACGTGCCCGCGCGCACGCTGAAGATGCAGGCTGCCTACAACGTGGGCGCCCTGCCCGGGCTGAGCCTGCTGGCCTTTGCCACCCATGAAGGCACGCGCAAGGTCTTGCCCGACAACAGCGTGGCCACGCCGGGCTGGACACGCGTGGACCTGAGCGCTCGGTATGCGGCCAGGTTGGCGGGCCTGGCCACCACATGGCGCCTGGGCGTGGACAACGTGGCCGACCAGCGGGCCTGGAAAGAAACACCCTTCCAGTTCGGCCACGCCTACCTGTACCCGCTGCCCGCCCGCCAGTGGCACGCCAGCGTGCAGGTCGCGCTGTAAACAGGTGCCAGGAACGTGGCCAACATCGCGGCTGCGCGCAGTAGTACCGCAGCGGTTCAACCGGGAGCGCTGAGTTTTCCGGATATACTCCCTGGCTCAGTTCCTCGATAGCTCAGTCGGTAGAGCGCCGGACTGTTAATCCGTAGGTCCCTGGTTCGAGCCCAGGTCGAGGAGCCAAAGAAAGTCGGTCGAAGCAAGCACTTAGCGCGAAAGCGGTAGGTGCTTTTTTCATTGTCCCGCCGAACTGCGCAGTGGATGTAGCCACAAAGTAGCCATCAAGCTTCGGCGTCGGCAGTGCAGTCGCCTGAACAACTCAGCTGCGTGAACGCGAGCTACTCAGGATCGCGAGAGCTTCGGCCTCGATTGGATCTGGTGAGCCGGGTTCGTCCAGTTTCACCCCTCGGGCAAGGCACGCGGCCTTGGCTTGAATCATGTGTAAAGCGGCGCATGGTTTGGCCAGAACCGGCGCATGGTTTGGCCGGCCAAACCAAGTGACGGATTTGTAACAGCCAGTCCGCCCAATCCGGCTTAGGGGTCGGTTCGAAGAGGGTTCAAAAGCGGATCATCGCCGCCCAGGCGATGTTCACAGGGCGGGTTTCGGCGCCACCGGTGGGGAGAGTCGGGTTACCTGTGCGGGTCTCGTCGCTCAGGGGCGATTCAGCAGCGGTGGGGAAGTCACCTGAACCCAAGACATCGCTGCCCATGTCGTGGGTGTGAGACCTCAGCTCGTCGGCCTGGACGCTGCCCAGCGACCGCCCCGCGTCCAGCCCCGAGCCGTCGTCAAGCAGGCGAGGAAATCGACCGCCAGGCCTCGGGGTCCGGAAGGTTGTCGAACCGTCCCCATCACTGAACATGCCGCTTTGGCCGGCCAGCCAGGCAGCCTCTGAAACAACGCACCCACGGGCCTGCATTGCGGCCCACAGGCGTGGGTAAGCGGTCCGGTTTTTGATCTCTCCGCGCATCATCAAATAGCCCGGCAAGGCGCCTGAGAAATAGCCCATCTGTACAGTGCCCACGGGCACCGCCAGGTCGATCAATATGCCGATGGCTTTCAGCACCTGTGCGTTGTCGGATTTCGACAGCGAGAAACCCGCCGCCAACACGACGTTTGCCAGCTCTTCCTGCGTCGCGTTCAGCCAGTCGTCGGTCACCACGGTGGCAGGCGTTCCAACGGCAGGATCACCGTCCGTGAAGAGCCCGCCAGGGGCAGCGCCGGGGCCGTCAATTCGATGCATGTTTCAGGCTCCTTTGAGCTTATGGGTTGTAGGCAAAAAGCAGCCTGGAATGAGCCGGCTTCAGGCGGTTGAACTGGCACTCGATGACCTCGTTCGACCAGGCCCGCAAGGGCTCACCAGCGGCCCCTGAACCAGCCCTGAACGGCGTGATGCCAACGGTGCTCGGCACGTTCACTCGCCAGGTGTGTGCCCACTCGTCGCCGGTGAAGGAAATGCCGGCTGCCGTGGCCGCTGCCGCCGACGCGAATTCGTCGATGGTCACGGTGTAGCCCAGACGCTGCGCCAGCTGCAAAAAGAAGGGCATCGATTGCCCCCCGATGCTGGTCAATCGGCCCTCCAAAGCGGCACGCCTTTCAGCCACCGTTTGGGCCTGCGTGACGCAGGGGTCTGGCAGCCCCACCACACGCTCCCAGTCAGCCAGCAATTCAGTCGTTGATGCGGGGTCGGTTTCGGCCATCAGAAGGGCCGCACGGGCGTCAACGCGCTCCAGCTCTACTGCCAGCGCGCCCAGCAGGCGCATCAACACAGAACCGGCCTCACGCGGCCAAGCCGCCCCCTCGGGCAACAAGGCCGCCAAGGCCTGCTGGTAGTCGTCACGCAGATAGGGCGTCAAGCCGAACTGTTCACGGGCAAGTTGTTGCATGGGCGTGTCCCAGATCAGCAGCGCTTCACCAAAGCCCAGCGGGCCCAGGTCCTCGGCAACCACATACAGATGGGCCTGGTTTGCCATCGCCCGAACTCAGCGCTTGCACGATGTCAACCGCATCGAAAAGGCCTGCGTCGTCAAGACCACACTGCCGGTGCTTCCAACGTTGGGTGCCACGCGCGAGTAGGGGGTGAAAGTGAATGTCTTGCCCGCGGGAATAACCACCTCAAAAGACACCGATTCCCTCACCCAGCCGGTTGTCACGCCCGCGGCCTGGGCGGTGATCAATTCGGGCATCCAATCCTGCTGGCTGCTAACACCCAGAGAGTCGGTCTCGTTGAGAATTGCAATGAAGGTCCTGAGGTTCGTCGTACCCACCATGCCAGACGGCGTCTGCAGCTTTCGTGCTGAGAAGACTGACACTTCAATCGGGAAAGGCAGCCCAGTGTTGTTGGCCACCGAGCGCGCAGCGAAGATGCGGTCCCGATTGCCAGCACCCCACGCGTAGGTGTGCTCGTCGTAGTCCACTCGCAGCGAATTCACGTCAGTGAACGCGTTGGCCATCACCTTGGCTGTGCCCACCGTCAGGTCGCCAATGCGCGCCGCCGGCACCACCAGCGTAGTCACCCCGTCGACGGTGCCCACCGTCATCAGCTGCTGCGGCGCTGCGTTGATGTTGTCAGCAGGCACAAACACCAGCTGGTCGGCCACCAGCAGAATCTGCCCCTCGCCAGCGACGGTAGTGCCATCCGCAGCCAGGCCAATGCTTGCGAAAACCTTCTTGCCATCGCTGCGCGTAGCAGCCACTTTCAGCACGTGCTGTGCTTGCAGGCCGCCGGGCCCGGCCACCGCTGATGACAGCGACGACACCGACGCCGTCAAAGACCCCGTCGCGGCCACCGTGTTGCTGAAGTGTGTGGCTGCGGCTGACGCGTGCCCCTCCGCTGTGGTCGCTGCAGTTGCAGCGCTGTTGCTGGACGTGCCCGCACTCGAGGCCGCAGTCTCGGCAGCCACCCGTGCTGATTGCGAAGCCGTTGCGCTGGTCCCAGCGGCCGTCGACGAGCTGCTCGCCGCGCTGGCACTGGTAGCCGCAGCCGAGGCACTCGTCCCCGCGTTGTTGGCCGCCGTCTCAGCCGCCAGGCGCGAAGCCTGCGACGCCGTTGCGCTGGTTCCCGCAGCGCCGGCCGAGCTGCTCGCAGCGCCGGCGCTGGTGGCCGCGGCCGAAGCGCTGGCCCCCGCATTGTTGGCTTGCGTGGTGGTCACGCCGGCCTGGGTGGTTGCGGTGTTGGCAGCCGTGGTGGCACTGTTCGCAGCAGCCACCGCCTCTGCCTGCTTGGCGCTTGCAGTGGCCGCACTGGCCGCAGCAGCAACCGTGCTGCCGTAGGTTTCGGTCAATCCATCCACGCGCGCCACCAAACCCGTGCCAGGCGCGTCAATCTGCTCGATGCTGTCCAGCAGGCTCTGGTTCAGTTGCGCAGTGCCCAGGCGCCCTTCCAGGGCCACCAGCAGCGCGTCCACGCTTGACCACCCACCGCCACCACCACCGCCGCCGCCCAAGAACAAGGTCTTGACGGCCGCGCCTACGCTGCCGTCGGGGTAGTCCAGCGAGATGTTGAACCCCACGACACCCGCGCCACGGTCCACGCGGGCCGTGTTCGCCAGGTCGGCCAGGAAGGCCACGATTTCACGCCGCACCCGCAGGCGCAGCCGCTGGCCCACCACATCTTCGGCCAGGCCGATGCCCTCGTCTTCGGTCAACCGCCGAACCACTGGATTACTCATGTCACGCCCAGGTGATGGTGCCCAGCGTGGGCATCAGCCCCGCTGCATGCGTCACGTCCGCGCCGGGCGACGACAGCACGTTGTTGGTCTCCCCCGCAGCCACGCTGATGGCCTCGCGCAGTTGGCTGACCAGGATGGTGCCGCCCGGCTTGGCTTCGCGCCGCAACAGGTCGGCCAGCTCGGCCTGCACCGCAGCACGCACAGCTGCTGTGTTCGGTGTCAGTGCAATGCTCATGCTCAGCGGCGCGGCAACCGGTGCCAGCACTGTCACCTGCGCCGTCACGGGCCTGCGATCGTTGATGTACTGCTGCACCGCCGCCACCTCGGCCGCGTCGGGAATGAAGCCCGCATCGGCGTCGCGCACGAAGCGCACCACCACCTTGCCCACGCCACCCTCCAGCGGGTACACCCAGGCGCGCGTAACGCCGGGCACCTCCAGTGCCCAGGCCACGTAGTCGGCTGCCGCACCACCCATCGGCGGCTGCTGAATGCGCGCCAGCACACGCGCACGCAGCGCCTCATCAGTCTCGCGGTCAGCACCCTGCGCAAGGCCGGCAGCGCCCACCAGCGCAGCACTGGCCACGCCAGGCACCGGCTGCGCGAATCCCATCTGCGTCAGCGGGTCTGCATTACCTGCCAGGCCAGCCACAACGGCCGCCACCGGCACGCTGGCCGCACCCGCCACCAGCGCGGCATCGGCGGTGGTCACATAGGCCGCGCCGTCGCTGCGCTGCACTGAAGCACCAGCCGGCACCACAGCACCCGTGGTGCCCGTCACGTCCACCGTGCCGCTGGCGTATGCAGCAGGCAGCCGCAGCACGCCCCAGATGCCCGCATAGCGGTCCAGGAACACGGTCTCGGCCGTGTCCACCATCAGCTGCTCAGCCAGCCACGCCAGGTAGCCGTACACGCCATGCAATGCACCGGCGTGCACACGCGCCAGCACGTTCAGGTTGCTGCGCCGCAGCCGCGCATCAGCGCCCGGCAGCGCGGCTTCGATGTCGGTGCTGGCACGGTCAGCCAGGTCAGCCAAAGACGGGCGATTGAAAGGCATTCAAGCCCCTTTCCAGAAGTCATCAAAGCGGTAACGAACCACCGCGTCGGTGTTGCGCGTCACCGTCACCAGCAGGCACAGCGCCGAAGCCGCGCCCTGGCCCTTTTGCCATTCGGCCTGCACGTCCACCGCGCGGGCCACCCCGTCGTCCAGCAGCCACTGCAGCGCTTCTTGCGCGTATTCCTGGGCACGGCGCAGCACACCCGGCTGTTCTTTGCTGCGGGCCAGCAGCCACAGCCGGCTGCCAATCAGGTCGCCCGGCTCGCTGGCCAGCGCGTCACCCCACCAGCCCCGGCGGTTGGTCTGCGCGCCTGGCAGCTCATCGCCCACGTCAGCCAGGCGGTCGGTGAACAGGCTCAGCGTCACGGCGGTCTGCAAGCCGTCGTCGGCCTGCAGCGCCCCGCCGCGCAGCAGCCAGGCGCCAGCGCCATTCACCCAGGTGGTTGCAATGTCGGCCACGGTTACATGCTCTGGTCAGGTGTGGGGCTGGTGCCGTGCTTGTGCGGGTTGAAGGCTGCGCGCATGCCTGCCATCGTCTTCGCACCGCCCTGGTCGGCCACGTTGCCCGCGGCCACCACGTTGCCGCCGCTGTTGATGTTGCCGGCCACCTGCAGCGCACCCGTCATCTCCACCAGCGGGGCCACCACACGCAGCTTGGTGGCGGCCGTCACCTCCACCACGCCGCCGCGCCTCAGCACGATCTTGTCGCCCTCGTCGGTGTAGATCGCCACCTCGCCGGCCTGCAGGCTTTTCAGGCGGTACCGCCTGTCGTCCACAGCCAGCACCACCACGTGGTCGCGGTTGCCCGCCACCGAAGCGGCAATGGCCTCGGCACCGGCGTGCGGGTGCGACGTGAAGCCGTAGTTCTGAAAACGCTCCACATCGTCGCGCACCTCGTCGGCCAGCAGGCTGACCTGCAGTCCCTGCAGCTTCAGACCGTCGTTCACCAGCAGCACCACCGCGCGGCTGATCATCAGCGCCACGCGGTTGCGCAGAGGTTGCAGGGCGCGGTTGATGCCTCTCATCGGGTGTAGTACGAAGTGGAACCGGCAGCAGGCGGCGCCCTCAAGGGAAGCACTTGAAAAGCGTCGCGGCGCGTGAGCGAAAGCTCACTGATCGTTCCGTCTTGCCCAAGCGAATACTCGACGTCGGTGATGAGCAAGTCCTCATCCAGGTCCAAAGCGGACAAGCGCACGGGCACGATGGTGTTGGGTTCCCAAAGACCGCCTTCATGCGCCCAGCCTTGCACGGTAACGCTGACATGAACGGCACGTGCGGCACGAACATTGGCCTCCCACAACACACGCTCACGCAGCGTTGCAGCAAGGTCCGGCTCACTGCTAGTCAGCAGCAGCGGTCGATGCCGCGTCACGCCCGGGTCGGTTGCGGTAGCTCGCACTTGCGACGCCTGGGCGCCGTTGTAGTAGTCGCCGCCTGGCGCCTGGCCCAGCACCGTGTAGCTGCTGTACCGGTCGCGCATGTCCACCCGCGCGCGTGCCTTCAGCACGTTCTGGCCCAGCACCAGGGCGGTGGGGCTGCGGGCAATGCCTGCACGCGTCAACACCAGCGCGCCGGTGCCATCGCTCACCAGCAGCAGCGCACGAATGCGGGCCGCGCGATCCAGCGCTTCAAACACAGTCTCGCCCATCTGCAGCGCAAAGCTGGCCAGCGCCTTGCCCGTGTCCACCGCCGCCACCACACGCACCCCAAAGGGCGCGCACAAATCTTGCGCAATGGCTTCAATCTTTGCGCCGCGCCACTGCCCGGGCTTGCGCACCGCGCTGCAGTCCACCAGGTCAGCCGTCAGGTCGCGGCCGGCCACGTTCACGCTGCGCGCCTCGGCGTCAATCTCCACCTCAGCGCCGTCCACATGGCCCGTCACCACCGGCACCTGGCCCAGCATCACCGTGCAGCGCGTGCCTGGGCGCACCGGCAGGCGCACCTCTTGCCCGCTCCAGCGCTCGGCCAGGCCCAGCTCGAAGCCGCCCGCGCAATGCAGCATGCTGCGCACCACGCGCACCGTCTTCCAGCCGCCGTGCACCTGGCCACCGGCCAGCAGGGTCAGCGTGATGTCAAGCATTGCTCAGCACCTCCAGCGCACGGGCGCCAGGCACAAACAGCGGGTGGCGGATGCGGTTGCGTGCCAGCAGCTCGTCGGCCTGGCTGGGCGCCGCATACAGCTGCTGCGCAGCCACCACCACCGGCATGGTGGCCGCCGGCACCCAGCGCACCAGGCGTGCCAGGTTGGCGCCGCGCGCGGCCACGTCACGCACCACGGCGGCGCGCAACGCGCGCAGGGCGTCGAAGGTGTCATCGTCGGCGCCGTCATCGAAGGCGGCATCAATGCCAGCCACGATCTCGTCGCGCGTGGCCAGTGCGTCCTCGTAGCTGACGTAGGCCACCGCCGCCGCAGCGCGCGCACCCTCGGCCAACGCCACCACGCGCACCAGCTGCAGCATCTGGTGCTGGTTGGTAGCCAGCTGGCGCCGGCTGCTGGTGCTGGGGTCCACCGCCGGCAGCAGGCTGCCGAATTGGTACAGCGTGCGTGCCAGGGCCAGCGCGTCGCGCGGCACCGTGGCCACGTTGCGCACCAGCAGGCGCACGTTGCCCGCCAGCGCCTGCGCAGCGCTGGCAGGCGTGTAGATCAGCGCCACCAGGTCGCGCCGCTGCGCTTCAATGTCGCGGTTCAGTTCGGCCACGCGGTCAGCCGCTGCACGCACACGGCCCACCACGCCCTGCATGTTCCTCAGCGCCCGGCTGAAGATGCTTTGCGAGCCTTGGGCCACGAAGGCAGGCTTGCCCGCCACCTTGTGCGCAGCCGTGAAGCTGCTTTGCGCAGCGCTTGAAGCCACATCAGCCGCAGCCACCACGGCCGCACCAGTACTGGCGGCCACGCCTGTGAACGCCAGGTCACCGGCCTCGATGAAGTCCAGCGTGAAGCGGGCCATGCCGCCCTCTGCCGTGTCTTCACGCACCTCACAGCCGATGCACGTGGCGCGCATCTCGCCCAGGTATGGGTGCTGCAACTGGCCGGGCCCGGGCAATTCCGCAGCACGCAGCAGCGCGTCGCGCTGGCCCATGTAGTCGGTGCCCAGCACGTAGGCCTCAATCTTGAAGTCGCGCTTCTTGCGGCCCAGGTCTTCGGTGTAAGGCTTATTGCGCAGCGGGAACTCATGCACCTGCACGCGGCGGCCCACGTTGCCCGAGTGCGACCGCACTTTGAACGGGGCGCCGCGGAAAGAAGCGGCAATGAGATCGTCGCGCCAGGCCATCGGGTCAGTAAGCGCCGGCCATTGCCTTGCCCGTGTCGACCGACAGGTCCAGCAGGCTGCCGTTCGATTTACGCAGCGACTCGACCCGAGCCGGAGCGCCCGTGATCGCAATCTTCAACTCACCGCCCACACGGTTCATTCCGCCCGACGGGATGGCCGACCCTGCAGGCCCACCTGCAGAACTGACGGGTGAAGTACTTCCCAAGCCAAAGAAGCGCGCCCCAGCGCCAGAGAGCCCTTCAACCTTCGTCCAAAGATCACTGAAGAACTTGCTGATGGGCTCCCAGTAAGCCATCACCAGGGCGGCACCGGCAACCAATGCGCCTACCAGCAACCACACCGGAAGCGTGGCCGCCGCAAAACCTGCTGCGATGAGACCCACAAACTTCGAAAGCACGGCGAACTTTGCAATCAACTCCGCGACGGCCACACCGAACAACAGCAAGTCAAGCAAGAACTTCCCGGCAAAGAGCCCGGCAATGACCAGCATTGCATTGCCCCAGCCCCCAACGGCATTGGCTGCACTGTTCGCAACACTGGCCACCTCACCGATGGCGTCTGCGACCTGGACCACGCCGGCCACGAACGCAGGCAAGCCCTGCTCCACCCGCTTGATGAATTCCTCAACTCGGGTCGCGATCAGCGCGCGATTGGCCACTGTCCATTCCACGACCCGCTCTGCGATGCCGCCCAGCATATTGGCAGCCGGGCCCAGCGCGGTGGCGATCGCGCCAAACAGCGTCAGCTTGGTCTTGTCCATGCTGTCGTTGAAGTCGCCCATCGCCTTGATGGTCTTGTCAGACAGCACCGCGCCCACGCGGTTGGCCTCAGCATAGAAGCCACGCAAAGCTGCGCCGCCACCATTCATCAGCTGGATCATCTTGATGCCCTGGCGGCCCAGCAGCTGCGTGGTGTGCGCGATCTTCTTTTGAGAGTTGTCGCCCTTGTCGCCCACGCTCGCAAAGGTGTCTGACATGCGCTCAAACGCGTCCACCGCCGTAAAGTTCTTGTTCTTCAAGTCGGCGGCGGAAATGCCCGCGCGGGCCATCCACAGCACCATTTCCTTGTTGCCTTGGCGCGCCTCGGCCATGTTCTTGTTCATGAACACCAGGCTTTGTGCAACCTCTTCAAAGCTGCTGCCGTTCATCTTGGCGGCATAGCCAACCTCTTGCAGGCGCTGCGCGCTGACACCCAAGCCCTGGGCCGTGTCGTTGATGCGGTCCACGCCGTCGGCCAGGCGCTGTATGCCGAACAGGCCCGTGGCGGCAGCAGCACCCAAGCCCAACATCGCTGCCGAAGCATTGCGGCCCCAGGTGGTGATGGCCGCACCACGCTCGCGGACAACGTCCATCTGCCTTTGCAGCTTGGTCCAGCCCGCTTCGTTGAAGAACTCGCGCGCCGAAGCCCGCACCTTCAACCAGGGTTCACGGCTCTTTTCAACGGCGCGGTTCACCTCGCGCACCTTGGCCGTGGCGTTGTCTATCGCCTCAACAACGAACTGCAGTTTCAGAGTCATGCTTCACCGGCCAATGCTTTGTTGATGCGGGCTACCTGCTCATGCCAGGCCATCAGCTCTGGCACGTCCATGTCCATCAGCTCGGCGTGGCTCCAGTGCAAGCACTGGGCTATTTCGGCGATGCGGCTGCGCCAGTCGTCAGGGAGCCCCCCAGAAAATCCGCAACGATGGTGCCGGCCTCGGCCGCGTCTTCGGCGTCCAGCTCGTCCACCGTGGAGGGCGGCAGCCCGGCGCTCACGCCCAGCATCATCAGCAGGATGCTGCCGTTGCCCTTGCAGTTGTCCAAAGCGCGCAGCTCGCGCGCCTTCAACCGGCGAAGCTGCAGCGTGGTGATGGTCTCCACCACGTCGCCCACCGTGTTGCGCAGCTCCACCGGGTACTTCAGCGTGTACTCCAGCACGCTGGCTTTCTTGGCCACAGCGGCGGCCGTCACGCCACCATCTCCTCAGCCGGCTGGCCCGCAAACTTCAGCGCCACCTTGCCGCCCTCGCCGCCGTTCAGTTCCAGCGTCTCGGTGACGAAGGCGTCGCGGATGACGTAGGTCTGGCCGGTGTCGGCCTCATACGTCACGGTGGCATTGCTGATGGCAGACAGGCGGGCCAGGCTGTAGCCGGCCACCAGCGAGATTTCGCACTCCAGCATGCTGGGCTCCAGCTTTTCAGCGAAGCCATGCACGCTGCTGTCGCCCACCACGGGCTCGCGCTTCTTGCCGCCCAGCTTGATCTTGGCGCCGGGCAGCGTGCGCAGCAGGTCGCCGTCGACCTTGATGTAGGCGATGGAATGGGTCTGGCTCATGGGGCTTCCTTATGGGTCTCATCGACCATCAAAAACTGTCCGTCGTGCACCTGCAGGGCAATCTCGCCCTGCGGCGGCAAAACGTGCTTCACTTCTTCTGCTTCCAGGTCGCCCACGGTCACCAGCACCACGGCCAGTGCTGAAGCGGCGCCCTCGGGCTCTTGGTTGCGGATCAGTACAGATACAGCCACGGCTGGTGCCCCCCAGGCTTACAGCCTGAACTGAATCTGCGCTGCGAAGACGCGCAGCTGGTTGATCACGTCGGGCGGTATCACCGCGTCCAGCCGGTTGGGGTCTTCGCCGTTGCGCTGCACCACCAGGTCGCGCTTGAACTGCTCCATGCCCTCAGCCAAGCCGGCCTCTTCCCACTGGCCAAACAGCGCCACCAGCTCGGCGCGGATGACGTTGGGCGTTACCACCGGCTGCCCCGGCCCGAAGCGCGTGCCGTCGCTGGCCAGCTTGTGGCGCGGGAACTTCAGCGCAATGCGTGCCCGCACACTCAGCCGCAGGTAGGCAATGGTGCGCATGGTCTCGATGTCCAGGTAGCTGATGTCCTGCACACCGAAGGCGTTGGTCTTGTAGCTGGTGATCAGCCGCTCCACCAGCACCTGGCCGCCAGCGTCCACCGTGGTGGTACTGATGCCGTCAAACAGGTGCAGGTTGCGCTCGTCGCGGGTGTAGCGGTCGCCGATGGCCGGCGGCAGCAGGCCCGGCAGCGGCAGCGTCTGGCGCGGCCGTGCGGGGTCGGGCTCAAAGGCATCAACCGCAGCCGCCACGGCCGCCCATGCATAGGCCGGCGTGGGGCTCTTGCCGGCACCCATGATGGTCAGGTGCGGGCTGTTGCGGGCGTCGCCAAGGGCCGAAACCTGTGCGTGTGTGCCGCTCACAGCAGTGAAGGTGTGCCCCTCGCGCTGCACCATCGGGCCGAAGCGCAGGCTCATGGCCGCTTCCACTCGCACCAGGTTGGCGGTGTCGGTATACGGCACCACCCAGGTGTGAAAGTGCTCGTCGGCCAGCGAAGCAATTGTGGCTGAAACGTCCGGGTTGCCCGTACCACCCGACATAGCGCCAAAGGCCACGCCCAGGCCCTTGGGCGTGCGCTCGCCTTGGTAGTAGTTCACCCGCAGGTCCAGGCTGTTGCCCACCTCGCCCTTGTGCCGCGCGGTGAAGGTCGCCACGCCGGCCGCGGAAGCAGCCGTCACCGGCAGGCTGGTGTCGGCCTGCACGGCAGCTGCCACCGCCGTTGCCAGGCTGGCCGCGCTCTGCCCGCTGGCCACGCCCACCTTCACCTCCTGGCCGGCCACATACAGGTTCAGGGTGCCCGCCTCGGTGGGCGAACCCGTCAGCGTCAGCGTGCCTTGCGCAGCCGCGCCGGCCTGCAGGTCATCCACAGCAACAGCCCAGCACTCGGTGTAGGTGTTGGCCGCCTTCAACGCAGCCAGCATGGCCGCCAGCATGCTGCCGCGGCCGAAGTGGTCTTCGGCCTGGCCGGCCGACAAGATGCGCACCGGCACCGCTGCCGCCTGTGTGCCCGTTGAAAGGCGCTGCCCCAACACCAGCAGCCGGTGCTGCACGGCCGGCAGGCCCTGCACGGCGCGGCTGTTATCGAATTCGATGTACTGCCCCGGCGTGCGGATGCTGATGGGGATGCTGTTGAATGCAATGCTCACTGTGAACTCCCTTTGAATGCGATGCGAAAGGCGGCGCCGTCAGCGCGCCAGATTGATCCGGTCTTGCGCGTCGGGTGCCCCGTCGCTGTTGTCGCCTGCCAGCCACTTGCCGTGTAGTCCCTGAGTAAGGGGCGGCACGTCGTACTGCACATACACCCTGTCAAGGTTTGCAGTCTGTGTATCCAGTTGCGGTATGTCGAACGTGGTGGGCAAACCGAAGATCAGTGTGTACACAGCCAGGCCCTGGTTCAGCACCGTGCCGGTGAAAAGGTTCTCCACCGCCACCAGGTCAAGCGTTCCCACGCGGGGCACCACCAGGCCGTGCAGCGCGGGCACCAGGCGCGTCATCAGTTCATAGCAGCCGGCCTGCAGCTTGTCGCCCCGCCTGCGCGCAGCCTCGCCGCTGGCGTGCGACGTGCACACGATCACCGACCACCGGCCGCTGATGCGCGCCTCGGGCTCGCCCGTGTTCGTCAGCCGGCTGCCACCGCCGAAGGACACAAACGCGCCAGGCGTGAAGCCTGCAAAGCGCTTCAGCATCTCGTCGTCCCAGTCGCCGGGCAGGCTTTGCACACCGCGCACACGGTCACCCAGCGCTGCCTTGGCCGCGTCGATGATGAAGTCTTCGGTGTCAACCAGGTTCATGGTGGACCGATCTTCAGTTGTCGCCCGCGTAGTCGGCCAGTCGCTTGCGCGAAAACACCCGGGCGCCACCCGTCACCGCCGGACCGCCCGTGGCTTTCAGGCGCGATTCACCGGCCTCGAGGCCCAGTGAAAGCTTGCCCTGGGCAATCCTGTCCAGCAGCTTCAAAGCCTCTTCATAGCGGCGCGTCACCTGGTCGGTGGCGCGGTCTTCCATCAGCCGCCAGCGCGCGATGTCGCACGCGATGTTCACCAGCACGCGCGGCACGTTTTCAAGCGGCAGCGCATAGCGGCTGTGCAGCCGCATGTTGATCTCGGCGTCGGCGTCCAGCAGCGCGCGGCCCATCACGTCGGTGTCGACCTGGTCGGCCGTGGGCGCGCGGTCGGTCAGCTGAACCAGCTCGGTCTGGCCGAAGCGCACGCGCATGTCTTCCTGCGTGGCATAGCCCGGCGTGGCCTGCGGCAGTTCACTGGGTGCCGTGTAGACGCCCACAAAAGCCGCCATCTCCACCGTGCGCAGCATGGGCAGCAGCACACCTTGGTAGCCGGGGCCCACGTACGCGCCGGCGATGGCCGGCATGGCGCGGGCCAATTGCATGGCGGGAAGCACACCTGTCCACGCGGCGCTGCTGTACAGGCCTGCAATCGCCGGCATGCTGCTGGCCCGCTGCATGTCTGGCACCGCGCCGGTGTATATGGGCGCCTGGTAGCTGCCAGCAATTGCGGGCATGCCGCGTGCAGCCTGCATGCTGCCCAACGCCCCACTGTAGGCCGGCACGCTATATGTACCCGCAATTGCCGGCATGCTGCGCGGCGCCTGCATGGCGGGCAACACACCCAATGCGCCTGGCGGCGCATAGCTCCCAGCAAAAGCCGGCATGCTGCGGGCAGCCTGCATGGCGCCCAGCACGCCCACGGTGGGCGGGTCGAAGCCTGAATCAAGCCCCGCACTGCCCACCGACACGCCCGATTCGTACAGTGTCTGCGTCGCGGTGCCGGAGCCCGTGAAGTCGATGCTGCCGTCTTCGAAGACCTGCAGACTGCCCGCCGCAAAGGTGCTGGCGGTGATGACCAGGCGGTATTCCCGGTTGTCGTCCACTCCGTCATTCATCAGCAGGCCGGCGCCGTGTTCACCGGTGGCGGTGGCGGCCTTGATCTCCGAGCCAAGCATACCCAGGCCACGCGCGCCGACGTGGCAGGCGCCAGGCACGATGCTGGCGCCCACGCGGCAGGTGCGGCCGGGCTGGATGCCTAGCGCAGGCGCGTTATTGGCGTGCGTGTAGAGGTGCAGCATGACTTCAGCCGGTCATGGCTTGCAGTTCGGCGTTCGGTAAGCGCGATCTGCTCAGGCGTAATCGAGCAACCGTGCCGCCCAGTTGATTGGTGGACGACTCATTGCAGCCAATGTGCAACGCGGTCGGCGTGACGGCTGGTAACGCACAGTCCACGTCGGTTGTAGCCGCGCTGCCGCTGATGCTGCAAGCTGAACTATTTGCAGCATAAGAAACTGCAATTTTGGTTGGCACACCCGGCGTTAAGCCGGTTCGGGTGAATACAGCTTGGTTTGCGCCGGCAGCTCGGATGACCACTTCGCAGCGCAACGACGCGGAATTGAAGTATCCCGACACCAAGTTTGCCGAGACGCCAAACCGGAAGATGTCAGGAAAGCTTGACGCCCCGGGGTGTCGGTCAATTCTGCTTTCGACGTAGCACGTCCCCTCGGTTGGGCTGAAGAGGCTGGCGAATGCTGCGCCCTCAATCCGCGCCACATCAGCGGCGCGTGTCACTGCGCTGGCCGCAGTGCTGATTAAGCTGCTAGCGTAGTCACCAGTTTCAACCTGGACTTCTGTAACAAAAATGCCGGAAGCGCCGTTTCCAATCCATTGAAACGTGTGCGGACTGTTGCCCGTGAAAGCTTCATCGAGTATGTAAATGAAGTGAGTGCGCGCGCCAGCTGTCGCCGTCCAAGTCATCGAGCATCGATACCAATCGCCGCCGAGTGCTGTGATAGACGTTGCCGTGCCACCAGCAGTAAAAACAGTTCCAGCTGCCACGTCCCAGACAGCAACAGCGCCTGTAGCTGTACCCTCGCGGACTGCAATTTTTCCGTAGCCCGATGCCTTGGCAACAAAAGACACAGTGGTGGCGCCAGCGCTATTGACTACAGACTGCGCCAAGTTGTGAAAGCTGTTGGCCGTACTTGGAACCACCAAAACAGCCGCGCCCACAGGACTTGCAACTGAACCACCCAGCGAGACAAACGTTTTCGTCCAAACAGCATCTGCAAGATTCGCGGAGTGCAGACAGGAATTTGTGCCCGAAGGCTCCAGCAGCAGCCCAAGCGGGTTCCTCGTCACAGGGTCATGTGTAAAGCGGGGGCCGTGGTAGGCCAGCGACGTGGTCTTGCGGTACTCGCCGACAGTGTTTGCGTACTCAATCTGGGCGCCCCAAACAAACACGCGATTGAGTGTGTGCCCCGACAGCGCGCGATTTGCGATCCACCAAAGCGCTGTAGTTGCACCGGTCACGGCGCCCACAGTCCAGGTGAAGCGCTGCCATTGATCAGTGACTGCCAGCAGCGTGGTTGACGTGCTCGCATCAGCACGTCGGACCTGCATAGCGACGGAGCCTGACTGTCCAGGCTCAGCTCGCAGCCACACCGACATTGAAATGGCAAATCCCGACGGCACAGGGTTGGAATATGTCTGGGCAACGCGACAATCCGAAGCTGGCGTGAGGTCGATCAAGGATGCCGTGTTGCTCTGGTCTGGCGCCAAGCCAGCGTTGCTTGTGACCACCGGCACCACCGCGCCCACTTTCGCCCAGGCCGCGTTGCTGATGTCCTCCGACCAAAGCGCCAGGTTGTGCGGCGCGTACACCAACTGCCCTGCAGCGTTGAACATCGTCGCCATGCTGGGTCGCGTGAAGGTCACACGCGAGTCAAGAACTCCGCTTGTGAAATCCAGGTCCAGCCCCCAGGGCGACACCCGGCGCTGGTGTGCCGTGGCGCCAGCCCTGGTGCTGCGCAGGCGCATTACGCCATCTCCGACAGCTCAAGCACGCCGTCTACACCATCGGCGCGGATGACGGCGATGTTTGCAGTGCCCGGCAGTTCGATGTCCAGCCGTTCGCCGATCGCTATGTAGTGGCTGGTGGCAGTTGCAGTTTGCGCCGCAGAGCCAATGGCATAGCGGATGTTGGCCAGGCGCGCAAAGATGCTGATGCAGCGCGCGGTTGCAGTCAGTGCGGTGTTTGCACTGGCCGCACCGGCCGCAAGCTGCCGCGACACGCCCACACGGGCCAACGTGTCCACCGGCATGGGGCGGTCCTTGCTGGTCTGGTTGGCTTCGCCCGTGGGGCCCCACACCGCCTTGGTCAGCGGCGCTTTGGCGTTGGCCGGCGCGGCCACGCCATCGATACTGGTCAGGTCATCCAGCGGCGTCACGGGCCCGCCGGTACCGGGGTTCAGGGTCAAGGTTGAAATCGTCATGATGTGGTCTCGCAGGTGTGCGGTTTGCGATCAGGTGGCGGGCAGGACATCCATGCCCCAGGCGGCCGGGTCGGTCGCTGCCATGCTTTCGTTGTAGATGTCCACCCGATAGGCGGGCGCCACCGGCACGGCCGCATCGGTGAAGCTGACCACGGCCGCGCCGTTGGTCAGCAAGCCCGTGCGCTTGACCAGCAGCGCGCCGGTGGCCAGATTGCTGACGAAGCACGTCATGGCCTGGCCAGGCGCGTGCAAGGCCCAGGGGTCGGTGGCTGTGGTGCCGGTGTTGCGCACCAAGGGGCGGCTGGTGATGGTGCCGCCGCTGCCGGCTGCCACCGTGAAGCTGCCGCTGCTGGCCCGCGCGCTGCGGTTGGGCGTTGTCGCCGCGTCGTCGTGCACAAAGTGCAGGTAGCGCGTGCCCGCCGTCAGCCCGCTGGCCGACACGTTCTGCACGCCGGTGGCCGTCACGGCCTGCGAAGACCAGCCGGTCATTGGGCTGCCCTGCGCGGGCACGGTTTCTGTCGCGTTGGCGCTGAACAGGTAGTACAGCGTGCCGCCGCTTTCGTTGGTGCTGACCGAGCCCGTGGCAGACAGCGTGCCGCCGGTGCCGGTGGGGCTGGACAGCGTGGGTGGCGTGGTGTCTGGTGCTTCACCTGCCAAAGACAGCTGCGTGCCGATGTAGGCAAAGCCGAAGCTCTGCGTCGTGTTGACTGCCAGCGTCGTCGAAGCAGCTGATGGACGGTCGGCAATGACAGCAGCATTCACCAGCGGCACAGCCGCGCTGCTCAGCACGCTGGGCGCCACTGCTGCAGCCGACATCGCAGCGGCGCTTGACGGGCTCATGCTGGTGTGGGTGGACATCACGTCCAGCCGCCCCGACGCGCTGGTGAATGCGGTACTGATGGCATTGCCAGCTGCCGCGGTGAGCGGAATGGCCGTTTTCACCGGCACCGAAGTCACGTTGTTGTAGACCTGAAGGTCCACCCACAGCTTGCCAGAATTCGATGGCGCGCCGCCGCCCGTCACCTGGGTGGCCGCCACAGCCTGCGATCCGGTCTTGCCCGGCAGGAAGCCGAACACTTCAGCAACCCAGCCGCCGCTGCTGGCACCAAACACCACATTGCGGTCTTGCAGCGCGCCCAGTGTCAGCGGGGTGCCGCCAACCGTCACGCCACCAGGCCGCCCGGTCGCGGCGTCAGCGTTGGTCACGCTGTTGGTGCTGCCGGTGGAATACACCCAGCCGTGCACGTAGACACCGCCGGTACCCACGTCGATATTGCCCGCGTTGTAGGTCGACGAAAACGCCGGGTCTCGCGCGGTGAACGTGCTGCCGTAGGCTGATGGGGTTGGCATGCGTTACCTCAAAGGCCCGCGGGGGTGATGGCTGTCACGCGGTCAGTCAGCCCCTGCGGGATGTACTGCAGACAGTTCTTCGCGCTGTTGAAAACGAGTCGGTTGTAGACAAAGCGTGCACCCGTGCCGATGCCTGCGCCGCGGCGCGATTCAAGGGCCGCACCGGTCCAGGTTTGCGTCGTCACCGTCCAGGTGCCGGCCAGCAGCTGCGCCAGCGTGGTGGCGCCGGCAGGCGGGCTCAAGCGCCACAGCGTGTTGCTGCCGTGCTGGCCGTTGACCGCGAAGAATGAATTCAGCGCCGGCACGAAACACCAGCCGATGGCCGCGCAGGTGGGCCCGGTGATGTCGCCACCGTCGCCAGCCAAGATCTGCGGCCAGCTGGTGGCGCTTACAGCCAGGCGCGTCCATGTGCCGCCGTTGGCCGTGGCCGCGGCAGCAGACATGGCCCACACCTGCACGCTTGTGGCCAGGTTGTAGGCTGCATTGCCGCTGCTGTTCTCGGGCACAAAGTTGAACAGCAGGCCCTGGGGCTCTGCAGATGAAAACCACGCACCCAAACCGCAAGCGTCGGCTACCGCAACCACCTGGTTGGTGGTGGTGACGCGCGACCAGGTGCGGGTGGCCGGGTCGTACACATCAAACGCGCCCTTGAACGCGGTTGAACCGCTGGTGAAGGCAAAGCCTTTGCCGACACCCGGGTGGTAGATGGTGCCGCCCGCTGCGGTGCTGTTGGCGTCCACCCGCTTGTTGGCCGCGCGCTGGTAGGTACCGGTGTCCAGGTCGAAGTGGTGGCATGCGTTGATGCCCGTGGATTGGCCGTTGCCCGTGCCTGCGCTGCAGATGATGATGGCGCCGTTGGTGTTGCCGTGCGCTGACCCAGGCACCCAGAAGCGGCCGTAGTAGGCGTGGCCCGAGAAGGGGAAGATCTTGCCCGGCTGCTGGTACTGCGAAGCGTTGCCGGTGTAGCTGCCCAGCCATTCACCCCAGCTGGTATCCACCTGCCCGCCGGGGTAGGCGGCATCAATTTGCCCCGCCGTCATGTCGGCTGGGCAAAGGCTCAGACCATCAGATGGCAGTGGCGTGGCCAACCACGAATACGACAAGTCGGAAGAGTTGAAGGCCTGCGGCGCAGACGGGCAGAAGGCCACATGCCCGCCACCGTCAGTCACCGCTTGCTGTGTGGTGTCGGCCCAGAAAACGCCGCCGTAGTCGTTTGCCGAATTCCAGTTTTTGCTGCCGCGCAGGCCCGTGCCGCCCCACGGGCCGGAAGCGGGGCCAGGGTTCCAGGAAGGAAAGTTCACCGGGTCCAGGCTGTTGAACACCGCAGGCTTGCCCTGCGGGTGCGCGCCGGTGGTGTAGCCAATCTGCGCCGCTGCGCCTGGTGCAGGCCGCTCCCAGCTCGGCGCGGCGGTGGGCACGCCGTACACCGGCGCGGCCTGGCCGGCAATCACGCAGCCGATGTCAGGCGCAGCACCGGTGTAGCCATCAGTCACCCCGGCCACGGGCGTGCCCGCGTTGCGTGCTGCATTGCCCGATGCCAGCTGCCCGGTGGCGGCGCCGGTGTATTCGGTGACGCAGGTGGCGCCCAGCGCGATGGGCACCGCGAAAGGTTGCGCACCCAGAATCACGTCGTTTGCAAAGCGTGCCGGGTTGCCCGTCTTGGCGGCGGCCAGCGTGCTGTAGTTGCCAACACCGTTTATCAAGAACCCGCGGTCAGGGTGCCACGCATTGTTCGCCCAGGCGTCACGCAGCAGGCCTGAAGACCAGTGCAGCGCGTTGCCCGCGCCCGTGTAGTGCACGGCGCAGTTGATCAGCGAAAAGCCGTCTTGCGTGCCACCGCCTGGCACCAGCAGGCCGTGGTCTGCAGGGCCCTTGCCCGTCATCACAAACGTGCCGTTGATGACCTTCACACCGAAGCTGTTGCTGGTCAACTTCAGCGGCCCGCGTGACGGGTTGATGATCAGCGGCTTGATCACCCAGCAAGGCCCGTAGGTGTCGTCGGCGCTGATGCCGTTGCCCACATTGCGGCCCCGGCACTCGAACGCATAGCTGTTGCCGCAGCTGCCGTCAAATTCGGCCATGTCGTCGCCGCTGTTGCGGATGTCGCACCAGGTCATGCCGCAGCCAGCGGTGTACTGCTTGCTGTCGCTGTTGGCGTAGGTGCGCCAGCTGTCACCGAAGCCCGTGATCTCGCAACTCACCGCGCTGTTGCCGATGCCGGGCAGGCAGATGCCGTGGTCGTTCCAGGTGGCATTGTTGTTGGCCTGGCCGAAGCCGTTGGGCGCAAAGGCGGCGGGCCAGTCGTTGTTGCCCACCAGCTTGGTGCGACGAAGGTGGAAGTTGTGCACCGGTGCAAAGCTCTTGGCACCCACATCAAAGCCCAGCACTTCGCAGTCGCGCACCGTCCAGTTGGTGTACAGCGGCGCACCGCCGGGTATGGCCATCCATTCCGACGTTGCGGCCGTGCCGCTGTCAACACCGCTGCCCTGAAAGCGCAGGCGCTCAAACACCACATGGCTGGACTGCGGGCGCAGGCACACGCCAGATGGTGTGCTGATGACGACACCGCCCAAGGTGGCGGCGCTGACGTAGATCGGAGACCCGGCCGTGCCGCCCTTCGTCCAGGCCAGCGACGCCCAGGGATAGGTGCCGTCAGTCAACCGCAGGTGCACGGGCGCGCCAGACTGATGGGGCAGTGATGCCAGCACGGTCGAGAAATTGGCAGTTGTGCAGGTGTGCGTGACGGCTGGCGCGGCTGCTTCCAGCGCGCGCAAGGTGTGCGTGCCAGTGACGTACTGCACCGGCGCGGCGCTGGGCGGATAGACCGCAAGCCGCACATCGAACGGCTGCGGCGTTGTCGACGCTGCGGCCACCGCGAAGGCCATGCCAACAAAGCTGTTGGTCAGCCCCGCGGCCACAGCTGCCGGCAGCGTGCCCAGGTCGGCCAGGCGGATGCGGTTCATGAACATGCCGTCGATCCACGTAGACGCGCCCGCGGGCTTGTGCTGAATGCGCACCAGCGTGCCTTCGGGCACGGTGCCGGTGATGGGGCAGCGCAGGCAGATGTGGTCCGGGTTTGTGCCGTCGAAGCCCAGCGATATGGGCAGCACCGCAGGCGTACCACGCCCAAAGCGCCCGCGCGTTGCCGCTGCGGGCGCCCTCAAGGTGTCGGCTACTGCAAGCGCCATGCGCGCCTCAGGTGGGCTGTGTGTAGTTGATCGGAAATGCCGGGCCCGTGAAGACGCCCGATGCCACCATTGGCGCGTTGTTGGTCTCGTCGTTCACCACGTGCACTTCGTTGGTCACGCTGTCCAGCAGGGCCACGTGCACATCGGGGCCGGCACCGGTGGCGCCGGTCAGCGTCACGCCCTTGCCGGCCACGGTGGTCACACGCGTGGCGCCACTGGCGCCGGTGCTCACGAAGTCGCCTGGCACGCAGGCCACGCTGCCCACGCTATTGCCCAGCACAGTGGCGTAGCTGTCAGCCATCGCGTAGGCCTTCAGCACGTGGTACTGAATGCGGTTGGCAGTGGCTGCGCGCGTGCGCAGCAAGTCGGGGCCGCCGTCAAGCAGCGCCACACCATGAAACTTGGCCATAGTGCGCTACCTCACTTTGCGGCTGCGGGCGCAGCTTTGGGTTTCACGGTGTGCGGCATCAGCGGCGCAGCCTGGGCTTCAGTCAGCTCTACCTCGCTGCCTTCGGCGTAGTCTTCCTGGTCGTGCTGCAGCGGGCTGAGCACGATGTAAACGGCCTTGGGCGCTTCTTTCTTTGTGGTTGCCATGTGGTGTGCTCCTGGTTCAAGCCACTCAGGCCACTGCGTTCTGCACGAAGTAACCCAGGTCGTTGGCCGTCACCAGCTCGGCCACGCTTTCACCGGCGCGCACGCGCTTGCCGCCGCGCAGGCCCACATCGCTGTCTTCGATGGTGCCGGCAATCTGGCTGCCCCACTGGGCCGTGTAGCCCCAGGTGATGCCGCCCTGCGGGTCGGCCTGCATGTTGCGGTACAGGAACGAGGCATGCTTGCCCCAGGCGCGGCCCATCGTGGCCGGCTGGCCAGGCGCTGCGGTGTTCACCCAGGCGTCGCCCACGTACAGCGCTTCCAGGCCCAGCAGGCTGGCAATGGCGCTCAGCGAAACAACGCCGGCATCGGTGTTGTTGCCGAACACGGCCTTGCACATCTTCGGGTGCAGCTGCAGCCGCGTGGCCACGTCGCGGCCCACCACGCCGATGTTGGGCCGCATGATCATGGTGTCGAACTTCAGCAGCAGGTAGGTCAGCGGGTCGCTGTTGACGGTGTCGCTCCACTGGCCCGTGCCGCTCAGCGTCTGCTTGTTGTTGGTGCCGTAGTTGGCTGCACCAAACACCAGCGCGGCAGCGCGTGCTTCGCGGCGGTTCTGCACCGTCTGCATCAGCAGCGTGGTGGCGCGCTGCAGCGGGTCGGCCTGGCTCACAAAGCCGTTGCCGGCGCTGCGCGCCTGCTGCCAGGCTTCGATGTCGGCATTGGGCACGGGTGCGTCCAGGCCTTCGTCGTTCACGCTGGCGGTCAGTTCGCTGGTGCTCCAGTCGATCTGATTGGGCGCGCTCTTGCGGCCGACGCGGGTGTCGGGCGCCAGGAACTCGTCGCCGCTGTTGTACTTCAGATAGCGAAAGTTCTGCGTCGCCACCGGCACGCGCGGCAGCACCATGTCGGCAATGAGGTTGGCTTGCTTGTAGCCCACCGCAATGGCGGCCAGGCTGGGGATGATCACAAACGGGGCGGTGGCCATGTGGGGCTACTCCTTGGGTGGTGTTGGGGTCAAAGCTGGCCAGGGGCCCGCAGGTAGGTGACGACGTCGTCCACCACGCCGGCAATCTCTGCCCGGCCGATGACCTGGTGGCCGGCCGTGGTGGTGGCCACGGCCTTGCCGCTGCCGTCGCTGGTCAGCCAGGCGCCGGCAACCACGGTGCCGCCCAGGCGCACCTTCGGTACCGGGCCGCAGGCCACGTCGACGAATTCACCCGTCACGTGGTCCAGCTCGTCGCTGGTGCCCAGCAGGTTGTCGGTGGCTGCGGCGGCCTTCGCGCAGGACATCAGGGCTGCGCCGGCCTTGACGATGCGGTAGGCCTCGACAGCGCCTTCAGCCACGCGGCCACGAAAAACAGAGTTGATGGTGCTCATTCAGCAGTCCTTCAAATGGGGGTTGATGGAGTGGTTCAGGCCTGCGCCTGGCTCACCACGTGCGCCACGGCCACGTCAATGCCCACCGTGCGGCCGGCCTTGCTTTCGGTTTCCTGAAACTCCACCGCCGCGCGGGCAATGGCGTTGGCGTCTTCGGTGTCCAGCCCGGCTTTGCCGGCGCTGCCGTCTTTGGCGCGTTCGCTGAAGTCCACCACCTTGGGCAGTGCTTGCAGGAAGGTCTGCAGCACTTCAATGGCCGGCTTCTTCACGGTGCCTTCGCCTTCGGCGAACTCCACCACTTCGGCCCGGGGCAGCGCGCCCATCACGGCCACCAGCTTGGCCTGGTGCACGGGCAGCAGCTTGCCTTCCTTCACCAGGCCGCCGGTGAATTCACCGAACTGCGCCAGGCGCTGGGCGTGGGCGGCGGCGTCAGCGGTCTTCTTGAACGCAGCCTGCTCGGTTGCGAAGGCAGCACGGTCGGCCGCCAGCTTGTCGGCTTGCGCCTGCAGGGTTTCTTGGGTGACAGCGGTCACGGTGTTTCCTTCTTGGTAGGTCAGGCCCACGGCCTGGGTTTTTGAACTGGATGCAAGCGCTTCTTCGCGCACAGCCTCGGCCGCCAGCGCTTCCAGCCGCCAAGGCGGCAGCGCGCTGTCGGCATCGGACAAGCCGAACTTGCTGATGAGAAAGTCGCGCAACGTGCTGAACAGGCGCGCCACGGTGCCGTCCGTCCAGTCGCTGAAATCAACCACGTCGGGGTCGGCTTCGCTGAACGAAACGCTGGGCCGCTTCAGGCCCTTGATGGCCGGTGCCTCAGCACCCAGAAAGCCCAGGTGGCGCAGGTACAGGCTGCCCGGCACGGGGTTGTGCGGGTGCTGTGGCAAGTAGAAGCTGCCGCTGACGCTGATAAGCCGGCCGCTGGACACCAGCTCGGCAAACTGCGGCTCCACGTCGGCGGGGGTGGCAATCAGCCGCTCGTCGGCCTCGCTGTAGGCCAGCGCAGCCACGTGGCCGTATGCGGGGTCATCAGTCTTGGGGTGGCCCACCACCAGCGGCGCGCGGTGCAGCGCGGGGTCGTACACCGCTGCGCACTGCTTCAGCTCAGCAACGGTGTAGGGGCGCTTGGCGCCATTGCTGGCACGGTGGGTGCCAGGCTTGAATGCCTCAATCGGGTCGAGCGTTGCCGTCGTCATGGGACGGCACTTTGCGTGCCGACCCTATGTGCGGGCTATTCGCCTAGGCGACTAAATGAACGGTGTCTCGCGCGCGCGTGGGGGAGAGGTCGGAGTTTCGCTTTTTGGAAACTTGATTGCGTTACGGAATCAAGTTTGGCGACGGGCGGTCGTGCGCTGGCAGGCTCAGCCGAGCCCATAGCTCAGCAGCGAATGCATCCACCGCGAACTCGTCTTTGAAGGGCTTCTGTGCTGCCGCCCACTCTGCAAGACCAGGCACGGTCAGGCGCCAATCCCAGTTGTCCAGCCGCATGAAGCCTGGCAGCTCCAGCGTTCGGTCTCGCTGGAGGACCGCGCCGGTCACAAACCATGCGTGAGACGTTGCAGACCAGGCGCTGCGGTACGGATGCTCGAAAGGCAGTTCCCTCCCCGCCAGCTTGAAAAGCTCTGAGCAGCGCATGGCGCGCATGTCGCGCTTCTCAGCCTTCGTGCACTGCGCGAATTCCTTGTTCACGTAGTCCGTGACCAGGTAGAGCTGGGTCTGCAGCTCTTGCGACGCGGCAGACATCACCGGTTGGTCTTTGCGACCTATCAATCGCCCGAAGAAGCCCATTGGTTTTTCCTTCGTTGAGGTAGGCGTCAGGGCTTTGCAGGCGGCGTCTTGGCACGGCGCTCGGCGCGGTCTACCTGCACGGCGCTGGTGCCAAGGATTTCGGCTCGGCCGGTGTCATCGGTGGCGCGGAAGTTCCCCAGCAAGTAGGCCTCTTCACTGGTCATGTCAGCGAAGGGATGAGCGCCCTCGGGCCACCTCTCAAGCAAAGCCGGGTCAGCCTTATTGCCGGTGACGACGTACAGCACGTCCACGCCCTGCGCAGCGGCGAGCCAGAGATAGACGGCGTCCGGCACTCGCTCGCCGCGCTCGTAGTTGCCTTGGGTGGTTGTCGACACGCGCACCAGCTCAGCAAAGTCGCTCTGGCGCAGCGCCAGGCGCTCACGTTCTTCACGAATGCGGCTACCAATAGAAACAGGTGATGGTTCCATCGCTTGCTTATCCCAACAATTAACGGTATGCTTCAGCAAATACCAACAAAACAGCACCCCCTAGCTCATGGGCTTTTGTTTCCAAATGCATCTGACCAGGCCGCAGAAAAAACAACTTACCCAAGTATGAAGCAAGCCAAACCGGAAACACGCCTGCGCACAGCCACTGAGGCTCGGGCGGAGTTCAAGCGCAAAGGCATCTCCATCAGCTCGTGGGCGGTGCAGAACCAAGTGCCCACACACCTGGTCTATGCGATCTTGGGCGGCAACCCGAAGTGCAGGTGCGAGCGCGGCATCAGTCACCGCATTGCAGTGCTGTTGCGCCTCAAAGAGGGCGAGCTGGCATGACACAGCGCCCGACGCCCCCCGCCATGCGCGCCGCGCTGGCCGGCCTGCTGGACGCACTGAACCAGATGCCGTCGCTGCCCGCACAGCCCCAGCGCGTGGCCTGCCCCATCTTTGGCAACGCACCGCCGCCGCCCGCCCCCAGCACCGAAGGCCTGCCGCCGCAGATGGCGCTGGCCAGCGCCCAGCTGGCAGCTGCCCTGGCCAGCCCGCCCAGCATGGCCGACAAGTGGCCCTTCGCCGACCCGCCGGCCGTGGTGGCTGCGCGCGAGGCCCGCGCAGCCGGCAAGGGTGGCCGCCCCTCGGGCATCCAGCCGAACCAAGTGGTCAGGCTGATCCGTTTCGTCAAGCTCGGCGACTCCATGACCGAGGCCGCGCGCAAAGCCGGCCTCACGCATCAGCAGGCATCGCGGGTGCTTTCAGGCCAGGCCGAGGTGGCGCATCACCCCGCTGTGACGGCTGCAGGGGTGTTCTTGCCGACCCGGAACCCCCGCCGAAACCCCGCCGAAACCTCCAGGCGCCGTTTTTCCGACCGCCCTGCGGCTACCCCCGCTGCCCAAGCCCCCGAAGCGCCCCAGGCGCCCGCAACCCAAAACGCTGACGAGGTGCCCGCATGACGCTGAACGAGCGGCTTCAGGGGCGGAACTGGCCGCACGAGTTGACGTGCGCCGAAGCGGTGCTGGTCAAGAACCACCGTGCCTTGGACAGGCAGCGCCAGGCACAGCTGGAAATCTGCAGCTTCGCCCTTGAACGCGCGGCACGGGCACAGCCCTCGCCGCAGCCGGCTGCCGCCGAGCACAGGGACTGCGCATGACTGCCCTGGCCCGCACCGCCACCGCTGCCGAACTGGCCCAGGCCCTGGGCCTGAGCAAGCGCGCCATTGCCCGCCGCGCTGCCGCCGAAGGCTGGGCCTTTGAAGAGACCACCACCCGGGGCGGCACCAGCCGCGCCTACAGCGCGCAGGCCCTGCCGGCCGCGCTGCGGGCCAAGCTGGTGTGGCAGCCGCAGCCCACCAGCACCACGCCGGCCGCCCGCGCCGCTGCGCGCGCCGCCGCGCAGGCTGGCCAGGCTGAAGCCACCGCCCAGGCCCTGGCCAGCACCCTGCACGCCGCAGCCACGGCCCAGCGCGGCCAGGTGGCGCTGCGCCAGGCCGGGGAACTGGGGGCAGCGGCCCAGGCCCGCATGGACGCCCGGCTGGCCGTGGTGCGCGCCGCTGAACTGTTTGCCGCCGAAGGGGGCCACGGCCTGGCCACCGACCAGGCGCTGGTGCTGTTTGCCGCCCACTACAACGCCGGCACCACGCCCGTGCCGGCGGGCGTGCGTGAACTGCTGCCCACCGTGGGCGCGCGCAGCATCCGCCGCTGGCAGGCCGACGTGCGGCGCACCGGCATCACCGCGCTGGCCGGCGCCTATGGCAACCGGGCCGGCACCAGCAAGCTGGACACCCAGCCCGAACTGCGCGCCTTTGTGCAGGGCATGCTGGTAACGCACCCGCACGCCCGCGCAACGCATGTGATGAAGGGGCTTGTTGCACGGTTTGGAGCCCGCTTTGAAGGCGGCGCAAACCCCTCACTTCCCAGCATGCGCGCCCTTGAACGCTGGATGGCCGAATGGCGCAGCGCCAACGCCGAGGTGCTGCAGGCCCTGGAAAACCCAGACGCCTGGAAGAACAAATACATGGCCGCTTTCGGCAGCAAGAGCGAAGGCGTGGACCACATCAACGCGCTGTGGGAACGCGACAGCAGCCCGGCCGACGTGATGTGCACCGACGGCCGCTACAGCCTGATAGGCGGCGTGGACGTGTACACCCGCAGCGCCCTGCTGCTGGTGGCCAAGACCAGCAAGGCCGTGGCCGTGGGCGCCCACCTGCGCGCCATGCTGCTGGCCTACGGCGTGCCCGCCATCGACAAGACCGACAACGGCAGCGACTACACCGCCCTCTATACAGAACGCGTGTACCAGGGCCTGGACATCCAGCACGCGCTGTGCCCGCCCTTCCAGCCCTGGCACAAGCCGCACGTTGAACGGTTCTTCGGCACCTTCACGCGCGACCTGGTCGAACTGCTGCCCGGCTACATCGGCCACAGCGTGGCCCAGCGCAACGCCATCGAGGCCCGCAAGAGCTTTGCCGACCGCCTGATGAAACGCGGCGAAGTGGTGGAACTGCAGATGACTGGCGCCGAGCTGCAGGCCTTTGCCGACAACTGGGTGGCCAACGTGTACGACCAGGCGCCGCACGAAGGCCTGGGCCAGCGCACACCCTTTGAAGTGCGCACCGCCCACGCGGCCGACGTGAAGCGCATTGCCGACGTGCACGCGCTGGACGTGCTGCTGGCCGAAGCCCCCGGCCGCGACGGCCGCCGCACGGTGCAAAAGAAGGGCGTGCAGCTGGACGACAGCTACTACATCGCCCCTGAACTGGCCGGCTGGATTGGCCAAGACGTGCAGGTGCGCTACGACCCCCTGCACCACGACCTGGGCACCGTGCACGTGTTCAGCGCCGATGGCACGCAGTTCGTCTGCCTGGCGCAAGACCCCAACCGCACCGGCATGGACCGGCGCGAAGTGGCCATCAAGGCCAAGGCCATGCAGCGCGATCGCGTGCAAGCCGAACGCAAGGCGCTGAAGGCCGCTGCTCGCAAGATCAGCCCCGACCTGATCGTCAGCGAGATCCTGCGCGACCGCGAGATCAAGACCGGAAAACTCACCGTGCTGCCGGTGCGCCAGGCCACCCACACCAGCCCCGGCCTGGCTGCAGCCGGCGCTGCAGCGCGCGCAGCCACAGCCGCGCAGCGCACCACGGCAGACAGCGACATCACCGACCTGGCCGAAGCCCAGGCCGCCCGGCTGCGGCTGGCTGCAGCGGCCAAAGCCGACGCGAAGGTGGCCCCGCTGCCCGCTGCCCTGGGCCCACAGCCCACCCCCGTTTTTGAAAGCCCCGCGCAGCGCGTGCAGTGGCTGCTGTTGCAGCAGGCCTTGCGCACGCTGGGGGCTGAAGAGCAAGACGCGCTGGCGCGGTTCCGCCGCGAGCAGCCCGCGTCTTACCGCCGCCTGCAGGCCCTGGCTGATGAAGCCAAGGCCGCGGGCAAAGAGAACAGCCCCGTGCGCATTGCAGGCGACACGGGGCTGGATTGAGTGGCTTGTTGAAGCAAGCCCACACGCAACAGAAGGAAGTTTAGAACATGCGCAACATCGTCGCCCCCACCCGCAACCTGCAGGCCCTGCAGGCGGCATACGAAGCACTGGCCACGCGTGACCTGGGCGTGCCCGGCATGGGCCTGGTGCACGGCTACACCGGCGCCGGCAAGACCACCGCCATCACCTTGATGGTGAACCGCACCCAGGGCGTGTACGTGCGCGCCAACAGCGGCTGGACACCCACCAGCATGCTGGGCAAGGTGATGCAGGAACTGGGCGCCGAGCCGCTGCGCCAGCGCGCGCAGATGCTGGACTACATCGGCGAACGGCTGCTGGCCAGCCAGCGCCCGCTGTTTGTGGACGAGGCCGACTACCTGCTGCGCGACCTGGCCATGCTGGAAAGCCTGCGCGACCTGCACGACGTGGCCGGGGTGCCGGTGGTGCTGATCGGCATGAAGGGCATCGAGAGCAAGCTGGTGCACCGCCCGCAGCTGGCCCGCCGCATCAGCCACTGGGTTGAATTCCTGCCCAGCGACCTGGCCGACGCCCGCGTGCTGACCGACGCCGTGTGCGAGGTGCAGATAGACGACGAGCTGCTGGCACAGCTGCACACCCAGGCCAAAGGCAGCGTGGGCTTGATCGTGGTGGGCCTGAGCCGCATTGAAGCGCTGGCCAAGGCCAACGGCTGGAAGACGGTCAGCGCCCAGCAGTGGGGCAACCGCAAGCTGTTCCTGGGCAACCGGCCCGGCACGCTGGAGGCTTGAGCCGTGGCCCGACCCGTCGGAACCTACAACACCGCCACGCAGGCACCCATGCTGCAGCGCGTGTGGCAAAGCATGCGCGTGATGCGCCGCTTCAGCACGGCCAACCTGCAGGCCACGGCCGAGGCTGGCGAAAGCGCCGTGCGCAAGTACCTGATGGCGCTGCGCCGCGCCGGCTTTGTGATCCTGGTGCAAGAACGCGTGAGCGGCCGGCCCGGTAGCCGCGACGTGTGGGCGCTGGTGCGCGACAGCGGGCCGGCAGCGCCCATACGCCGGCACGACGGCAGCGGGGTGTACTGCCCCAACACCGACAAGCTGCACGCGCTGGCGCTGCCCACCGAAGCGCAAGGGGCTGGCCATGAATGAAGCCACCCCCCCCAGCACCTGGCTGACCGCCCTGCAGGTGGAGGTGCGCGCCACCAACCAGGGCCGCGCCGCTGACCGCCTGGGCCTGAGCGAAGCAACGCTGAGCCAGGTGCTCAGCGGCAGCTACGCCGCAGCCACCACCCGCATTGAACGCCGTGTGCGCGGCACCTTGATGGGCGACACCTGCACCTGCCCCGTGATGGGCACCGTCAGCACCCGCGTGTGCCAAGACGTGCAAGAGCGCCGCCCACCCATCGCCAACCCGCAGCACGCCCAGGCCTGGCACGCCTGCCGTGGCCGCGGCCCCTTCACCCGCGCGGGCGCCTGCCCGCACTTCAACGGCGCAGCCAAGCCGGCCGCCACCAAGGAGAGCGCATGAGCTACGTTTACGACACTCCCAAGCCTTCCACCTGGGCCGCGCTGCGCTACATGGGCGCGGTGTGCCGCGCACTGTGGGCCGACCACCGCGCCAGCGTGCGAATGTGGAAGCGCCGGCGGTCGTTGAGACCCGCCAGCCAAGGCAACGACGTGCTGTACTGGTTGGCAGTGGCCGCAGCAACAGCGGCTGCGATCGCCGTGCTGGCGCTGACGGGCTTCGACCTGTGGGCTGACTTCTCGGCCTGGATCAAAGCCAGCGGCGCCGCGCTGCTGCTGCCCACAACGCAGGCCGACCGCTGCCGGAACATGCTGCGCCTGCGCGAGCTGGCCAACCGCCCGCAAGGCGTGAGCAATGCCGAGCTGCAGGCCGAGCTGGGCATCAGCTGCAAGGCTGCAGGCCAGATGCTGTTCCGCGCCGGTGTTGCTGGCCTGGCGAAGCGGCGCGACCCGATGGTTGAAGAAGGCAGGCTTCGGTGCTTTGCCAGCGCCGAAGCCGCCGCCGCGCACTTTGCGCAGCGGCAGGCCTTCCCCGGCGTGGACATCGACCGCGTGCAGGCCACAGCACCAGCGCCAGCGCAGGCCGCACCGGAAGCACTGGCAGCAGCCCCACCACTGCCACAACCCCGGCTGGCCAGGCCGAAGAAGCGCGGGCAGGAAATCGTCATCAAGCGCCCCAGCAAGGCCGCCCAGGCCGCGCTGGCAGCCAGCAACTGGGCCACAACGCCAGCGGTGATGACACCAGAAACGCGCGTAACGGTGGCGCCCCTGGTGACCGAAGGCACGCGCATCAGCCGCATGGCAGACCCGCTGCCCGGCGTGCCCGGCTGGGGCAAGGCGCCGCCCGTGCGCCCCGGCGCGATGGACTTCAAGCGCCACATGCACCAGGCGCAGGCCTTCTCTACGCCGGCCCACACCATTGCACGCCCGGGTGGCCACCGTGGGTAGCACCGTGCTGGACACAACGCCGCCGGTGCTGGTGCCCGCGCCCAGCTTCTGGAGCCGCACGCAGGCCGAACACATGGTGGCCCTGGTGCGCCTGCTGAGCACGCGCCACAAGGGCCGCGCCCACGGCATAACGGCGCACGAGCTGGCCACGCAACTGAGCGTGAGCGAACGCATGCTGCGCACGCTGGTAAGTGCCGCGCGTGAAGACGGCCTGGCCATCAGCGCCACGCCCGACACCGGCTACTACGTGGCCGAGACGGCCGAAGAGCTGGCCGAGTGCTGCGCCTTCCTGCGCGGCCGGGCCATGAAGACCCTGCGCATTGAAGCGCAGCTGCGCCGCATACCGCTGCCCGACCTGCTGGGCCAGCTGCACCTGCCCACCTGAACCCCACACCGAAGGACCAACCCATGCCAAGCAAGAAACTCAAGGCCACTGCCCAGGTGCAGGTGCCGCAAAACAAAGACGACTGTGCCGCCTACATCCGCGCGCTGGGCGACCTGCAGCGCCAGCAGGCGCGCCTGCAGGCCGACATGAACGACCGCATTGCGGCCACAACCGCCGAATACCAGCCCAAGCTGGAAGCCCTGCAGCAGCAGATAGACCCGCTGTTCAAGGGCGTTCAAGCCTGGTGTGAAGCGCACCGCGCCGACATCACCGAGGGCATGAAGGTGAAGACCGCCAACCTGGTGACCGGCGACGTGGCCTGGCGCGTGGGCATGCCCACCTGCAGCGTGAACGGCGCAGAAGCCGTGATCCAGAGCCTGAAGCTGCTGGGCCTGCAGGACTACGTGCGCGCCACCGAAGCCGTGAACAAAGAAGCCGTCATCGGCACCGTGCTGGCCGCCCGCACCATCAGCGACACCGAAGCCGCCACCGACGCCACGAAGAAGAAGGTGCGCAACAACGCCCGCCTGCTGCAAACCGTGGCCGGCCTGAAGGTGGTGACGGGCGTGGAGGCCTTCACCGTCACGCCGTTTGAACAAGAGGTGCAGTCATGAACTACCTGAGGCGTTTGGTGTACAGCTTCCGGCTGTTCTGGGGCGGGTTACTTGAACAGCCCCAGCCGGTGCGAGTAGGCATGCTGGACACGGGCGAGCTGGCGCTGGTGGACGAGCGCGGGCAGACGCAGCTGCTGAGCGTGCGCACCACGCAGGTGATACGCCGCACGCTGGAACAGCACCCCCGCCCGATGGTGGGCCCGTGGTCTGCAACCGACCCGGTGCACAGCATCTTGCGCGACGCGCACCTTTCAGA
>JAYSXE010000139.1:0-1597 GCA_043717565.1 Burkholderiales bacterium | reverse complement strand
GCACCGATGTGCTCGGCCAATCCCTGTTACATTGGCCGCACAGACATGCACGAGACCGTTTCCACAAGGTCTTACTCCCGCCGCCCCCGGTGGTGCTGGTTTCACAAGCAGCATTCGCCAAGGTTGGTTCAGGTTTGATGAACTCCCGGTTCGACGTTTCTTGAGTGTCTCTGTCCGTGTTGGCTTCAAGCTGGCGCGGTGGCTTTTTTCATCAACAGACTCATCAAAGGAACATCCCCATGAGCACCACCACCCAAACCGGCGTCGTCAAATGGTTCAACGATGGCAAAGGCTTCGGCTTCATCACGCCTGAAGACGGCAGCAAGGACCTGTTCGCCCACTTCAGCGAGATCCGCAACAACGGCGGCTTTCGCAGCCTGGCTGAAAACCAGCGCGTCGAATTTGAAGTGAAGCAAGGCCCCAAGGGCCTGCAAGCGGCGAACATCCGCCCGCTGTAAGCGCCAAGGTGGCGGCCGCGCAAAGCGGCCGCCCAAATGAAAACCGCAGCTGCGAGGCTGCGGTTTTTTTTCGACTGTGGTGGGCGGGGTCAGGCGGGCGGTGGGGATTTGGCGCTGGGCGGATTCGGTGTGCTGTCATCAGGCGCCTCGCCAGACGGGTTGCCGTCACCATCACCCTGGCCGGGGCTGTGCTGCTTCTTCTGCTTCTTTTCTTCGGCCTTGCGCTTCTTGGCCAGTTCACGCTGGCGTTTCTCGTAACCGTAATTCGGGGTCGCCAAGGCGTTGCTCCTTTGGATGGCTGGCGCGCACCGGCGGCGCGTCGAAGCTTGGCTGAGCATAAGCCACAACCGCTGTGGGGCCGACAAAAGCAAAGGGCCACACGCGGTGGCCCTTGGTGCTCACGGACGGGCCCCAAGTTGCGGGCCCCACCGGGTGTGTCGGCGCCGGTGACGGGTTCCGGTACTCCGCCCATTTGTGCGGTCGGTTGTCGCCTTGACCACCGCAGTATCGGCCGCATGCGTGACCGGCAAGTGACGAACAGCGCTGTGTTGGCAGCGCTGTCCGGACCACCGCGAATGCTGCAATGCACAATCAGCGCTTCACAGCCCTGGAGCCCCGCGCATGCGCTTTGTCGTGTTCAACCAGAAGGGTGGCGTGGGCAAGTCCACCATCGCCTGCAACCTGGCCGCCATCAGCGCGTTGAACGGCAAACGCACGCTGCTGGTCGACTTGGACCCGCAGGGCAACAGCACGCGTTACCTGCTGGGCGCGTTGGCCGACGAGCCGCGCGACACTGCAGCCGAGTTCTTCGACCAGACGCTGAAGTTCACGCTGCGCACCCAGGCCACCGACGAGTTCATCTGCGCCACGCCGTTCGAGAACCTGGCGTTGCTGCCGTCGAGCCCGTTGCTCGAAGAGCTGCACGGCAAGCTGGAGTCGCGCTACAAGATCTACAAGCTGCGCGATGCGCTGGACGCGCTTGGTGCGCGTTATGACCACATCTGGATCGACACGCCGCCGGCGCTGAACTTCTACACCCGCTCGGCGCTGATCGCCGCCCAGGGCTGCCTGATCCCGTTCGACTGCGACGATTTTTCTCGCCGCGCGCTGTACGCGCTGCTCGACAGCGTCAAGGAGAT
>JAYSXE010000138.1:0-21255 GCA_043717565.1 Burkholderiales bacterium | reverse complement strand
CAGCCGTCAGGCTGCCAAAGGATGACATGAGCGGAGCCGGTCACCCCTGGCCCTCTGCCGCTGGTGCTGCAGCCAGCACGCAAGACCACAGGCATGCCAAACGGCAAGCAGACACCAAAACGTCAGGCACACCTCACACCCATAAACTCAGCCCCCATGAAAAACCAGCAAATCATCGCCTTCATAGGTGGCGGCAACATGGCGTCGGCCCTCATCGGTGGCCTCGTGCGCAGCGGCTGCGCGCCCACAGACATCGTGGTGGTAGAGCCTTTCGAAGAACAACGCAACAAGTTGCGGCAGTCATTCGGGGTCCACGCGCAAGCAGTAGCTGATGCCCGCGTGGCGCAGGCCGGTACGGTGGTCTGGGCGGTGAAGCCGCAGCTGTTTACCGAGGCTGCTGCACCCTGCAGGCCCCATGTGGGCGGGGCTCTGCAGGTCAGCGTGATGGCGGGTATCCGAAGCGACGCCATCGTGGCCGCAACCGGCACAGAACATGTGGTGCGCAGCATGCCCAACACGCCGGCGCTCATCGGCCAGGGTATCGCAGGCTTGTTCGCGCGGCCTGCGGTGGGTGCTGATGCACGCGCCACGGTGGAGGCGCTGTTCAAGCCCACGGGACAGACCCTGTGGGTGGCGCAGGAAAAGGACCTGGACGCGGTGACGGCGCTTTCGGGCTCGGGCCCGGCGTATGTCTTCTACTTCATCGAAGCCATGATGCAGGCCGGCGCTGAAATGGGCTTGCCGCCCGAACAGGCGCGTGCCCTTGCGCAGAGCACCTTTGCCGGCGCCGCCGCGCTGGCGCAGCAAAGCCCGCTGTCACCTGCGGTGCTGCGCGACCAGGTCACTTCCAAGGGCGGCACCACGTTTGCTGCGCTCACGTCGCTGGACGACAGCGGCGTCAAAGCGGCCTTTGTGAAGGCCCTGCATGCGGCCTGCAACCGGGCGGCTGAACTCGGCAGGGCTTGACGGCCTGCGGGCCTTCGCCGGTTTGGGGCGCTGAGTTTCTCCTGCCCTCAGCTTGCTGCCGCAGCCGCCTTCGCTGCGGGCTGACGCAGCCGCCGCCACACCTTCAACGCGTCCACCGTGGCGGCCACGTCGTGCACCCGCAGCACGTGCGCACCGGCCTCGGCTGCCGCCAGTGCCGCTGCGATGCTGGCGGCCACGCGTTCCGGCGCTGGCTTGCCGCCAATCAGCTGGCCCAGCATGCTCTTGCGTGAAAGCCCCACCAGCAGCGGCCGGCCCAGGGCCAGCAGCTGGTCTTGTTCGGCCAGCAGCTGGCAGTTCTGGTCAAGCGTCTTGCCAAAACCGTAGCCCGGGTCCAGCGCCACGCGCTCGGCGGCCACGCCGGCCTGCAGCACGCGCTGCAGCTGCGCCTGCAGAAAAGCCACCACCTGCTGCGTGACGTGGTCATACACCGCCAGCGACTGCATGGTGGCCGGCGTGCCCACCATGTGCATCAGGCAGAGGCCGGCGGTGGGATGGGCGGCGCAGATCTGCAGCGCCCCCTCGCCACGCAGCGCCTGCACGTCGTTGACGATGTCGGCACCAGCGCCCAGCGCCGCCTGCATCACCTCGGCCTTGCAGGTGTCCACCGACACCGGCACCCCCAGCGTCACGGCGGCGCGCAGCACCGGCATCACGCGGCGCAGTTCTTCGGCAGCCGGCACTGGCGGCGCGCCGGGGCGTGTCGATTCACCGCCGATGTCCAGCAGGTCGGCGCCCTCCTTCACCAACTGCTCGCAGCGCTGCAGCGCCGCCGCTTCGGCAGCACTCTGGCCGCCGTCGGAAAAGGAATCGGGCGTGACGTTCACGATGCCCATCACCAGCGCCTGCTGCAGCGGCAAGCGGAAGCGGCCGGCCTGCCAATGCAGAATGCGTGGGCTTGGGCTTGAACCGGCGGCTGGCGGTGTGCTGGAAACGGAACTGGTGCTGGGCATGGGCGCACTGTAGCGGCAGCCGTTGCGGGCGCTGGTGCATGGCCACTGGCACAGCCAGCCGCCGGCCGGCCCGATGGCCGGTGCCTCCACCGCCTCTTCTTCTGAGACCTTTTGACGAACACCCCGCCACCGCCCACCGTCGACGCCTACATCGGCCTGGGCGCCAACCTGGGCGACGCGGTCGCGGCCGTTCAATCGGCCTTGCAACAACTGGCCGTTCTGCCGGCCAGCGTGCTGCTGGCACGGTCCAGCCTGTACCGTTCAGCGCCATTGGACGCGCAAGGCCCGCCGTTCATCAATGCGGTGGCCCTGTTGCGCACGGCGTTGCCGCCGCTGCAACTGCTGGCCGAATTGCAGCGCATCGAGCTCGGCGCCGGGCGGCTGCGGCCCTACCGCAACGCGCCGCGCACGCTGGACCTGGACATCCTGCTGTACGGCAGCACCGTCGGTGCGTCACCCACGCTGACGCTGCCGCATCCGCGGCTGCACCTGCGGCGTTTTGTGCTGTGGCCTTTGTCTGAACTGGCGCCGCAGTTGCAGGTGCCGGGCCTCGGTCCGCTGCAGGGCCTGCTGCCGGCAGTCGCAGGCCAGGCGGTGGAACGCCTGCCCGCGGCCTGAACGGCCGGCCCGCTTGGGGCGTTGTCACCGCGCCCGGACACGGCCTTCAGGCCCGCGGCTTGCGCCGGTACATGTCTTCGTCAGCCGCTTTCAGCAGGCTCGGCACGTCCATGCCGTCGTCCGGAAACAGCGCCAGGCCGCACGAGCCGCTGCTGCCCCCCAGCGGGTCGTGCTCGGCCAGCGACTGCAGCGGCGCGCGCAGGGCGTGGTCGATGTGCGCGCGGGCGGCCTCGGCGTCGTGGCGGTTGCTGACCGCGTCGAGCAGCACCACGAACTCGTCACCGGCAAAACGCGCCACCAGGTCGCCCGCGCGCACCGTCTGGCACAGCCGGGTGGCCACTTCGCGCAGCACCGCGTCACCCACGTCGTGGCCAAAGCGGTCGTTCACGCGCTTGAACTCGTTGAGGTCGACAAAGACCACGGCGAAGGGCCGGGCGTCGCCGCGGCGGCGGTGTTGCGCCACGCGGTCTTCGATGCGCCGCACGATGGCTTCGCGGTTGGAAAGCCCGGTCAGCGCGTCGGTCAGCAGCCGCCGCTGCATGACGCCAAAACTGCGTGTCAGGTCGCCGAGCTCGTCCTTGCGCGCGCTGGTCAGCGGCGTGGCCAGGTCGCCGTTGGACACCCGCTTCACGGCGGCAGACAGGGCCCCCAGTTCGCGCGTCAGCACCGCCATCACGCCCAACCCGATCAGTGCCACCCCCAGCGCTGACAGCAGGCCCAGGCCGGTGGCCTGGCGAAAGCCGTTGTCCACCTCTTGCAGGAAGTCCTGGCGCGGCACCGCCACCATGATCAGCCAGTCCAGCCCCGCCTCGTCGCGCAGTTGGGCGTAGCCCGCCTGCACCAGGCCGCCGTGGGGGCCGGTGAACACGGCCGTGCTGGGCTCGGGCTTGTTGCTGCCATGGGCCAGCGCCGCCACGGCCTTGTAGGTGGCGGCCACCATCGGGTCTTCGCTGTCCGCGGCGTTCAGGCGTTCGTCCTTGCCGTTCACGGTTCGCAGGTGCGGCCCGCGTGAAACGCCGATCAGCTGGCCGTCCTTTTCCACCACCATGGCCACGCCGTTTTGGCGCAGGCTCAGACGCTTCAGCAGGGCGCTCACGCGCTGCAGCGACAGGTCGGTGGCCACCACGCCTTCAAATTCGCCGCTGGCCGAAAGCACCCGGCGCACGCGCGTGGCCACCAGCTCAGCCGTCTTGAAGTCGATGTAGATGGGCGTCCAGGTGGGCGCCGCGCTGCCCTGGGCGGCGCGGAACCAGGGCCGCTCGCGGGGGTCGAAAACGCGCGCCTCCGGGCTGGGCGCTCCCAGCGGGCCTGCAATGCCGGTGAAGCGATAAATGTTGCGCACACCTTCACCCACGGTGCGCAGCCGCAGTTCGGCTTCGGATTCAGAGTGGCGCCACAGGCCGAAAAAGCGGCCCTGGCGGTCGCCGTAGTAGGCGTAGTTGTTGGGGTCGCGGTGCACCGACGTGGCCAGCCAGAACCGGGTGCGCAGGTCGTCGGCGCTGCCGTCCAGCTTGCCGGGTGCTGCCACGCCGCGCGGAAAGGCGGCTTCAAGCACCGCGGCCGAGCCCGAGACGTGGCTTTCCACCCCCTGCGCGACGCGGTGCACGGTTTCCTGCAGCAGCTGGCCCGCCAGGTTGTCCACGGCATGGCGGCCGGCCCTGAAAGAAAGCCCGCCGATGATGGCGGCCGTGCCCAGTAACAGCACCAGGTAGGGCGCAATCAGCAGCGTCTTGAGTGAGGGGCGGTACGACAACATCGGCCGGAACTGTAGGGGCAGGTGAGCCCGGTGGGCGCTTTCAGGACCGGGGAAACCGGTGCTGCTTCACGGCGCCGGCCCGCAGCAGCAGAACCCCGGACGGCCCGCGCAGCGCCGTCAACCAGCCCCTTGCAATTGCCGCCGCCGTGCCGCCCACTGGCGCAACACCACCGGCGCCGCAATTGCCACGCCAATCAGCGTGGGCACCAGGCCTGGCGCGATCATCAGCAGCGCCGCCACCAGGCACAGCGCCTGCTCGGCGCCCGTCAGCTCCACCAGCATCCACTTGCTCAGGGCCGCGGCCAGCAGCGTGATGCCCAGGATGCAGCCCACGAAGGTGACCACGAAGTCGTAACCGGTGAAGCCCTTGGCCACGATCAGCAGGCTGGGCGAGAAGACAAACACAAACGGCACCAGCGCCTTGGCCAGGCCCAGTCGGAAGGCCATGTTGCCGGTCTTGAAGGGGTCGCTGCCGGCCATGCCCGCCGCCGCATAAGCGGCCAGCGCCACCGGCGGCGTGATGTCGGCCAGCACCCCGTAGTAGAAGACAAAAAAGTGCGCCACCAGCGGCTCCACACCCAGCTGCACCAGCGTGGGCGCGGCCACCGTGACCATGATGATGTAGTTGGCCGTGGTGGGAATGCCGGCACCCAGCAGGATGCACACCAGCCCCGTCATGATCAGCGCCACCAGCAGTGTCAGCGTCTTCGGGTCGAACAGGCTGGCCGGCACCAGCGCGCCCACGCCACCGGCCACCGCCTGCGCGGCGCCAGTGATCAGGATGCTGAGCTTGAACCCCACGCCGGTGAGCGTGACCACGCCAATCACCAGCCCCACCGTGGCCGCCGCAGCGCCCACGGCCAGCGCGTACTTCGCGCCGGTGCTGAAGGCTTCGATGAGCGCCGGTGTGCCGATGCGGCCGTCCACCTTCAGCGCTTTCAGCAGCAGCGGCGTGGCCACCAGCGCCACCAGGAAGATGCCGAGCTTGATGTTGCTGTTTTCGATGCCACCAAACACCACCACCAGCAGCACCGCATGCAGCGCCGCCAGCAGGCCCCAGTGGCGCGCCGTGTTGCCGCCCACGCGTGTGCACAGGCCCACGATGGCGCACGACGTGATGCCCGTGAAGGCCGCCAGGTAAGGCGTCTTGCCGCTGACCAAAATGCTGATCAGCAGCACCAGCGGAATCAGCGTGGGCCAGCGGTCGCGCAGGCTCTGCTTGAGCTTGGGCATTTCTTCCTCGGTCAGCCCGCGCAGGCCGAAGCGCTTGGCCTCGAAGTGCACCTGCATGAAGACGCCGAAGAAGTGCATGAAGGCCGGCACCGCCGCCGCCACGATGATGGTCTGGTACGGCACCGCCAGGAACTCGATCATCAGGAAGGCCGCCGCGCCCAGCACCGGCGGCGTGATCTGCCCGCCGGTGGAAGAAGCGGCTTCCACCGCGCCGGCGAATTCGCGCTTGTAGCCCACGCGGATCATCGCGGGAATGGTCAGCGAGCCCACGGTCACCGCATTGGCCACGCTGCTGCCCGACAGCATGCCGAACATCGCCGAGCCGAACACGCTGACCTTGGCCGGCCCGCCGGCATAGCGCCCTGCCACCGTGCTGGCCACGTCCAGAAACAGCTGCCCCAGCCCGATGCGGGTGGCCAGCACGCCAAACAGCACGAAGTGAAAGACGTAGGTGGCCACCACGCCCACGGCCACGCCATACACGCCCTGGCTCGTGAGGTACTGGTGGTTCACCAGCTGGCTCCAGCTGGCGCCGGCGTGCTTCAGCAGGCCCGGGAACACCGGCCCGGCCAGCGCATACAGCATGAAGCAGATGGCGATGATGGGCAGCGGCCAGCCCATGCTGCGGCGCGTGGCTTCCAACAGCGCCAGGATGAGGATGCTGCCCATCACCACGTCGATGGTCAGCGGGTTGCCGACGCGGAAGGTCAGGTCTTCGAAGATGTACGGGATGTACAGCACCGAAGCCGCCACCGCCAGCGCCAGCAGCCAGTCGAACCAGGGCACGTTGCCCGGCGCGGCCAGGCGGTGCACGGCGGTTTTCTCCAGCAGCGCATGGCGGTGCGGAAACACCAGGAAGATCAGCCCCAGCACAAACGCCAGGTGCACGCCGCGGTGCGTCACTTCATGCAGCAGCCCGAAGCCGGCGGTGTAGTAGTGGAACACCGACAGCAGCAACAACAGCCCACCCACCACCGTGGCTGCTGCGGCCGTCAACGGCCGAAAGCGCATCTCGGGGTCGTACTTCTGTTCCAGTTCGGCAAGCGCTTTGTCGTCGGGCAGGGCGGTGGTCATGGCGGGTGTCCGTTCGCAAACAAAAAAGGGGCAGCTGGTGAGGCTGCCCCGTGAGCCAAGCATGAGCCAGGCATGGGCCTGGCATCAGCCAAGCCCGTGGCAAGCCGCCTTACTTCAGCAGGCCCGCTTCCTTGTAGAAGCGCTCGGCACCCGGGTGGAAGGGAATGCCGGCGGCGCGCACAGCGTTTTCCTTGGTGATGAACTTGCCCTTGGCGTGGCCGCTGGCCAGCTGCTTCTGGGCATCGGCGCTGAACAGCGCCTTGGTGATCTCGTACACCGTGTTGGCGTCGGCCTTGTCGCTGGTGACCCACTGCGCGCCCACGGCCAGCGTGTTCACCGCGGCCACGCCCTTGTAGGTGTCGGCGGCGATGTTGTCGGGCGAAAAGAAGGGACTGCTTTTGCGCAGTGCGTCGGCCGCAGCGCCGTCGATGGGCAGCAGTTCGATGCCGCTGCCAGCGCTGGCCAGCTCGGCAATGGCGCCCGCTGGTGCGCCACCGGTGAAGAAGAAGGCGTCGAGCGAGCCGTCCTTCATCTTGTCGCCGGCCTGGTTGGGCTTGATGTACTCGGGCTTGATGTCACTTTCCTTCAGGCCGTAGGCGGCCAGGATGGCGCGCGCGTTGACCAGCGTGCCCGAGCCCGGCTCGTCCAGCGCCACACGCTTGCCCTTCAGGTCGGCCACGCTCTTGATGCCGCTGCCTTTCTTCACTACCACGTGCACGCTTTCGGGGTACAGGTTGGCAATCAGGCGCAGCCCCGGCACGTTGGGTTTGCCTTCGTACAGGCCCGTGCCCTTCTGTGCCCAGGTGGCCACGTCGCTTTGCGAGAAGCCGCTTTCCATGGCAGCACCGGCGATGCCGTTCACGTTGGCCACGCTGCCGTTGCTGGCCTGCGCGGTGACGATGATCTTGCCTGGCTGGCTGACGGCGTTGGCAATCATGCCGCCCACCGGGTAGTAGGTGCCGGCGGTGCCACCGGTGCCGATGCGGAAGAACTGCTGGGCCTGCGCGCCGGCGGCGGCCAGGGCCAGGGCTGCGGCGACGGTGATGAGGCGGGTGAAACGCATGGGGTGCTCCTGTGGGGTGCGTGTGAACGAGAGCAGCGATTTTGCGGCAGGCCGTTGCCCCGGCCGCCCGGCAGCAGCCCCAGACTTACCCTGTCAGCGCAGCGCCAGGTCCAGCGCAACCCCCGCAAACACGGCAAATCCCACCCAGTGGTTCAGGCGAAAGGCCTTGAAGCAGCCCTCGCGCTGCCGCTGGCGGATCAGCGTGTAGTGCCAGGCCACCTGCACCGCCGCCGCCGCAATGCCCAGCAGAAACACGCTGCCCAGCCCCAACGCCCGGCCCAGCAGCGCCCAGCTGAGCAGAAAGAGTGCGTAGAACAGCATCACCGCCGCCACGTCCCAGCGGCCCAGCGTGATGGCGCTGGTCTTCATGCCGATCTTCAAGTCGTCGTCGCGGTCGACCATGGCGTATTCGGTGTCGTAGGCCAGCACCCAGAACAGGTTGCCCAGCAGCAGCAGCCAGGCGTGTGGCGGCACCGCGGCATTCAGCGCCTGCAGGGTCCACTCGGTGCCGCCCTGCGCCGCCGCAAAGGCCATGGGTATGCCGAAGCTGAAGGCCACGCCCAGCACCGCCTGCGGCATGCTGACCACGCGCTTGGCATAGGGGTAGGCCAGCGTCACGGCCAGCGCCGCAAAGCTCAGCAAGATGGCCGGCGCGCTGGTCGTCAGTACCAGGCCAAAGGCCAGCAGCGCCAGCACCGCGCCCAGCAACAGCGCTTCATTCGGCGACACCGCACCGCGCGTCACCGGGCGCTGCGCGGTGCGCTTCACGTGTTTGTCGAAGTCGCGGTCGGCCACGTCGTTCACGCAGCAACCGGCGCTGCGCATCAGCACCGTGCCGGCCACGAACACCAGCAGCAGGTGCCAGCCCGGCCAGCCATCGGCGGCCATCCACAGTGCGCTGAGTGACGGCCACAGCAGCAGCAACCAGCCCGCTGGGCGGTCCCAGCGAATCAGGTCAAGGTACAGGGCCAGGCGAGAGGGCTGCGGAACCGCGGTGATCACGCAGTGATTATCGGCCCAGGGGCATGCGCCGCCGGGCCGCCACAGCAGCGCCTTATTCGCGCAGGAAAGTCAGCAGGTCTTTCGTCAGCCGCGCCTTGTGGGTGGCGAACAGGCCGTGCGGTGCGTCTTCGTATTCGATCAGCAGCGACTGCACAATGCCCTTGGCAGCGGCACGCCCTGCGGCGTCGATCGGCACCGTCTTGTCATCGGTGCCGTGGATGACCAGGGTCGGCACCTTGAACGCTGCCAGGTCGGGGCGGAAGTCGGTGGTTGCAAACGCCTTTGCGCAACCCAGCGTGGCGTTCAGGCCAGCCTGCATCGACACGTTTTGCGCCCATTGCCGCAGCTCGTCGCTGACCGGGTGCGACAGCATTCCCACGCCGAAGAAGTCCTTGAAGAAGCCACCGAAAAAATGCGCGCGGTCTTCGGTCATGCCCTGCGTCATCTTGTCGAACACGGCTTGTTCGGTGCCGTCGGGGTTGTCGCGGGTCTTCAACATGAAGGGCACGACCGACGAGATCAGCGCCGCCTGGGCCACCGACCGGCCACCGTGCCGCGACAGGTAACGCGCCACTTCGCCGCCGCCCATCGAAAAGCCCACCAGCGTGGCGTCCTGGGCCCCCGTTTGCTCGATCACAGCTGCAAGGTCGTCGGCCAGCGTGTCGTAGTCGTAGCCGCTCCAGGGTTGTGACGAGCGCCCGAAGCCGCGCCTGTCGTAGGCGATGGCGCGGTAGCCGGCGTCGGCGATGGCTTTGGCCTGGTCGTCCCAGCTGTCCGACGAGAGCGGCCAGCCGTGCATCAGGATGACCGGACGTCCGCTGCCCCAGTCCTTGAAATAGAGCTTGGTCTTGTCGGTGGTGGTGATGAAGTTCATGGGTCTGTACTCCGGTTATGTAGGCACACTGCGGTGCGCCGGGTCTTGAGGGGCGTATTGCGGGTTTCACCGTAAAACGAGGTCGGCGCACCTTCTGTTCGTTGACACACAGGAATGCCCAAAAAAACGGCCCACGGGCCCGGTGGCTCAACCCGTCCCGCCGGTGCCGGCGGTCTCCTACAGCGGGTCGCGGTGTTTCGCCCGCTGTGCGGGCCACCGGGGCGGATACGCTGCATGGGAACCGACAGCTTCGATCCCGCGTCGCACCAATTCGTCGCTCTTGGCCGTCGAAGCTGCGGACGAAGCTGCATCCGCGGAGCATCCAGTGGACCTCTTCAACATCGACCTGGCGGGCATCTTCACCTTCACGGTTTCGCCGCTGGAACTGATGCTGCGCGGGACGCTGATGTATGGGTTCCTCTTCTTCATCTTCCGCTGCGTGCTGCGTCGCGACGTGGGTTCGCTCGGCCTCAGCGACTTTCTCTTCGTGGTTATCCTGGGCGACGCGGCGCAGAACAGCATGATCGGCAACGCCACGTCGGCCACCGACGGCATGGTGTTGATCAGCACGCTGGTCTTCTGGAGCTACTTGCTCGACTTCCTGAGCTTCCGCTTCCCGGCCGTGCAGCGCCTGACCTCGGCGCCCCGCCTGTGCCTGGTGCGTGACGGCAAGCTGCTGCGCAGAAACCTGCGCCGGGAAATGATCACCGACGAGGAACTGAAAGCGAAGATCCGGCACGAGGGTGTGGAAGATCTGGCCGACGTGAAGCTCATGTATCTCGAAGCCGACGGCGAGATGAGCCTGATCCGGCGCGAGGAGCGCCACTCGCCGGCATGACACAGCGCACCACACCGGCGCCCGTGGCCGCGCCAGACCCGCTGCGCGCCTACAAGGACAAGCGCAACTTCGCACGCACGCCAGAGCCTGCCGAAGGCGGCAGGCCCGCGGCCGATGAACCCGGCTTTGTTGTGCAGAAGCACTGGGCCAGCAGCCTGCATTACGACTTCCGCCTGGAACTGGACGGTGCGATGAAGAGCTGGGCCGTGCCCAAAGGCCCCAGCCTGGACCCCACCGTCAAGCGCATGGCCGTGCAGGTTGAAGACCACCCGCTGGCTTATGCCGAATTCGAAGGCACCATTCCCGCAGGCCAGTACGGCGCCGGCAAGGTCATCGTGTGGGACCAAGGCACCTGGGCGCCGCTGGGAGACCCCCGGCAGGGTCTTCGTGACGGCAATCTGAAATTTGACCTGAAAGGCCACAAACTGCATGGCCGCTGGGTGCTGGTGCGCATGAAAGGCAAGGGCGAGAAACAGACACCCTGGCTGCTGATCAAGGAGAAAGACGCCCATGCCCGGGCGGCCGCCGACTACAGCGTGGTCGATGAGTTGCAGGCCAGCGTGAAGCCCGGCGCGCCTTCAGCACGCCCCGCCCGCCCCCGGGCCGCAGCGGGCCCAGAAGTCGCTGCCCGGGCGGGCCGGCCGTCTGCTGCAAAGGCGGCCTTGCCATCCACCGCCAAGACAGGCTTGCCCGAAGGGGCCGTGGCCGCCCCGCTGCCGGAAGCCCTGCCGCCCCAACTGGCGTCATGGCTGGCCAGCCCACCGCCCGACGCTGCGGCCTGGCTTTACGAGATCAAGTTCGACGGCTACCGACTGCTGGTGCGCAACAGCGCAGGCGGCGCGCAGTTGTTCACGCGCAATGGGCACGACTGGACGGCCAAACTGCGACCGCTGCAGCGCGCCTTCGAAAGCCTGCAACTGCCGCCCGGCTGGTATGACGGCGAACTGGTGCTGCCGGGCGATGCCGGTGTGCCGGACTTCGGCGCGCTGCAGCAGGTCTTTGAAGCGCAACGCACCGACGCCGTTGTGCTGTTCCTGTTCGATGTGCCCTTTGCACAGGGGCACGACCTGCGCAGCGTGCCGCTGCACGCGCGGCGCGCGTACCTGAAGGCGCTGCTGGCATCGAAGGACAGTGACGCCATCCGCTTCAGCGACGAATTCGACGCGGCACCACACAGCATGCTGGCTTCGGCCTGCCAGCTGGGTCTGGAGGGCATCATCGCCAAGCGCCGCAGCAGCCCTTACCGCTCGGGCCGCGGCGCAGACTGGGTGAAGCTGAAGTGTGGCCTGCGCCAGGAATTCGTGATCGGCGGCTACACGGCCGGCCAGGGTGCCCGTGCCGGCTTGGGCGCGCTGCTGCTGGGCGTGTACGACACTCATGGCGTGCTGCAACACGTGGGCGACGTCGGCTCGGGCTTCAGCGACCGGGTGTTGAAAGACCTGCAGGCGGCGCTGGATGTCCGCGTGCAAAGCAGAAGCCCGTTTGCCGCCGGCTCGAAGTTCGCCCGCCGGCCCGTCTTCACGCAACCCACGCTGGTGGCCGAGGTGAGCTTTGGCGCGTGGACGCGCGCGGGGCGCATCCGGCACGCCGTGTTTCGCGGCCTGCGCGCCGACAAGTCAGCGCTCGGCATCGTGCGCGAGCACCCACAGCAAGGGCAGCATGCGCAACACGTGCCGGTGGCCGAGGCGCCCCCGGCTGCCCGCGCGCGCCCCGCGCCACCGGTGCAACCGCTGCGCAACCGCGTGCGCGTCACCCACCCCGAGCGGGTCATCGACACCCGCACCGGCACCACCAAGCTCGACCTGGTGGACCACTACCACCGGGTCGGCAGCCTGATGCTGCAGCACCTGAAGGGCCGCCCGGTGTCGCTGGTGCGCGCCCCTTCTGGCGTTGAAGGCCCGCTGTTTTTCCAGAAGCACGCCCAGACCGAGAAGCTGCCCGGCATCGTTCAGCTCGACCCGGCGTTGTCCCCCGGCCATGAGCCGATGATGCGTGTGGCCAGTCAGCAGGGCCTGCTGGCCGCGGCGCAGTGGAACGTCGTCGAGTTCCACACGCAGAACGTCAGCGCGGCCACCTTCGAAACTCCGGACCGCCTGGTGTTCGACCTCGACCCCGGCGAAGGCGTGGCCTGGGCCCAGGTGCAGGAAGCCGCACAGCTGGTGCACGCCTTTCTGGGGCAACTGGGGCTGCGCGGTTTTCTGAAGACCAGTGGTGGCAAGGGGCTGCACGTGGTGGTGCCGGTGAAGCGGCTGCACGACGGCACCACCGTGAAGCACTTCTGCCAGGCTGTGGTGGCGCACATGGCACGGGCGATTCCGCAGCGCTTCGTGGCCCGCAGCGGCCCGAAGAACCGGGTCGGCAAGATCTTCATCGACCACCTGCGCAACGGGCCGGGTGCCACCACCGTGTGCGCCTGGTCGGCGCGGGCGCGGCCCGGGCTGGGCGTGTCGGTGCCGGTCGACTGGAGCGAACTGGGCGCCCTGCGTGGCGGTGACCACTGGACCGTGGCCACCGTGCACGAGCGCCTGGAAACCGGCAACGGGCCCTGGGCCAGCTACGCCCGCGCGGCACGTGGCCTGGCCGCGCCTATGGCGGCCCTGGGCCTTGCGCCCGCCGCTGCATGAGCAACCCCATGCGCTGCCCACCACCCCTTCGAAACCCCTGCGGCACAGTGCCGCGAAAGGATGAACTGCCATGCCCCGCGTGATCTGGAAAGGCGCCATCAGCTTCGGCCTGGTGCACGTGCCTGTGGCGCTGTACCCGGCGTCGCAAGATGTTGGCATCGACTTCGACTGGCTCGACAAACGGTCGATGGACCCGGTGGGCTACAAGCGCGTCAACAAGCGCACCGGCAAGGAGATCCAGGCCGCCGACATCGTCAAGGGCATCAAGCAGGACGGTGGTGATTACGTGCTGCTCAGCGACGACCAGATCAAGGCCGCGTACCCGAAGTCCACGCAAACCATCGAGATCGAGTCCTTCGTCCAGGCCGCCGAGATTCCCTTCACGCTGCTGGAAACGCCCTACTACCTGGAGCCCATCGGCAAGGGCGAGAAGGTCTATGCGCTGCTGCGCGAGTCCATGTCTGAAGCCGGTGTCATCGGCATCGCACGCGTGGTGATGCACACCAAGGAACGCCTGGCCGTGCTGGTGCCGTCGGGCGCGGCGCTGGTGCTCAACACCATCCGCTGGGCGGGCGAGATACGCCCCTGGACCGAGCTGAAGCTGCCGGCCCTGGGCAAGGCCGCCGCCGGGCTGAAGCCGGCCGAACTGAAGATGGCGGCGCAGCTGATCGGTGACATGACGGGGCCCTGGAAGGCCGACGACTATTCAGACCGCTTCAGCGACGCCATCCTGGCGCTGGTGAAGAAGAAGGTCGAAGCGGGCGAGACCAAGACCGTTGCGGCGCTGGAAGAAACACCTGCGGAAGCCGGCGCGAACAACGTCGTGGACCTCACCGAGTTGCTGGCCCGCAGCCTGGCGAAACGCAAGCCGGGTGGCGGTGGCGCCGACAGCACCGGCGGTGCGGCCCCTGCAAAGAAAACCGCTGCGAAGGCGTCGGCGAAAGAGCCGGGGAAGGCGCCAGCGAAGCGGCGCGCCTGAAGTCGCGCCTCTCGGTGTGCTTGAACTTGCGTTTGAAGTTGCGCCTGACCTTGCGCCCGACCTTGCGCGTCAGGCGCTGCCAGCCCCGTGCCGGCGCGGGCCCCGGCGTGTGTTTGCCAACAAGCCCAGGGCACCCGCCAGCAAGGCCAGGCTGGAAGGCTCGGCCACGGCGGTGAAGCCGGTAAACCCCCCCAGGCCCTGCGCAGCGCCTGCGGGTTGGTAGCTGAAGACAGCCTCGCTCAGCGCCGTGAAACCCGCGGTCAGCTGCACCGCGGTGCTGAAGGAATCCTGGTCCACGTAGTCGACGCCCAGGAAGCTGCCACCGGCAAACCAGGCCAGCGCCGGTGTGTCGCCCGAAGCCAGCGTGTAGGTCTGGCCGTTGAAGTTCAGCGTGAAGCTGCTCAGGTTCACCGAGCCGTCAAAACCGGCGGCCGGGTCGTCAAAGCTGAAGCGGCCGCTGAAGGTGGTGCCGACCAGCGGGCCGGAATCGGCCTGCCCGGTGTAGTCCACGGTGGCGGCTTGCGCCTGCCAGCCAGCAAGGGTCAGGGTGCTGGCGGCCAGCAGCGTGCGCAGGGTGGTGTTCAGGTTCATGGTGTGCCTTGTGGAAAAGAGTCGGTGCGTGTCATTGCACGAAGGTGCCGGCGTTCAGCACCCCGCAGCCCTGGCCCCTGATGAGCAGCATGGCGCGCGGCAGTGCCGGGCCGCTGGCGTCAGGGTCGATGTGGATCAGCGCGCCGGCCGCGCTGGCCGTGCACGTCAGGTAGCCCTGCGCAATGGGCGCGGCCGACGTGATGCCCAGGTTCTGCAGCACCGCGCGCAGGTCGACGCGGTCGCCGGCCGACAGGTCGGTGATGGTGGCACCACCGCCAAATCCGGCCGTGAACACAAACCAGTCGTTGCCGCCGCCGCCGGTCAGTGTGCGCCGGCCGGCGCCGCTGATGATGACGTCGTCGCCCGGTGTGCCCGCCACGGCGGTGCTGGTGGCTGCTGCGGTGATGGTTTTGTAGATCGACAGGCCCACCACCACCGGGTCGTGGTCTGAAGCGCGGTAGGGCGTGGCGCTGTACGGGTCGGCCGGGCACAGGCCGCCGCAGGTGGTCAGCGGCGCCTTGAACTCGGTGTTGTAGTCCAGCGTCGGGTTTTCGTCGGCGTTGATGTGCCATTCAATGGCGCGGGTGACACGCGGCGACAGCGTGGCCGTGGTGATGGCGTGGTCCAGCCGGCCGGCCGCGCCGTCAAACACGTAGCTGTAGCCGAAGCTGTTGAAGCGGCCGATCTGGTCGACATAGCCCGCGCTGGTCAGCTCGAAGATGGGGTCTTCCTGCGCGTAGGCGTTGAAGTCGCCCACCAGCAGCACGTCGTTGCTGCCAAAGGCCGCCTGCACTTGCGCCACAAAGATGCGCAGCCGCTCGGCCTGTTGCTTGCGCTGCAGGTTCCAGCAGCCCTGGCCGTCGCCGGCGTCGAAGTTGCCGGCAAAGTCGGCGTCGTTCGCGGCCGGGCAGCTGCCCTTTGACTTGAGGTGGTTCACCACCAGCGAGAAACGCTCGCCGCTGGGCAGCACAAAGCCTTGCGCCAGCGTGGGGCGGTTGTTGATGGTGGCGGTGTCGCTCAGTGGTGCGGCCAGCGGGGCCAGGCGCGAAGGTTTGTAGATGACGGCCACGCGGATGGCGTCGGTGCCCGTGCTTTGCGCGGGCAGCGCCGCCGCGGCATAGGTGCCGGCGCCCACGGTGGCGTTCAGCGCGTCCACCAGGTTCTGCACCGCCGTGTTGCCGTTGTTCTGGATTTCCATCAGGCCCACCGCGTCAGCGTCGATGGCGACCAGCGCGGCCACGATCTTCGCCTGCTGACGCTGGAATTCGTTCAGGTTGTTGGCGCCGCGGCAGTTGCTGGCCAGTACGGTGCTGCCCAGGCTGCAACCCTGGCCGGTCTGCCCAGTGGCGGTGTTGCCGTTGGTGAAGGTGGTGAAGTAGTTCAGCACGTTGAAGCTGGCGACCTTCAAGTTGCCGCCCACGGCTTCGGGCGCGCTGCTGCGCGGGTTGCCCGCAGTGAAAGTGGGTGCGGTGAGGGGGTGGATCTTGTAGTCGCCAGGTTCGGTGTTGCTGTTGGTGGCCAGGCCGAAGTCGATGACGCCGGTGACGGACCCGTTGATGACGTCGCCCGCACGCGGCTGGCTTTGGGCGCTGAAGTAGGGCGTCGGGCTGGGGTTCTGCAGGCTGCTGCCGTCGTCCAGGATGATGCGGCGGCGCGTGTTCTCGTTCGCCATGGCCTGCGCTTGCACCGTGCCCGGACGGAAGCGGTTGGTCGGTGATTCCAGCCGGCCGCCCACGGACAGCGTGATCTGGCCGTAGCGGCCCTGGAAGAAGTTTTGCGACACCGTCAGCGGGCCGGTCAGCGTCACCAGCATGCCTTCGTAACGCTCCAGTTCGTCTTCGGTGGCTTCGGGCAGCGACACCACTGTGGGGGTGATGGCGAAGCCCGTGCCCTGAAGCGTGACGGTTGACACCGCGCTGAGCTGCGTCACGGTGCGTGCTGCCGTGTGGGCATTGCTGGCCGCGCCAACGTTGAATTCCGTCACCGTGCCGGTCACTTCCACCCGGTTGCCCACGGCTGCCGCGGCATGGGTGGGGGTGCCGGTGAAGACGAAGAGGCCGTCTGAAGTGAGGAGGTTGCCGTCGCCGGTGCTGTCCTGCATGAAGAAGCCGTTGTTGACGAGCCGCGTGATGACGCCCTGGCTGCGCACCAGCGTGCCGACGAAGGGGCTGGTGTTGCCGCTGCCCTGGATGGTGTAAATCGCCAGGGGCGTTGGCGTTGGCGCTGGCCCGCCACCGCCACCGCCACCGCCACCGCTGCACACGGCCAGCGCGCTGGCCGTGTTGCGGGGGTTGGGCGTGCCGATGGTGAAGTCGTTGAGATTGACGCTGGTGTCCTGGCAGCCCCCGGCCGTGCGCAGCGCGGCAGTGGTGTTGGACAGGTTGGCCGTGGGGCTGCCTTCGCAGGCCGAGCTGGCAGCGCCGTAGCTGATGAAGTCCACCACGTTGGCGGTGGGGCAAGCGCCCGACAGGGCCGTGGTGGCGTTCTGCACCAGCGCCACCTTGCCGGCGGTGGCCGACATGGGAATGGTTCCGGTGACGTCGGGTGCCATCAAGTCCACCATGCCGCCGGCGCCCTGCGCCTGGCGGATCAGCAGGTACTGCCCCGGCTGCAGCGTGGTGCCGGCTGGCAGCGCGGTCACCTGCCAGCTGGTGCCGGTGCTGGACGCGTACTGCACCGACCAGCCGCCCACCGCCGCCGCCGTGTTGCCGGCATTGAAGATCTCGATGAAGTCCTGCTTCAGCGTCGCGCCGCTGTTGCCGCCGCCGTAGACCTGGCTGATCTGCACGGCGGCCAGGGCCGGCGCCGCAGCACCCAGCCAGGCCACCAACGCTGTGCCCAGCACCAAGATCAGCCGGGTGGGCAGGCCACGAAGGGGAAGGCGGTTGCGCAGCATGGGGCAGGCTCCTGTCGGGTGAAGTCGCGTAGCCTGAAGGGCGAGCGTGACAGCGGCAAGACACCGCTGAGGCAGTGTCTCCGACTCCGCCCTGACAAGTTGTTACAAGCGAAGGGTTCTGCGGGCCGAGTCGCCGAATCCCAACAGCGCGTCCCAGGCTCTCAGTCTGCCTGCGCGCTCCAGGCAGTCAGCCTGCCCGTGCGCTGCAAGGCTCTCAGCCCGCCAGCTGCTTCTGAAACACCAGGCCAGCGTGTTCGCGCAGCGCGTGGAACTTGATCTTGGGCCAGTTCTCTTGCATCGCGCGCAGCTCGCCAGCGTATTCCAGCAGCACGGTGGGTGCGTCCACCGCGTCCAGCGCCACGCGGTGGCTGTTGCCGTCGATGAAGCGCTGCAGCTCCTTTTCACCACCGTCGGCCGCGTCGCAGGTCACCCAGCGCGCCACGTTGTAGCGCGCCGGCATGATGCGCGCCTTGCAGCCGTACTCGTGTTCCAGCCGGTGCGCCACCACTTCAAACTGCAGCTGCCCTACCGCGCCCAGCAGCAGCACGCTGCCGGCCACCGGGCGAAACACCTGGATCGCACCTTCTTCGCCCAGCTGCGTCAAGCCCGCGCGAAGCTGCTTGGTCTTCAGCGGGTCGGCCACTTCCACGGCGCGGAACATTTCGGGCGCAAAAAACGGCAGGCCGGTGAACTGCAGCTGTTCGCCTTCGGTGATGGTGTCGCCCAGCTGCAGCACGCCGTGGTTGGGGATGCCGATGATGTCGCCGGCAAAGGCTTCTTCCAGCAGTTCGCGGCGCTGGCTCATGAAGGTGACGACGGTGTTGGGCCGCATTTCCTTGCCGCTGCGCGACACCTTCAGCCGCATGCCGCGTTCGAAGCGGCCGCTGGCCACGCGCAGGAAGGCGATGCGGTCGCGGTGCGCCGGGTCCATGTTGGCCTGGATCTTGAACACCACGCCGGTGAACTTGGGCTCGTCGGGCTGCACCGTGCGCTGCAGCGAACTGCGCTCGGACGGCGGCGGCGCCAGGTCCACCAGCGCGTCCAGCACCTCGCGCACGCCAAAGTTGTTCACCGCGCTGCCAAAGAACATCGGCGTCTGGCGGCCAGCCAGGAAGTCGGTCTTGTCAAAGGGCGGCGCGGCGTCGGTCAGCAGTTCGATTTCGCCCTGGGCTTGTTCATACTGCATGCCGAAGCGTTCGGCGTAGGCGGGGTTGTCCAGGCCGGCCAGGATCTCGTCGTCGGCGCCCTTTCTGTCCTCGCCGGGGCTGAACACCCGCATCTGCTTTTCGCGCAGGTCCATCACGCCGTGAAAGGCCTTGCCCATGCCCACCGGCCAGGTGAAGGGCACCACTTCCATGCCCAGTTCGCGCTCGATCTCGTCCATCAGCACCAGCGGGTCTTTCACCTCGCGGTCCATCTTGTTGACGAAGGTCAGGATGGGCGTGTTGCGGGCCCGGCAGACCTGCAACAGGCGGCGGGTTTGTGGCTCCACGCCGTTGGCCGCGTCAATCACCATCAGCGCCGCGTCCACCGCGGTCAGCACGCGGTAGGTGTCTTCTGAAAAGTCCTGGTGGCCAGGCGTGTCCAGCAGGTTGATCACGCAGTCGCGGTATTCCATCTGCATCACGCTGGAAGCCACCGAGATGCCGCGCTGCTTTTCAATCTCCATCCAGTCCGACGTGGCGTGCCGGGTGGCTTTGCGCGCCTTCACGCTGCCGGCAATCTGGATGGCGCCTGAAAACAGCAGCAGCTTTTCCGTCAACGTGGTCTTGCCGGCGTCGGGGTGGGAAATGATGGCAAAGGTGCGGCGGCGGCGCACCTGGGTGGCAAGGTCGGCGGACATGTGTGGGTGCCCTGGCAGCACGCACGGTGCTGCAGGCAGGTTCAGGGTGAGGATGGGATTATCGTGCGCCACCCCATGGTCGACCCCGTGACACCTTCTGCCAAGCGCCTGGGCCCGCGGTTCTTCCGCTGGCACCGCTGGCTGGCCTATGCCGTGGTGCTGCAGGTGCTGGCCTGGGTGCTGGGCGGCGTGTTGTTTGCGTGGCTGCCTTTTCAGGGTTGGGTGAAGGGCAACGACTGGGTGCACAAACCGCAGCAGGCGCTGCCGGCCGACTGGTGGCAGGCGCTGGCCGCCAGTGCAGCAGTCGCTGGGGTTGCGCAGGTTGCCGCGCCCGATCGGACTGCGGCAGGTGCCGTTGCGGCTGCCGGTGCGCTGCAGTCAGTGCAATCGGTCCAGACGGCCCGTGGCCCGGCCTGGCGGCTGCGCACGGCGCGCGGTGACACCTGGCTGGCAGCCGATGGCAGTGGCGCGCTGGCCGCGCCCGACGCCGCAGCCGTGGCCGTGGCCCGATTTTCGCAGTCGCTGTACCACGGCCCGGGGCGCCTGGCGGGTGTGTCGTGGCTCAACGAGGCGCCCCGTCGGCTGGGCCTGGTGCGCGAACTGGGTGCGCGCAAGAACCTGTGGCTGGCGCGCTTTGATGACCCGCTGCAAACCCGGCTGTACATCGACGGCACCAGCGGTGAACTGCTGGCCGTGCGCACCGAGGCCTGGGTGCTGTACGACTTCTTCTGGCGCCTGCACGTGATGGACTACAGCGACGGCGAGGACTTCAACAACCCGCTGTTGCGCGGCTTTTCGCTGGCTGCGCTGGCACTGGTGCTGACCGGCTCGGTGCTGGTCAGCCTGGCGCTGTCGCGCAAATGGCGGCGCTGGCGGGTGCACCGTGAGGCAGCCGCTGCTGCCGGCCCGTGAGCCGTGCCCGAACACCCTGACATCACCGGCGATATCGAACGCTCACGCGGGCACTGTTGCCCCCCGAGGTGCAGCGGCTGTTCGAAGCCACGCGGGCGACGCTGACGGAGTGGACCGAGCGCATGCGTGCGCCGAGCACCCTGCTGAAGAAAAGTTGGCCTAAAACCGTGGACGGCCTGTAAGAGCGTGGGCGGCAGAAAGACGCTGTCTGCCGCCCACGCTCCTGGCCGCCCCGGCTGCCCGCTCGGCGCTGCGTGGGTGTGCCGAGCTCATTCTTCCAGCAGCGACCGCAGCATCCACGCCGTCTGCTCGTGCACGGTCAGGCGCTGCGTCAGCAAGTCGGCGGTGGGCTCGTCACCCGCCTTGTCGGCCAGCGCAAAGATGCTGCGGGCGGTGCGCGCCACGGCTTCGTGGCCGTCGACCAGGATCTTCACCATGGCCAAGGCCTTGGGCGGCGTCGTGGGTGCGTCCTTGATGGACGACAGGGCGGCAAACTGCGCGTAGCTGCCTGGCGCCAGGTGGCCCAGGCTGCGGATGCGCTCGGCCACCGGGTCCACCGCGTTCCACAGCTCGGTGTACTGCGCCATGAACATCGTGTGCAGGGTGTTGAACATCGGTCCCGTCACGTTCCAGTGGAAGTTGTGGGTGGTGAGGTACAGCGTGTAGGTGTCGGCCAGCAGGCGAGACAGGCCGCTGGTGATGGCGGCACGGTCTTTCTCGCTGATGCCGATGTTGATGCCGATGTTGATGCTGGACGGGCTGGTGCTGGACATGCCAGCAATCAGTGCCTTGTCGGATTTGCCTTTGGCCATGTGTGTGTTCCTCTTTGGGTTGGGTGGATAAGTGGAATGCGGTGTTTGGGGTGTTCGGGGCGGTGCGGTGCAGCGCCGGCATCACTTGCCCGTGAGCTTGGCCTTCAAGTCCTGGCCCACAGCCTTGTTGACAAACTGCAGCGTGGCCACTTTGGACAAGTCCACCTCGCCGGCCTTGTACAAGCCGGCCTTGACCATCTGGT
>JAYSXE010000137.1:0-3534 GCA_043717565.1 Burkholderiales bacterium | reverse complement strand
GGCAGATCAGCGCCACCTGGCGCATGAAGGTGCTTTTGCCCCCCATGTTGGGCCCGGTGATGATGAGCATGCGGGTGCGGGCGTCCAGCCGGCAGTGGTTGGCCATGAAGTTGCCCACGCCGGCTTCGCCACCGCGTTCAGCAAGCCGCGCTTCCACCACCGGGTGGCGGCCGGCTTCGATTTCGATGCAGGGGTAAGGCACAAATTCAGGCCGGCACCAGTTCAGCGTCTGCGCCCGTTCGGCCAGTGCCGCCAATGCGTCCAGGCTTGAAAGCGCGTGGGCCAGTGCCTGCAGCGGTGGCAGGTGTTCCTGCAGCGCGTCCAGCACCTGTTCGAACAGCCACTTTTCGCGCGCCAGCGCGCGCTCTTGCGCCGACAGTGCCTTGTCCTCGAAGGTCTTCAACTCGGGCGTGATGTAGCGCTCGGCGTTTTTCAGCGTCTGCCGGCGCTGGTAGTCGGCCGGCACCTTGTCCAGGTGCGAGCCGGTCACCTCGATGTAGAAACCGTGCACCTTGTTGAACTGCACGCGCAGGTTGGGAATGCTGGTGCGTGCGCGTTCGCGCGCTTCCATGTCCAGCAGGTAAGCGTCGCAGTTCTGGCTGATGCCGCGCAGTTCGTCCAGTTCAGCGTCCACACCCGTGGCGATGACGCCACCATCGCGCAGCAGCACCGCGGGTTCTTCGGCAATGGCCTGCAGCACGGCGGCCAGTTGCGGTGGCGGTGACAGCGCGTCGTGCAGGCTGTCCAGCAGCGGCGCACCGCGTGGCGCCCGTTCACGCAGCGCGGGCATGGCGGCCAGCGTGTTGCGCAGGCCGGCCAGTTCGCGCGGGCGCACCTGGCGCAGCGCCACACGGGCGGCAATGCGTTCCACGTCGCTCACGCTGCGCAACGCATCGCGCAGCGGCAAACAGCCCTGCGTCAGCAACTGCGCAATGGCCTCGTGCCGCTGGCTGGCCGGGCCGCGTGCGCGGCTGGGGTGTGTCAGCCAGTGCCGCAACCGGCGGCTGCCCATGCCGGTGCGGCAGGTATCCAGCAGGCTCAGCAGCGTGGGGCTGTCTTCGCCGCGCAGCGTCTGCACCAATTCCAGGTTGCGGTGCGTGGCCGGCGGCAGGTCCAGCAGGTCGCCGGCGCGTTCCACGCGCAGCGTGCGCACATGGGCCAGCGCGCGGCCCTGTGTGTGTTCGGCATAACTCAACAGTGCTGCGGCAGCGGCATGGGCCACGGGCAGACCTTGCGCATTCAGGCCGGCCAGGCTGGCCACCTGCAGCTGTTCGCGCAGCTTGCGGTCGCCCAAGGCGCTGTCGAATTGCCAGCTGGGGCGGCCGGCACGTGCCGCGCGCGCCTGCAGCACCGCGCCTGGCAACTGGTGCGGTGCCAGGCTGTTGTCGACCAGCAATTCGGCCGGGTCCAGCCGAGCCAGCCAACCGGGCAGTTCACTTTCGCTGCATTCGGTCAGGCCCAGTTGGCCGGTGGCCAGGCTCAGCCAGGCCAGGCCATGCGTGTTGCGTTGGCTGTGGTGGGCCAGCAGCACGGTGTCGACGCGCTCGGCCATCAGCTCGCTGTCGGTCACCGTGCCGGGCGTCACCACGCGCACCACCTTGCGTTCCACGGGGCCTTTGGCGGTGGCCACGTCACCCACCTGTTCAGCCACGGCCACGGCTTCGCCCAGCTTGATCAGCCGCGCCAGGTAGCTTTCGACGCTGTGCACCGGCACGCCGGCCATCACCACCGGCTCACCCGCGCTCTGGCCGCGCTGCGTCAGCGTGATGTCGAGCAGCCGGTTGGCCTTGCGCGCGTCGTCGAAGAACAGCTCGTAGAAGTCGCCCATGCGGTAGAACACCAGCGTGTCGGGGTGTTCAGCCTTGATGCGCAGGTACTGCTGCATCATGGGGGTGTGGCCCGAGAGGTCAGGCTTGCGGGCTTCGGCAGGGGCGGGCGTGTCGTTCATGCAGCCGGGCATCTTAGGCCAGTGGTGTTGGAGTGCAGGGGCTTCAGCTGTGCGCGCATGCACCCCGCCGGTGCGTTCGAACGTCTGTTCACCGTGCTTGGGGAGATTGGATGCGCAGACCCCCCTGAACGAGGGGTGCGTTCTCGCGCTCCAATTAATGGTTCGCTAACGGGGGCCTTGCATGCTGTGGATCGTCCGTCATCGACTTCATCCACCAGAGGCTGCCCATGTTTCCTACATCGTTCAGCAACACCCCTTGGTTGCGCCCAGTTCGTCTGGCCTGGCTGGCCACCGTCGTGGCTGCGTCCAGCGCGCCCGCCTGGTCGGTGACCACGCTTTCATTCACTGGTGATGTGAGGATTGGACAGCCTTCGCAGTCCTTGTCGCCGACCGTCCAGCAGGACTTCTGGGGCATGACCCTGGAGCCGTTCCCTTCATTTCAGATTGCCGCTGGCGACGACGTCGAGGCCACGGTGACACTGATCAACGGCCCCTACACCTTGCCAGCAGCCTCCCCGCTTCCTGGAAGCTACCGAGTGGTCCGCCTGTTCTTCTTCGGCGACGACTTGGCGCCGTTGGATCCGGTCGGAACCCAAGGCGGGCTTGAGCTCTTCCTCCAAGGGAATTCAGTGCTGCTTTTGACCGGTCAGGGTTGCGGCACGTCAACTGCTCTGGCGGCCTGCGCATCGTGGGGAGCGCCTGACATCGGGCCTTTGACCTTTGACTCGGTGAAGTTCACCTTCCACATCGACCGGCTCAATGGTGTAAATCCCGTGATGGTTGAATCTGCCTACTTCGACACCGTCATCTCTACACCGGTGCCTGAAGTTTCAACCTGGGCTCTGCTCGGCGTGGGACTGGCGGTGGTGGGCAGCGCGGCGCGCCGCCGCCGGGAGTCGGCTGCCGTTTGAGGCACGTTGGGGCAGGTGGTCCGGCCGCCTCCCTGATTCATTCAGGCCGCGCGGCCAGGTGAGGGTCAGCGGCTGGGATTCAGCTTGAAGGACTCTATGCTGCTTGAGAAGCAGCCTGCTGCCGCCGCTCCGCAGGCATCAGCAGCACAAACTCTGCGGTGCACAGCGCCAGCACCGCCATCACCGGGAACAGCGTGCCGAGCCCAGGCCGAACATCAGGAAGGCGCCGGCGCTGTAAGGCATCAGGTCTTCCCAGCGCGAAAAACCGAAGTCGCGCGCGATGGCCGCCACCGCAGTGGCAAAGACCACACCACCATGATCGATCAGGGCTGCTGCTGGATGTGGAGCTACAAGACCGCAGCGTCGGAGATGATCAGTGTCAGGCTGCAGGGTTGATGCAGCCGGCCCCGGGTCGGCAAATCAGGGGCGATATTGGAACCACGTGCGTCAGCGTACAGACTGGCCCCTGCAACTGCCCCACGCTGCGTGTTCGCTATGAGCTGTGTGCGCACGGCGACCAATTGCCATTCCTCAGGAGTTCCCTATGAAGTCATCCACCGTATTGCTGGTTTTGTCTGCGGCCGTTGCCGCCACTGCTTGCGACCGCCCCAACCCCACCGTCATTGCCGTGCCGACACCCACGCCGACGGTGGTGCCCGGCCCCCCGGGGCCTCA
>JAYSXE010000136.1:0-1610 GCA_043717565.1 Burkholderiales bacterium | reverse complement strand
CCTGCGCCTGACCCTTTGTTCCCCAGCGAAGTGGACGCGGCGCGTTTTGACCGCATGATGGCCACGGTGGCCACGGCCTTCAACGTGCTGCCGCTGGTTGAAGCGGTGCGCTTGCTGGGCCAGTCGAGGCTGCCGCAGCGTGCGCTGGCCATCACTTTTGACGACGGTTACGCAGACAACCAAGTGATCGCCTTGCCCATCTTGCAGCGTCACGGGCTGCCGGCAAGTTTTTTCGTGGCCACGGGTTTCCTGGACGGCGGCCGCATGTGGAACGACTCCGTCATCGAATGCATACGCCACACCACCCGAGCGTGCATCGACGTGGAAGCGCTCGGCATCACGGGCTTGCCCACAGACAGCGTTGCACAACGCCGGGCGGCCATCGCGCGGCTCATACCGCTGATCAAGTACCAAGACTTGGTGGGCCGTGAATCGGCGCTGTTGGCTTTGCACCGGGCGTGTGGCAAGCCGGTCTTGTCTAACGCACTGATGATGAGCCGTGCGCAGGTGCGTTCACTGCATGCTGCAGGCATGGAAATTGGTGCGCACACCGTCAACCATCCGATCCTGACCGCCTTGCCCGATGCCGAAGCGCGGCGGGAATTGCAGCAAGGGCGTGACGCGCTGGAACAGCTGACGCAGACGCCGGTGGTGACCCTGGCCTACCCCAACGGCCGGCCCGGTACCGACTACGACCGGCGCCATGTGGCCATGGCGCGTGAGCTGGGCTTTAAGCAGGCCGTGACCACCGCAGTCGGTGTCGCCAGTGCAGGAGACGACGTCTACCAGCTGCCCCGCTTCACGCCCTGGGATACCGCGCTGCACAAGTGGACCTTGCGTTTGCTGTTGAACCAGCGCAACGCACACTTCAATGTGGCTGAAGCGCCGGCTCTGCAGACCGTCTGAAGGCGCCTGCAGGCCTGCGCCGGGCCTCTACGCCGTTTTCATCGGCCCGATGTAGCTGGTGCCATAAACCAGGCCGGTATAGAAGCTGGTGCGGTCAACCGTGGCCAGGGTTTTGCCGCCGTGGAACCAGTTCAACCACAGCCCGCGCACGCCCAATTCGCGGCAAGGCCTGAGCGTGTTGTGTTGATACGGGAAGGTGGCCACCGGGCCGCTGCGAAATACCATGCCCGTGCGGTCGTAGACCAGGCGGCCGTCGATCCAGGTGCGCAACTCGCCGTCAGGCAGAAAGCCAGGCGCGGTGTTGGAAATCGTGTTCAGCTTCAACTCGGTCTCCATGCAGTACCAATGCCCAGCGTAAACCATGCCACCCAGGCCACCACGCTGGCCCCAGCGTTCTTGCTGCGGCGTGCCGTCGCGTCCGCCATAGTTGTGGCCGCTCGGGTTTTGGTAGTAGTAGTCAAAGAGGTGGTGGCCCACCGCCCAGCCGCCTTCATCGGGGCCGCCTTGTTCGGCTTCGCAGTCGTACCAGGAGCCGCGCATCTGCCAACCGTAAGGTCCGCCCGATGTGCCGCTGACACCGCCCCAGCTGGTGGAGTGGTCGGCGCCGATGCCGAACTTGCCGGCATGCGTGGTCCATTCGGTGCGGCCCGCAGATTGGTAGACATGTCTGCGGCTGGCCTTGGTGATCTGGTAGGGCCCGCCTA
>JAYSXE010000135.1:0-21443 GCA_043717565.1 Burkholderiales bacterium | reverse complement strand
TGCTCGCATGGACGGTGCCAGTGTGGGCATCGTGGCCAACAACCCCATGGTGCTGGCCGGCTGCCTGGACATCAAGAGCAGCATCAAGGCGGCGCGCTTCGTGCGCTTCTGCGACGCCTTCAACATCCCCGTCATCACCTTCGTCGACGTGCCCGGTTTCATGCCCGGCACTGCGCAGGAATACGGCGGCATCATCAAGCACGGCGCCAAATTGCTGTACGCCTACGCCGAGTGCACGGTGCCGAAGGTGACGGTGATCACGCGCAAGGCCTATGGCGGCGCTTATGACGTGATGAGCAGCAAGCACCTGCGCGGCGACGTCAACTTCGCGTGGCCCAACGCCGAGATTGCGGTGATGGGTGCCAAGGGAGCGGTGGAAATCATCTTCCGCGAAGACAAGGGCGACCCGGTCAAGCTGGCCGCGCGCGAGGCCGAATACAAGGCCCGCTTTGCCAACCCCTTCGTGGCCGGCACACGCGGCTACATCGACGACGTGATCCAGCCGCACGAAACGCGCAAGCGCATCTGCCGCAGTCTGGTGATGCTGCGCGACAAGCAGCTTGAAAACCCGTGGCGCAAGCACGGCAACATCCCGCTGTGAAGGCGGAGGAGACTTCCATGTTCACCAAGATACTGATCGCCAACCGCGGTGAGATCGCCTGCCGCGTCATCAAGACCGCGCGCAAGATGGGCATTGCCACCGTGGCCGTCTATTCCAAAGCCGACCGCGACGCGCTGCATGTGGAACTGGCCGACGAGGCCGTGCTCATCGGCCCTGCGCCCAGCCGCGAGAGTTACTTGCAGGCCGACAAGATCATCGCCGCCTGCAAGGCCACGGGCGCGCAGGCCGTGCATCCGGGTTACGGCTTTCTGAGCGAAAACGAAAGTTTTGCCAAACGGGTGGAAGAAGAGGGCATCGTCTTCATCGGCCCCAAGCACGCCAGCATCGCCGCCATGGGCGACAAGATCGCTTCGAAGAAGCTGGCCGGGGCCGCCAACGTCAACACCATTCCCGGCTGGAACGAAGCCATTGAAGCGGCGGAACAGGCGGTGACCATCGCGCAGGGCATTGGCTACCCGGTGATGATCAAGGCCAGCGCCGGCGGTGGTGGCAAGGGCCTGCGCGTGGCTTTCAACGACAAGGAAGCTTTTGAAGGCTTCACCAGTTGCCGCAACGAGGCCAAGGCCAGCTTTGGCGACGACCGTGTGTTCATCGAGAAATTTGTCGAAGAACCGCGCCACATCGAAATCCAGGTGCTGGGTGATGCACACGGCAACATCATTTACCTGAACGAGCGTGAGTGCAGCATCCAGCGCCGGCACCAGAAGGTGATCGAAGAAGCGCCGTCGCCCTTCATCAGCGACGCCACGCGCAAGGCCATGGGCGAACAGGCCGTTGCGCTGGCCCGCGCCGTGAACTACCAGAGCGCCGGCACGGTGGAATTCGTGGTCGGCAAGGACCAGAGCTTCTACTTCCTGGAAATGAACACCCGGCTGCAGGTGGAGCACCCGGTGACCGAATGCATCACGGGGCTGGACCTGGTGGAACTGATGATCCGCGTGGCCGCGGGCGAGCCACTGCCGCTGACGCAAGCCCAGGTGCAGCGCAACGGCTGGGCCATGGAATGCCGCATCAACGCCGAAGACCCGTTCCGCGGCTTCCTGCCCAGCACCGGACGGCTGGTGCGCTTCCTGCCGCCAGAGACTTCACTGCAGGCCTCGGCCGCGGTGCCGACCGGTGCCGAACTGGGCGGTGTGCGCGTCGATACCGGTGTAGAGGAGGGTGGCGAGATACCGATGTTCTACGACTCGATGATCGCCAAGCTCATCGTTCACGGGCGCGATCGGCAAGACGCCATCCAGCGCATGCGCGAGGCGCTCAACGGCTTCGTCATCCGCGGCATCAGCAGCAACATCCCGTTCCAGTCCGCGCTGCTGGCGCACCCGCAGTTTGTGTCGGGCGACTTCAACACCGGTTTCATCGCCGAGCACTACAAGTCGGGCTTCCGCGCGCAGGACGTGCCGCACGAGGACGCCGATTTCCTGGTGGCGCTGGCGGCGGTGGCCCACCGCCGTTTGCGCGAACGCGCTTCGAACATCTCGGGCCAGATGCCCGGACATGAACTGCGCATCGGCCAGGACTTCGTGGCCATCGTCAAAGGCCTTGCTGGTGCCCACGAAGAAGTGCCCGTCAGCCTTCAGCCCGGCGAGGCCCACACGGTGACGCTGCGCGGCAAGACCTATGCCATCGACGCCGACTGGACCTTCGGCGGCATCCGCGCCACCGGCCGCTGCAACGGCAAGCCCTTCACGGCCCAGATCGAGCGCGAAGGCCTGTGGACGCGCATGCTGCACAACGGCCTGCGCGCCGATGTGCAGGTGCTCACGGCACGTGGCGCTGAGCTGATGCGGCTGATGCCCTACAAGGCGCCAGCGGACATGAGCAAGTTCTTGCTCTCGCCAATGCCCGGGCTGCTGATCGACGTGGCGGTGAAGCCGGGCCAGCTGGTGCAGGCCGGTGAACGCCTGGCGGTGATCGAGGCCATGAAGATGGAAAACATCCTCACCGCTTCGCAGCAAGGCACCGTCAAGGAAGTGCTGGCCGGCAAGGGCGAAAGCCTGAGCGTGGACCAGGCCATCCTGAGCTTTCAATGAGGGACACCACCATGGGCAGCAAGCCATTCTGCATCCTGGGCATCCAGCAGATCGCCATCGGCGGGCCCAGCAAGCAGCGCCTGAAGTCGCTGTGGGTGGACATGCTGGGCCTCAGCGTCAAGAGCACCTTCGTCAGCGAACGCGAAAACGTGGACGAGGACATCTGCGCGCTGGGCGATGGCGTGCACGCCGTGGAGGTGGACCTGATGCAGCCGCTGGACCCTGACAGGAAGCCTGCCGTGCACACCACGCCGCTGAACCACGTGGGCCTGTGGGTGGACGACCTGCCCGCTGCCGTGCAGTGGCTGACCGCGCAGGGCGTTCGCTTTGCACCCGGCGGCATCCGCAAGGGTGCCGCCGGCCACGACATCTGCTTCATCCACCCCAAGGGCAACGAAGAGTTCCCCTTGGGTGGTGAAGGCGTGCTGATTGAATTGGTGCAGGCGCCAGAAGACGTGCGCGCCGCGCGGGCCTGAGGCCGGCCTTGCCCACACCCGAGCGTGAAGGTCCGCACCATCCTTTGGCCGTGTTGCGCACACCGCTCAAGGTCTGGGGCGCAGCATTTGCTGCCGGCTAGCATCTGACCTGTGTGCCCCAACGTTGGGCGCGCGGTCATCAGACCCCATTTGTATTTTCGCGGCGAACAGAGGCCAACATCTGCGCCGGGATGCGTTCACTGTCCTTTCCCAACCAACACATCGCGTACAGGAGTTGCCATGAAACTGACCCACAGCTTTGTATTGCTCGCTTTGACTGCTGCCATCCCGTCGGCCTTCGCCCAGCCCAAGACCGACGGCCTGTGGCGCGGCACCGGTGGTGCTGCCCTCAGCGTCACGTCGGGCAACAGCGACACCCAAGCCTTGAACCTGGGCGTTGACATGTCCAGCGCCACCGCCAACGACAAGATCACCCTGGGCGGCGGCATCAACTACGGCAAGAGCAAAGACGCTGCCGGCAAGAGCGCCACCACCGCCAACAAGTGGAACGGCGCCGGCCAGTACGACTACAACCTGAACCCCAAGCTGTTTGTCTTCGGCAAGCTGGGCCTGGAAGGTGACGAACTGACCGACCTGAACCTGCGCACCACCGCAGCCGCCGGCCTGGGCTACAAGCTCATCGAGTCCAAGAACCTGAACTTCACCGTGTTTGGTGGCCTGGGCTATTCCACCGACCAGTACGACAAGACCAAGACCATCGGCAGCAAGACGGCCAAGAGCTTCAACCGCTCGAGCCTGATGTTGGGCGAAGAGTCTTCGCATGTGCTGTCGCCAACCACGTCATTCAAGCAGCGACTGGAGGCCTACCCCGGCCTGTCGGGTGACAAGGCGCAGATCCTGAAGTTCACCGCCGGCCTGAGCGTGGCGATGAGCAGCACGCTGAGCTTGAACGTGGGCCTGACCGACAACTACAACAGCAAGCCGCCCGCTGGTGTGAAGAAGAACGACATGGGCCTGATCACCGGCATCAACGTCAAGCTCGGCGCGAACTGATCGCCGGCAGCGGCGCACCCGGCCACGGGTGTGCCCGCACGATGCCCGCAGTGTCCCCCCGGGGCCTGCGGGCATTTGCTCGTCTAGAGTGGCCTTTTCCAGATCTCGGTTTTTTGAAGCAACAGAAAGGCACGACATGAACACTGCATCGCTCATCGAGCAACTGCTCAAAGCCGGCTCGGCCGTGGTCAGCCAACAGGTCGACGCTGCGCGCAGCACTGCCGCCTCGCCCGACTTGGACAAGTACGCCAAGGGCGCCGCTGTCGGTGGCTTGCTGGGCCTGCTGCTGGGCAGTCGCGGCGGCCGACAGCTGGGCGGCAAGGCCCTGAGGCTGGGCAGCATGGCGGCGATGGGCATGCTGGCCTGGAAGACCTACCAGGAATGGCAGGCACGGCAAGGTGCGCAGGCGCCTGCGGGTGCGGCCGGTGCGCCGGGCGCTGCCACCGCGGTGCCTGGCTTCGAAGCGCTGCCTGCTCCGCAGCAGGAACTGCATGGCCAGGCCATGTTGAAGGCCATGATTGCTGCGGCCAAGTCAGACGGCAAGGTAGATGAACGCGAAATGTCGTTGCTGGACAGCGAACTGCAGCGCGGCCACGCCAGCCCCGCGCTGCGGGATTGGGTAAAGACCGAACTGGCGCGGCCACTGGATGCCGCCGACGTGGCCGCCGCGGCCAGCACGCCGCAGATGGCGGCCGAGGTGTATCTGGCCAGCCTGCTGGTGGTGGACGAAACCAGCGCGGCCGAGCGCGCTTATCTGGACACGCTGGCTGCGCGTCTGGGCCTGGCGCCGGACCTGAAGAGTTCGCTGGAGGCGCGCGTCAACGCGCGTTGAAGCCGACGGGGCGGGGCGCAGCGGACGAGGCGCCCCGTCAGTCGGCCCCGTCAGTCGGCCCTGCCGTTGGCTTTCCCGGGGCCGACGTTCTCGCCCGCACCGCCACGCCCGGCACGCCGCCAAAGCGCTCGGCCCAGCCAGTCCGTTGCGCGTTGACGACAGCCCGACAGCCCGTCGGGCCGCTGCTTTGCGGCCCAATCTGTACCCGGACGCGCGCAATCCCGGACAATCGAAGGCTCGGTATGCGGCAGCCAATGGCTGCCCGCCGGCCCGACGCATCTGCCCAACACCCCCACCATGACCGCCAGAACCCTGTACGACAAGCTGTGGGACGAACACGTCGTCCACACCGAAGAAGACGGCACGGCCGTGCTCTACATCGACCGCCACCTGGTGCACGAAGTCACCAGCCCGCAGGCCTTTGAAGGGCTGCGGCTGGCTGGCCGGCGCGTCTGGCGTGTCAGCTCCATCGTCGCCACCGCCGACCACAACACGCCCACCACGGGCTGGGCCGACGGCTACGACGGCATCACCGACCCCATCAGCAGGCTGCAGATCACCACGCTGGACGCCAACATCAAGGCCAGCGGCGCAGCCGCCTACTTCCCGTTCCTGGACAAGCGCCAGGGCATCGTGCACGTCATCGGGCCCGAGAACGGCGCCACGCTGCCGGGCATGACGGTGGTTTGTGGCGACAGCCACACCAGCACGCACGGCGCTTTCGGCGCGCTGGCGCACGGCATCGGCACCAGCGAGGTCGAACACGTGATGGCCACGCAGACGCTGCTGGCCAAGAAGGCGAAGAACCTGCTGGTGCGCGTGAACGGCACGGCCGGCACGGGCGTCACCGCCAAGGACATCGTGCTGGCCATCATCGGCAAGATCGGCACCGCCGGCGGCACCGGTTACACCATCGAATTTGCAGGCTCGGCCATCCGTGCGCTCAGCATGGAAGGGCGCATGACGGTGTGCAACATGGCCATCGAAGCCGGTGCGCGTGCCGGCCTGGTGGCCGTGGACGACAAGACCATCGCCTACTGCAAAGGCCGCCCTTTCGCGCCCACCGGCCCCGAATGGGACCGTGCCGTGCTGCACTGGCGCACGCTGCAGTCCGACGAAGGCGCGCACTTCGACGCCGTGGTGGAACTGGACGCCGCGCAGATCCAGCCGCAGGTCACCTGGGGCACCAGCCCCGAGATGGTGCTGCCGGTGGACGGCCACCTGCCCGACCCCGACAAGGAAAAAGACGCCGTCAGGCGCGGCGCCATCGAACGCGCACTGGCCTACATGGGCCTGCAGCCGGGCAAGGCCATCACCGACATCATGGTCGACAAGGTGTTCATTGGCAGTTGCACCAACAGCCGTATCGAAGACCTGCGCGCGGCAGCTGCGGTGGTCAAGCATGCCGGCCAGCGCGTGGCGGCCAACATCAAGGTGGCGTTGGTCGTTCCGGGCTCGGGCCAGGTGAAGGCGCAGGCCGAGGCCGAAGGCCTGCACACCATCTTTCTGGCGGCCGGTTTTGAGTGGCGCGAACCCGGTTGCAGCATGTGCCTGGCCATGAACGCCGACCGGCTGGAACCTGGTGAACGCTGCGCCAGCACCAGCAACCGCAATTTCGAAGGCCGGCAAGGCGCTGGCGGCCGCACGCACCTGGTCAGCCCCGCCATGGCCGCCGCCGCTGCGCTGCACGGCCACTTCGTCGACGTGCGCCGATTCAGCTGAACGACGGAAAACACATCATGCAAGCCTTCACCATCCACAAAGGGCTGGTCGCGCCCATGGACCGCGACAACGTCGACACCGATGCCATCATCCCCAAGCAGTTCCTGAAGTCGATCGCGCGCAGCGGCTTCGGCCCGAACCTGTTCGATGCCTGGCGCTACCTGGACCCGGGCGAGCCCGGCCAGGACCCCGCCACCCGGAAGCCCAACCCCGACTTCGTGCTGAACCAGCCCCGCTACGCTGGCGCCAGCGTGCTGCTGGCACGCAGCAATTTCGGCTGCGGCTCCAGCCGGGAACACGCGCCCTGGGCGCTGGAACAGTACGGTTTTCGTGCGCTGATCGCACCCAGCTACGCCGACATCTTCTTCAACAATTGCTTCAAGAACGGCGTCCTGCCCATCGTGCTGCCTGAAGCACAGGTGGCCAGGCTGTTTGACGAGGTGCTGGCCTTCCCCGGCTACCAGCTCATGGTGGACCTGCCGCGCCAGGTGGTGGTGAAGCCCGACGGCGATGAACTGCCTTTTGAAGTGCAGCCCTTCCGCAAGTACTGCATGGTCAACGGCTATGACGACATTGGCCTGACGCTGCGCCACGCCGACAAGATCCGCGCCTTCGAGGCCGAGCGCCTGGTGCGCATGCCGTGGCTGACCCAGCGCCAGCTCTGACCCACTCAGCAAATGAACAGAACATGAAGATAGCCATCCTGCCGGGCGACGGCATCGGCACTGAAATCGTCGAACAGGCCGTGCGCGTGCTGAACGTGCTCGATTTGAAGTTCGAAAGCGAAACCGCGCTGGTGGGTGGCGCGGCTTATGAAGCCCACGGCCACCCGCTGCCCGACAGCACGCTGGACCTGGCCAAGGCTGCAGACGCCATCCTCTTCGGTGCCGTGGGCGACTGGAAATATGACAAGCTGGACCGGCCGCTGCGCCCCGAACAAGCCATCCTGGGCCTGCGCAAGCACCTGGGCCTGTTTGCCAACTTCCGCCCGGCGCTGTGCTACGAACAGCTCACACACGCCAGCAGCCTGAAGCCCGAACTGGTGGCAGGGCTGGACATCCTGATCATCCGTGAACTCACCGGCGACATCTATTTCGGCCAGCCGCGCGGCCGCCGCACCGCCACCGACGGCCATTTCCCCGGTGCCGAAGAAGCTTTCGACACCATGCGCTACAGCAGGCCCGAGATCGAGCGCATCGCCCACGTGGCCTTCCAGGCCGCGCGCAAGCGCAGCAAAAAGCTCACCAGCGTCGACAAGGCCAACGTGCTGGAAACCTTCCAGTTCTGGAAAGACGTGGTCACCGAGGTGCACGCCCAGTACCCCGACGTGGAGCTGCAGCACATGTACGTGGACAACGCGGCCATGCAACTGGTGAAGGCGCCGAAGGCTTTCGATGTCGTCGTCACCGGCAACATGTTCGGTGACATCCTCAGCGACGAAGCCGCCATGCTCACCGGCAGCATCGGCATGTTGCCCAGTGCGTCGCTCGACAAGCACAACAAGGGCCTGTACGAGCCCAGCCACGGCAGCGCGCCCGACATCGCCGGCAAGGGGGTGGCAAACCCGCTGGCTACAATCTTGTCTGCCGCCATGATGCTCCGTTATTCCCTCAACCAGCCCCAGGCTGCCGACCGCATCGAGTCGGCTGTGGATGCCGTGCTCACGGCAGGGTTGCGCACGCCGGACATCTGGAGCTCGGGCACCACCAAGGTTGGCACGCGTGACATGGGCGACGCGGTTGTCGCCGCCATCACGGGTGCCACCCCCACCAAAACCATTACCACCCAGAGCTAGCGCTCCCGGATCGTCTCGCCCATCTGGACCCCGGCGACTCGAGCCGGGGCAGGTCAGGGGTCCGAGTCAACGGAAAAAGGTGAAATCAAGATGGCACTCTCTTCAAACCCCCGCGTAGGCCTGGTTGGTTGGCGCGGCATGGTCGGCTCGGTTCTGATGGACCGCATGCGCACCGAAGGCGACTTCGCGCTCATCGAGCCGGTGTTCTTTTCCACCAGCAATGCCGGCGGGCCGTTGCCGGCCGCCATTGCCGACCTGGCCAAGAACGAACGCACGCTGAAAGACGCCAACGACCTGGCTGCGCTGAAGGCCTGCGACGCCATCATCACCTGCCAGGGCGGTGACTACACCACGGCCGTCTACCCGCAGTTGCGCGCGGCCGGCTGGAAGGGCTACTGGATCGACGCGGCCAAGACGCTGCGCATGAAGGACGACGCCGTCATCATCCTCGACCCCGTGAACATGCCGGTCATCAAGGACGCCATGGCCAAGGGCGTGCGCGACTACATCGGCGGCAACTGCACCGTCAGCTGCATGCTGATGGGCCTGGGTGCGCTGTTCAAGGCCGATCTGGTGGAATGGATGACAGCCACTACCTACCAGGCGGCCAGCGGCGGTGGTGCACAGCACATGCGCGAGTTGCTCACCCAGTACGGCACCTTGAACGCCGCGGTGCGCCCGCTGCTGGACGACCCGGCCAGCGCCATCCTGGAAATCGACCGCCAGGTGGCCGCCACCCAGCGCGGCCTGGGCGCCGAAGAAACCAAGAACTTCATGGTGCCGCTGGGAGGCAGCCTGATCCCGTGGATCGACAGCGACCGCGGCGACGGCACCAGTCTGGAAGAGTGGAAGGGCGGCGCCGAAACCAACAAGATCCTGGGCCGTGGGCCGGGTTTCGGGCCGGAAGCCATTCCCATCGACAGCCTGTGCGTGCGCGTGGGCGCGATGCGCTGCCACAGCCAGGCGCTGACCATCAAGCTGAAGAAGGACGTGCCGCTGGCCGACTGTGAAGCGCTGATCCGCAACGACAACCCCTGGGTCAGCTATGTGCCCAACAACCGGCAGGACACGGTGCACGGCCTGACGCCGGTGGCCGTTACCGGCACCATGAACATCGCAGTGGGGCGCGTGCGCAAGCTGGCGCTGGGCAGCCAGTACCTGGGCGCCTTCACCATCGGTGACCAGCTGTTGTGGGGTGCTGCAGAACCGTTGCGGCGCATGTTGCGTATCTTGTTGGCGCATTGATGCAGTGCCGCGGTGCAGGGCAGGTTCCGGGTCCCTGCGGACCTGCCTGCACAACCAATTGGAAGCAAACGGGGCAATTGGGCGGTAAACATGAGCTTTTGCCTGAGCTTGCGCGCTTATATGCTTGATACTGTTGCGTTTTCTGGTAGAGCTGCGTGCTGCACAACGCTTGCCAAGGCCGGGTTCATGAAGACCCGAAGCCGACACCATGCGCAGGGCAACGCGCATGACACCATTGCTGCGGGGGAATTGCCTTGAATCGAAGCTCGACAAAAGCGGTGCGCTTTGCGCTCAAAGGTGTTGCGGTGGCCACGGCCATGCTGTGGGGCTCGCACGCCGCTGCGCTCGGTCTGGGCAGGCTGACGGTGCTGTCCGCTCTGGGCGAGACGTTGCGCGCTGAAGTCGAAATCACCAGCATCACGCCCGAGGAAGCTGCTTCGCTGGCGCTGCGCGTCGCGCCGCCCGAGGCCTACCGCGCCGCCGGTGTTGAATACAACCCCGTGTTGCCCGGCGCCAGCGTGCAGGTGGTGCGGCGCCCCGATGGCCGTTCCGTGCTGCGCGTCACCAGCGACCGCGCCGTGCTCGAGCCCTTCGTCGACGTGATCATCGAAGCCAACTGGGCCTCGGGCCGCTTGGTGCGTGAATACACGATGCTGTTCGACCCCCCGGGCCCGCGCACCGCGCAGCAGGGGTCCACGAACGCCACCGCGCCCGTTGTTTCGGCCGCGCCCGCCATCGCCAGCCCGGTGGCCCCGCAGCCGGCAGCGCCCGCCGCTGCGCCCATTCCGACGCCCGCGCCCGCCGTCGCGGCAGCACCCGCGCCGCAACGGCCGCGCCCGCCCGTACCGGCAGTGGCCGCACCCGCTGTGCCAACGCAGAGCACTGCAGACGCTGCGGGCGAAGCGGACCGTTACCGCGTCCGCAAGGGCGACACGCTCGGCCGCATCGCCGGCCGCACGCAGCGCCCTGGGGTGTCGCTCGACCAGATGCTGGTGGGCCTGTTTCGCGCCAACCCCGAAGCCTTCATCGCCGACAACATGAACCGGCTGCGTGCCGGCAGCGTGCTGACGGTGCCTTCGACCGAAGCCGCCAAGGCGCTGAGCGTAGATGGTGCGCGCGAGGTCATCGCCACCCAGAGTGCAGATTTCGGCGCCTACCGCCAGCGCCTGGCCATGGGCACCACCACCACCGCCGATGTCGAGCCTTCGCGCGTGGCCAAGGGCCGAGTGCAGACCACGGTGGACGACCGCAAGCAATCGGCCGCCGTGGCACCCGACCGGCTGACGCTGTCCCGCCCTGCGGGCACCGGCGCGTCCACGGAAGCCAAGGTTTCGAAAGACGCTGAACGCAAGGACAACAGCACCCGCCTGGCCGAGCTGGCCCGGAACGTTGAAGACTTGAAGAAACTGCAGGGCAGTACCGCGCCCGCGGTCGCCAAACCCGCTGCACCGGCCGCGGCCGGCGGCCCTGGTGTGGCAGCGCCCACGGTGGTGGCCGCAGCGCCGCCTGCCCCCGCACCCGCCCCGGCGCCGGTGGTGGCAGCTCCGCCGCCCCCGCCCGCACCCGCCCCGGCACCCGTGGCACCATCGCCCGCGCCGACGCCTGCGCCCGTGGCTGCACCGCCCGCGCCCGTTGTGGCCGCACCCGTGGCCGCCGCGCCAGCCCCTGTGGCATCGGCTCCCGTGGCGCCGCCGGCCGCACCCAAGGTCACAATCCCGCCGCCCCCAGTGGTGGCCGATGCCGACTCGCCCGGCCTGCTGGACAGCCTCAGCGACAACGGTTTTGTGTTGCCGGCCGCCGGTGTGCTGGTGGCCTTGCTCGGCGGCCTGGGCCTGTACCGCCTGCGCAGCAAGCTGCGCAAGCCGGTGGGGGAAACCTCGTTCCTGGAAAGCCGGCTGCAGCCCGACTCGTTCTTTGGCGCCAGCGGCGGCCAGCGTGTGGACACGCACGAAACCGCGGTCGGTGCACCGGCGTCGTCGTCGATGAGCTATTCGTTGTCGCAGCTGGACGCCATCGGCGACGTGGACCCGGTGGCCGAAGCCGACGTCTACTTGGCTTACGGCCGCGACCTGCAGGCTGAAGAGATCCTGAAGGAGGCGATGCGCTCCACGCCCGACCGCCTGGCCATCCGCACCAAGCTGCTGGAGGTGTATGCCAAGCGGCGCGACACGAAGGCCTACGAGCTGCTGGCAACCCAGGTCTTCAACATCACCCGCGGCTCTGGTGAGGACTGGGCGAAGACACAGTCGCAGGGCCTGGGCATCGACCCTGAAAACCCGCTGTACCAGCCGGGTGGTGCGCCCGAGGAAGTGCTTGGCAACAGCGGAAACGTCGTCGAGCCTCTGGGCGCTTCAACGGTGCCCTACACGGCGCCAGTGGTTACTGCATTCCAGCCGGCCCTGGACGCCACCCTGGACGCCCCTGACCTCGACCTCGACCTGGATCTCGACCTGGCATCGCCAGCAGCAGCGCCGGCCAAGGCAGGCTTCAGGCCCGAAACGACGCAGGCTTTCCAGCCCGACGCCCGCCTGGGTGAAAACAGCGGTGTCGACTTCGACCTGGGCGAGGCCATGCCACCGGTGGCAGCACCCAAGGCCCCCGCCGCACCCTCGAACAAGCCGAAGGTCGCAGCGGGCGGCACCATCGCAGCGGCAGAAGCCGGCGCTTCCGCATTTGCTGCCAAAGAGCAGCCCAGGCCGGCCGTCAAGTCGATGGACGACCTGGACTTCGACCTCGGTTCGCTAGACGCCGAAGGGCCGTCCACGGCACCCGTTCCGGCTGACACCAGCGTTGACTTTGGCGACTTCGACCTCGACGCGGCGGCCAAGTCGGGCGGTTCCGACAACGACCCGTTGTCGCGCAAACTGGAACTGGCCGACGAGTTCCGCCAGATCGGCGACCTGGAAGGCGCCCGCGACCTGCTGGAAGAAGTGCTTGCTAAGGCCAGCGGCCCATTGAAGGCCAAGGCGCAAGGCATGCTGGCGCAGCTTGGCTGAAACCCGCCCGGGCCTGTCCACAGGGGCAGGGCTGGGCGAGGCGGCTTCAGCGGCGCCACCCGATTTCGACCCACCGGCACCGGGCCTGCAGCGCCTAGCGCTGGGTGTGGCCTACCGGGGCACGGCCTACCATGGCTGGCAGTCCCAGCTCGATGGCCGCACGGTGCAGGACGTGCTGGAACAGGCACTGCACCGATTTGCCGCCCAACCCGTGCGCACCCTGTGCGCCGGCCGCACCGACACCGGCGTGCACGCACTGAACCAGGTGGTTCACTTCGACACCGCGCTGCAGCGCGACCTGCATTCCTGGGTGCGCGGCGTCAACACCTATCTGCCCGATGACGTGGCCGTGCAGTGGTGCCGTGCAGTGCCTGCCAGCTTCCACGCCCGCATCGCAGCGCGCCGCAGGCGTTACATCTACGTGCTGCTGCAGTCGGCCGTTCGCCCCTCGCTGGAACAAGGCCTGGTGGGATGGGCGTTCAGGCTGTTGGACGGTGCTGCCATGCAGGCGGCAGCGGCACACCTGGTGGGTGAACACGACTTCAGTTCTTTCCGGGCCTCGGGTTGCCAGGCGCTGTCGCCGGTGAAGACGTTGCACCGGCTGCAGGTCAGCCGGCGGGGTGACTACTGGGCCTTTGACTTCGAGGGCAGCGCTTTCCTGCACCACATGGTGCGCAACATCATGGGTTGCCTGCTGGTCGTGGGCACGGGGCAGCAGGCGCCGGCGTGGATGGCCCAGGTGCTGCAGGCTCGCAGCCGGGACGCAGCAGCACCCACTTTTTCAGCCAGCGGGCTGTACTTTCTGGGGCCGGCCTACGATACGGCTTTTGGCTTGCCAACCGAGGTGCCCGCTGTGCAGTGGCTGCCCGGTGGCTTCATGTCGTGACCAACCCCCCCATTCCGCAAAACGCCCGAACCCGCATCAAGATCTGTGGCCTGACCAGCGAAGCCGACGTGGCCGATGCCGTGGCCGCTGGCGCCGACGCACTGGGCTTCAACCTGTACCCGCAGAGCCCGCGCCACGTCAGCCTGGCCCGCGCACAGGCACTCATCAGCCGGCTGCCGCCCTTCGTCACGCCGGTGCTGCTGTTCGTGAATGCCAGCCGCAGCGACGTGCAGGCCGCAGCCAGCGCCTTGCCGCACGCGGTGCTGCAGTTTCATGGCGACGAAACACCGGCGGACTGCGAAGCGCCGGGCCGCCCCTACTTGCGCGCGGTGCGCATGGGGGCGCCGGGGGTGACTTTGTTAGACTTCGCAGAACGCTTTTGCAGCGCACAGGCCCTGCTGCTCGACGCTTTCGTCGATGGTTTCGGTGGGGGCGGGAAGGTCTTCGATTGGTCACAGATTCCACCAAGCGTGCCCCTTCCGGTCGTTTTGTCTGGTGGGTTGAATCCTGCCAACGTGACCGATGGGGTTGTTCGCGTCAGGCCTTGGGCCGTTGACGTGAGCTCCGGCGTGGAAGTCAGCAAAGGCGTGAAGAGCGCCGAGCTGATGCGCCGGTTCTGCCTGGCGGTGCGGCAAGCTGATGAACAGCATGCCGCCTGCTGAAACCCCGGAATCCGAAAGACACCCACATGTTGAACTACCACCAACCCGATGCCCAAGGGCATTTCGGGCCTGTGAATGGCATCACCTACGGCGGCAGCTTTGTCGCCGAAACCCTGACGCACGCGCTGCATGAACTGGAAGCGGCCTATGCCCGCTACCGCGTCGACCCCGAATTCATCGCCGAGTTCAATCACGAACTGAAGCACTTCGTGGGCCGGCCCAGCCCGATTTACCACGCAGCGCGCATGAGCCGCGAAATCGGCGGCGCGCAGATCCACCTGAAGCGCGAAGACTTGAACCACACCGGCGCGCACAAGGTCAACAACACCATCGGGCAGGCACTGCTGGCCCGGCGCATGGGCAAGCCGCGCGTCATCGCCGAAACCGGCGCCGGCCAGCATGGCGTGGCCACGGCCACCATCTGCGCGCGCTACGGCATGGAATGCGTGGTCTACATGGGCAGCGAAGACATCAAGCGCCAAAGCCCGAACGTCTACCGCATGCACCTGCTGGGCGCCACCGTGGTGCCGGTGGAAAGCGGCAGCAAGACGCTGAAGGACGCGCTGAACGAGGCCCTGCGCGACTGGGTGACCAACGTCGAAAACACGTTCTACATCATTGGCACGGTGGCCGGCCCGCACCCCTACCCGATGATGGTGCGCGACTTCCAGAGCGTCATCGGCGACGAGTGCCTGGTGCAGATGCCTGAACAAGTGGGCCGACAGCCCGACGCCGTGATCGCCTGCGTGGGCGGCGGCAGCAACGCCATGGGCATGTTCTACCCTTACATCCCCCATGAAGGCACGCGCCTGATCGGCGTCGAGGCCGCCGGCCAGGGCCTGAACAGCGGCAAGCACGCGGCCAGCCTGTCGGCCGGCAGCCCGGGCGTGTTGCACGGCAACCGCACCTACCTGCTGCAGGACGACAACGGCCAGATCACCGAAACGCACAGCATCTCGGCCGGCCTGGACTACCCCGGCGTGGGCCCCGAGCACGCATACCTGAAGGACATCGGCCGCGCCGAATACGTGGCAATTGAAGACGGCGAGGCGCTGTCGGCCTTCCACCGCCTGTGCCGCACCGAAGGCATCATCCCCGCGCTGGAAAGCAGCCATGCCGTGGCCTACGCCATGAAGCTGGCCGCCACCATGCGGCCCGACCAGCACCTGCTGGTGAACCTGTCGGGCCGCGGCGACAAGGACATCGGCACCGTGGCCGACCTGACCGGCGCCGAGTTCTACTGCCGGCCCTCGTGCCGCGGCCAGGGCGTGAAGGGCGGTGTGCTGTGAGCCGCATCCAAGCCACGCTGGCTGCGTTGAAGGCCCAAGGCCGCCAGGCCTTGATTCCCTATGTCACCGCGGGCGACCCTTTCGCCGACATCACGCCGGCGGTGATGCAGGCGCTGGCCGACGGCGGTGCCGACATCATCGAACTGGGCGTGCCTTTTTCCGACCCCATGGCCGACGGCCCCGTCATCCAGAAGGCGGGCGAACGTGCTTTGGCCCGCGGCATCGGGCTGGTGCAGGTGCTGGACATGGTGCGTGCCTTTCGCAAGAGCAACACCAGCACGCCCGTGGTGCTGATGGGCTACGCGAACCCCGTGGAACGCTACGACCAGAAGCACGGTGCCCACAGCTTCGTGCTTGACGCGGCCGAAGCGGGCGTGGACGGCCTGCTGATCGTGGACTACCCGCCCGAGGAATGCGAAGACTTCGCGGCGCGCCTGAAGGCCGCCGGCCTGGACCTGATCTTCCTGCTCGCACCCACCAGCACCGAGCAGCGCATGAAAGATGTGGGCCGCATCGCCACCGGCTACGTGTACTACGTGTCGCTGAAGGGCGTGACCGGTGCCGGCAACCTGGACACCGCCGCCGTGGCCGAGGCCATCCCGCGCATCCGTCAGCATGTGAAGGTGCCGGTGGGCGTGGGCTTCGGCATCCGCGATGCGGCCAGTGCGCGCGCGGTGGCGCAGGTGTCTGACGCGGTGGTCATCGGCTCGCGTCTGATTCAGATTCTGGAAACCCAGTCGCGCGACAATGCGCCCGCGGCGGCCCGGACTTTCATGGCCGAGATCAGAGCCGCCATGGACGCATGAGGCGCCTGCGGAGCATGATTCAATGCCGGTGCTGGCCCACAGCACGGGTTGTGACGGACGAGGAGCACTGCGATGAGTTGGCTTGAAAAACTGCTGCCGCCGAAAATTCAGCCCACCGACCCGGCTGAGCGCCGCGCCGTGCCCGAAGGGCTGTGGATCAAGTGCCCTTCGTGCGAGACGGTGCTGTACAAGACCGACCTGGAGCAGAACCTCAACGTCTGCCCCAAGTGCGACCACCATCACCGCATCGGCGCGCGCGCCCGGCTGGATGCCTTCCTCGACCCCGAAGGCCGCTGGGAAATCGGGCAAGAGGTGATGCCCGTTGACGCACTGAAGTTCAAGGACAGCAAGAAGTACCCACAGCGCCTGAAAGCGGCGCTGGAAGCCACAGGCGAGACCGACGCACTGGTGGTGGTGGGCGGCGCGGTGCTGAACGTGCCGCTGGTGGCCGCCTGCTTCGAATTTGAATTCATGGGCGGCAGCATGGGCAGCGTGGTGGGCGAACGTTTTGTGCGCGGCGTCGAAGCCGCGCTGGAACAGAAAGTGCCTTTCGTCACCTTTGCCGCCACTGGCGGCGCGCGCATGCAGGAAGGCCTGCTCAGCCTGCTGCAGATGGCCAAGACCAATGCCTCGCTGACGCGGCTGGCCAAGGCGCGGCTGCCCTACATCAGCGTGCTCACCGACCCCACGATGGGTGGCGTCTCCGCCGGCTTTGCCTTCATGGGCGACGTGGTGATCGCCGAGCCCAAGGCGCTGATCGGCTTTGCCGGCCCGCGCGTGATTGAAAACACCGTGCGCGAAAAGCTGCCCGAAGGTTTCCAGCGCAGCGAATTCCTGCTCGGCACGGGCGCGCTGGACATGATCTGCGACCGCCGCCAACTGCGCACCACCGTGGCCCATCTGGTGGCCATGCTGCAGCGCCAGTCGGCCGACGCCGTGGCTTGACGACCACCCTTTTTGCTGAACCGCCGGGCCCCATGCGGGCCCGCTCTTTTTAGGTGACGGAGCACCGTGCCCACAGAAAACGATTCGCTTGACGATTGGCTGGCCCACTGCTCAAGGCTGTTGCCGGGCATGGACCTGTCGCTGGAGCGCACGGTGCAGGTGCGCCAGCGCCTGGGCATCCACTTCGAATGCCCGGTCATCATCGTGGCCGGCACCAACGGCAAGGGCTCTACCTGCGCCATGCTGGAAAGCATCGCGCGCCACGCCGGTTACCGCACGGGCCTGTACCAGAAGCCAGAGCTGGTGCACTTCTCTGAACGCTGCCGTGTCAACGGCGCCGCCGTTGAGCCGCAGGCTCTGGTGCCGCACTTTGCAGCGGTGGAAGCCGCCCGCGGCGACACGGTGTTGTCGCTGTTCGAATTCAGCACGCTGGCCATCGCGCGGCTGCTGTCAATGACCGAGCTGGACCTGGTCATCCTGGAAGTGGGCCTGGGCGGGCGTTATGACTCGGTCAACGCCTTCGACGCCGACTGCGCCGTCATCACCAGCATCGACCTCGACCACCTGCAGTGGCTGGGCCCCGACCGCGAAAGCATCGGCCTGGAGAAGGCACAGGTCATGCGGCCCGGCAAGCCCGCGGTCATCAGCGACCCCGTGCCACCGAAGAGTGTGGTGGCGCACGGGCAGTCCATCGGCGCCGACCTGTGGCTGGTCGGGCGCGACTTCAACCATTCCGGCGACCGCCAACAGTGGAACTTCACCGGCCGTGGCCGGCGCTATGCCGGCATGTCCTACCCTGGCCTGCGTGGCGCCAACCAGTTGCTGAACGCGTCTGGCGCCATCGCCGCGCTGCTGGCCCTGCGCGACCGCCTGCCCATCAACGCCCAGGCGGTGCGCACCGGCCTGGCCATGGTGGACCTGCCGGGCCGTTTCCAGATCGTGCCCGGCCAGCCCGCGCTGGTGCTGGACGTGGCGCACAACCCGCAGGCGGTGTCGGCGCTGGCCTTGAACCTGGACGCGATGGGCTATTTCCCGCGCACCCATGCGGTCTTTGGTGTCATGGCCGACAAGGACGTGGCCGGCATCGTGGCGCGCATGGCGCCGCTGGTGGACGTGTGGCACTGCTGCAGCTTGCCCAACCCGCGCGCGGCCACCGCCAGCGACCTGGCGCAGACCGTCGGCCAAGCCACCGCGGCACGCGTGGGGGGCGCCCCCGAAGTGCAGGCCCATGACAGCCCTACGGCGGCCCTGAAGGCCGCCCTGGCTGGCGCCGAAGCCACCGATAGAATCGTCGTTTTTGGTTCTTTCTACACTGTGGGCGGCGTGCTCAGGGACGGCCTGCCCCGGCTGTCGGCGGCCCATGTGGGGGCGGCGGCGGAAATGGGTGGGCTCGGCATCGCCCCGCCGACGCCCGGTTGATCGGCCCTGCATCACATCCAGCCCATGCGCCTGCCTTTCATGAAGTCCAAGCCTGACGCTGGTGCAGCCGCCCGGGCCGCGCCGGGCTCTGACGACCCGGGCACCCTGCAGGCCGCCCGGGTGCATGCGCGGCGGCGCTTGATTGGCGCCGTGGTGCTGCTGGTGGCTGCGGTGGCGGGCTTTCCGCTGCTGTTCGAGACCCAGCCCCGGCCCTTGCCCAACAAGAACGCCAGTACGGGCCCGCCGCTGGTTTTGAAGGGTGACGCGAAGGGTGACGCGAAGGGCGACGCAAAAGGCGACGCGAAAGCCGAACCGAAAGTCGACCCGAAGGGCGACTCAGCTGCGCGCACCGCGGTGCCAGACCCGGCAATGGCCCGCGCACCGGCGGCGGGGTCTGCCAAGCCGGCTGGTGATGCCGTGGCCGATGCAGCACGCCCGGCGGCCGCCGCTGTCGCTTCGGCCCCGCTGGCCGCTCCGCGCCCCGTGCCGGCCACCGCGGCAGTCTCCAACCCGGCCGCGGCTCCCGCCACCACGCCGGCCGCTTCCGCACTTGCACTGCCTGCCGCAGCGTCGGCCGCTGCTGCGAAAACTGCTGCAGCCGCTTCGTCCGCCCTGACCACAGCCGCCAAGGTCGCGGCTGCCGAGCCCCCGCCCAAAATCGCTGCCAAGCCCGGCACCGACGCCGCCAAACCCGCCAAGCCAGCGGCGCCTGAGGCCACCGCCAGCGCCCCCGTTGGCGAAACCGTGACGCGCTGGGTCGTGCAGGTGGGCGCCTACAACGACATGGAACGCATGCGCCAGGCGCGGCAGAAGGCCGAGAAGCTGGGCTTCAAGACTTACATCACCGAAGTCGACACACCCACCGGCAAACGCACGCGCGTGCGCCTGGGCCCCTTTGCCACCAAGAAAGAGGCCGAGGCCGCTGCCGTCAAGGTCAAGGCCGCCGGCATGGCCGCCAACGTGCTGGGCGTGTGATGGACACGCTGGCCGCGCTGCCGCTGAACGGGCTGGACTGGACCCTGCTGGCTGTGCTGGCCGTGTCGATGGTGGTCGGGTTTGTGCGCGGTCTGGTGTTCGAAAGCCTGTCGCTGGCGGGCTGGGTGGTGGCCTGGTTTGCCGCCCAATGGGCCGCGCCGCTGCTGGCGCCTTCACTGCCCATCGGTGCGCCGGGCACACCGCTGAACCACGGTGCCGCCTTTGCGCTGTCATTCCTGGGCGCGTTGATCGTCTGGGCGCTGCTGGCGCGGTTGGTGCGCATGCTCATCCATGCCACGCCGCTGTCGCTGATTGACCGCTTCCTGGGGGCCGGCTTCGGCATCCTGCGCGGCATCGTCATCCTGCTGGCAGTAACCTCGGTGGTGGCGATGACGCCGGCCGTCAAGGCCGACAGCTGGCAGGCGTCGCAAGCCGCGCAGATCCTCACCAAGACCTTGAAGGCCCTCAAACCCCTGCTGCCCGAGTCGGCAGCGCGCTTGCTGCCCGCCTGAGCCGGCAGCGCAGGACAAATCACCCCATGTGCGGCATCGTTGGCGTCACCGCCCAAACGCCAGTCAACCAGCTCATCTACGACGCCCTGTTGCTGCTGCAGCACCGCGGGCAGGACGCCGCGGGCATCGTCACGATGCAGGGCACCAAGTGCTTCATGCACAAGGCTCGCGGCATGGTGCGCGACGTCTTTCGCACCCGCAACATGCGCGCGCTGCCGGGCCAGGTTGGCCTGGGCCAGGTGCGCTACCCCACGGCGGGCAACGCCTACAGCGAGGAAGAGGCGCAACCCTTCTACGTGAACGCGCCCTACGGCATCGTGCTGGTGCACAACGGCAACCTCACGAATGCGCAGGCCTTGAAGGCCGAACTGTTCGACATCGACCGCCGCCACATCAACACCGAGAGCGACACCGAGGTGCTGATCAACGTGCTGGCGCACGAACTGGAACGCGTGGCGCGCGAACTGCCGCTGACGCCCGAGCACGTGTTCAAGGCCGTGGCCGCCGTGCACCGTCGATTGAAAGGTTCGTATGCGGTGATTGCGCTGATCGCCGGCCACGGGCTGCTGGCTTTCCGCGACCCTTATGGCATCCGCCCGCTGTGCTTCGGCCGTGGCACGGGCGAGGGCGGCGCTGCGCAGGTGATGGTGGCCAGCGAGTCGGTCGCCCTGGAAGGCACCGGCCACGAACTGGTGCGCGACGTGGCACCTGGCGAAGCGCTGTTCATCGACAACCAGGGCCAGGTGCACAGCCGGCAGTGCGCCGAGTCGCCGTCGCTCAACCCCTGCATGTTCGAATACGTCTACCTCGCCCGGCCCGACTCGGTGCTGGACGGCGTGTCGGTCTACCAGGCGCGGCTGAACCTGGGCGAGACGCTGGCCCAGCGTGTCATCTCGACGCTGCCGCCGAGCGAGATCGACGTGGTCATCCCCATTCCCGAAAGCAGCCGTCCCAGCGCCATGCAACTGGCGCACCGGCTGGGCAAGCCCTACCGCGAAGGCTTCGTGAAGAACCGCTACGTGGGCCGCACCTTCATCATGCCGGGGCAGGGCGTGCGCAAGAAAAGCGTGCGCCAGAAGCTCAACGCCATCGGCATGGAATTCAAGGGCCGCAATGTGCTGCTGGTGGACGACAGCATCGTGCGCGGCACCACCAGCAAAGAGATCGTACAGATGGCGCGTGAGGCTGGCGCGCGCAAGGTGTACATGGCGTCG
>JAYSXE010000134.1:0-8118 GCA_043717565.1 Burkholderiales bacterium | reverse complement strand
CCGGTGCTGGTTGCAGCGCCTGCGGCAAGACCGGCACCACCGCCCAGCAGGCGGATGACTCGGCGTCTGGAGGCGCTGGCAAGGGTTGCGCTGACGTCAGTCTGGTTCGGGTGCAGGTGGGTGTTCATCGCGGCGGTCCTGGGTGGCAGAAACGGCATGGTGCGTGAGCCCGACAACGGGGTCCAGATGCAGTTGAACATGGCAGCCATACAGCTTCGCATGGCGCCGCTCCGGCTATTGCCGTTGTAGCGCTTGAGCGAGGCAGCCCCAAGAACACGACGCTGCCTCGGCTGCAGCCTGCGCCGCACCCAACCGCCCTGCTTCGTATCGACCGCAGGTCGATGACCCTCAGCGGCGCGGTGCGCTCAGCCTGGTCTTTACGGCGTCGACCAGCGGCCCGACGGACGATGGCGGAAAAGGCGAGACGCTGCTGACGTTCACCTCACACAACACGTAGGTCTGCGTGGGGCCGGGCGCAGGGTCGCCCAGCATGAAGTCACAGTCCCACAGCAGCGGCAGCTGTTCGCGGGGCAGGCCCACGCATTCGCGCAGCTGTTCGATCCAGCCCGACTCCAGCTGCTGCTTCAGGTTTTGGAATTCCGGCAGATCCGGCCCGTGGTACAGGCGCGGCCCGGGCTGCTGCTGCGTGGGGTGCAGGGCGTTGATGGCCTGCTGGCCGAAGCCCGTCACCCGGTCACCCACCAGGTAGGCGCGCACCATGCCCTCGGCCAGCCTGGGTTGCCAGGCCTGGTCCACCATGTGGCCGCCTTGCGCAGGCTCGAAGTAGGGCGCCATCCGCTGCAGCAGTTCGGGCCAGCCCAGCAGCTCTTCTTCGCTGCCGCGCTGCGCGTGGCGCACCTTCAGCAGCCCTGCGCTTCCATCGCCCGGCAGCGCTTCGACCCGCCAGACCCCGATGCCGCTGTGGCCCCGGTGCTGCTTGAGCACCCGCGCGCCACGTTGCAAGCGGGCCGGCAACTCGGCGGCCAGCTGGTCCAGGCTGTCCACGCGGTGCACGTCACTGCCGAACGGCAGGTCCCGGGTCTCGACCAGCACGTCCTTGGTTCCCAGCCGCAGCACCGCATCAGGGTGTGCGCTGACCTGCGTGCCCGAAGCTGCCAGGTCGCGCAGCAGCGCGTCGAGCCGGTCGCGCCGGCGCCCGCCTTCAATCGGGTTGCACCAGACCAGCACCAGTGGCACCTGCCGCAACTGTGCCGCCACCTCGTCAGCAAAGTCGTCGTGATAGACCGCGGGATCGGCGTGCACGCCAGCGTCCTCGAGCGCCTTGAACAACGCGGCAAAGCGGCTCTCGGCCGGGTCGGCGCGGTCGCGCATGGCGCGGTCGCCGGGGTACAGCAATGCCACCGATGGCGCTGTGCGGCAGATCAAGGTGTTCATGTCATCCCTTCAGTGAAGCGGTGTGATGGAGCATGGGCCTGACTCTGCAAGCGCGTGAAGCGGTGCCGGCCCATCAGGCACAACCTGCACAGCCTGCGCAGCCGCCCGCTGCGCCGGCTGGCGGTTGTCGGCGATGCCGCTGCCCGCGCGCTGCCATGGCTCATCGCTTGCCGGCCTTGTCGCTGCCCTGCTGAGCTTCACGCACGAAGTGCGCATACAGCGAGTCGAGCACATGCCCATCTCGGCCAACAGCTGGTCGTCGTCACTCAGGCGCTCGCGGGCCCCGGCCATCACGGCTTCGAAACCCCTGGCCTCGGGAACGGCATCGCCACCGATGTCCAGCGTATGCACGATCGCCGCCACGCGCACCAGGCCCGGGTCGGCGTCCAGCCCGAAGCTGAGCATCAAGGTCTCGAACGTGACCCGGCCTGCGACGTGCGTGAACGTGGCCCCGTCGAAGTCAAATCCGAGCGCTCGCTTTGGACAGTCAGACGGCTTGGCCAGCCACTGGAACCGTGCCTCGCGGTCGATGAAGCGGCGTATCAACCAGGCGCTGGCCACCCGGTCGACCCACAGGCGGCGGCGCGTCGCCCAGGTGCGGCCCTGGTACTGGCTGGCATCGAGCCTGGCGACCCGGCCCCGGGTCTGTTGCGGTTCGTTGGGCGACAGCAGGCCGACGATGCGCTGGTTGAAGTCGGCCCACGCCGCCTCGGCCTCGACCGTGGCTTCGCCCGGAAAGAAGTCGAGCGCCCTGACCACCTCCAGTTCGCGCTGAAAACGGCGCTGCAAACGCACCAGTTCGGGCGCGCCCAGGCTGACCAGGCCGCGGTTCGCGGCCTTCCAGGCCTTGCGCAGTTCAGCGTAGTCCGCGCTGCGGCCGAACAGCTGGCCATACACCGCGGTTTCGTCGTCAGACCGGGCCTGCACGGACATCAACCAGGCGCTGCCGCCTTCGGCCACGGTTTCATCGGCAAGGCCCTGCAGCCGTTGCGCGTGTTCCGGCCCGGCGGGCATCAGGTAGGCGCCGTCGCGCAGCGCCACGCAGCCCAGGGCCTTGAGGGCGCGCCAGATGCGCATGCGTGCCGTGGCGCTGGAGGTGGGCAGCGACAGGATCAGCAGCAGCCACGAGGCGTCTGATAGAGGCATGTAGCGAATCATACATGTCTGTAATGATCGCGACAACAATCAGAGCCGCCGTGTGATGGGGGAGGCTTCGCGCGGCAGCTTCCAGCCCCACCGCTTCACGCGCCGTGCTCTCAAGTGTGCTGCGGCGTGCCCTCACCGGGCGTCCGGTTGTGCGCCTGAACCGATGACTGCGGCGGCGACTGCAGCGGCGCCACGCCGGTGTTGTCTTGCAGCGCCCACGGCGGCAGCCCGAACAGCGCGCCGTAGCGCAAGGCGATGTACGCGTGCTCGCGCATCAGGCTCTCGGCGCGCGCCGATTCGCGGCGCTGCAGCGCGTCAGCAACCAGCTGGTGCTGCATGTGCGCAAGCTGCAGTTTCTTGTATTCAGCGGGCAGCGCGTCGCGGTCAATCACCAGCGAGTCGGCGGCCGCAAAAGGCAGGTGGTTGTTGCGCGCCAGCGCGTCTGCAATCACGCGGCTGGCCGTGCCTTCCACCACCACGCGGTGAAAGCGCTCGTTCAGCGCGCTCCAGGCGGCGATGTCGGCTTCCACCAGGTGGCCCTTGTCCAGCACCGCAGCGCCGGCCTGCAGGCAGGCTTGCAGTTCAGCCACCTGCCCGGGTGTGGGGCCGGCTTCAGCCAGGCGCCGGGCGGCCAACCCTTCCAACGCACCGCGCACTTCCAGCGCACACAGCACATCGGCCGCAGAAAAGGCACGCACGGTGAAGCCGCGCTTGCCGGCCGTCTGCAGCAGGCCTTCCTGTTCCAGCGTGCGAAAGGCCAGCCGCACCGGCGTGCGCGAAACGCCCAGCGTTTGTGCCACGGCCTGCTCGGTCAATCGCGCACCGGCACCGTAACGGCCACCCATGATCAACTGCCGCAGGCTGGCCACCACGGGCGTCGAACGGGCCTGCTCATGGCCGTTGCCAGCGCTGACAGGCGACGCCGCAGACCGCGGGGTGTGGCGACTAATGGGATCCACTGAGAGTCATTTCTGGTTCCAAATGACATGATTGACCGGCATTTGGATCCATTCAAGCCAGGAGAACCCGACCATGAGCCAGCCCGCCCAGCCCCCCTTTCGCGCCGACCACGTGGGCAGCTTCCTGCGCCCGGCCTACCTGCTGCAAGCGCGTGAACAGAAGGCCAAGGGCGAGATCACGGCAATGCAGCTGCGTGCCGTGGAAGACCGGGCCATCACCGAGATCGTGCAGTTCCAGCGCGACTGCGGGCTGCAGTCCATCACCGACGGCGAATTCCGCCGCACCTACTTCCACATCGACTTTCTGGAACAGCTGGGCGGCGTGCACACCGACATCCCGTTCACCGTCAAGCGCGCTGACGGCAGCGAAGAACTGGCGCCGCCGGTGATCAAGGTGGTGGACAAGGTGCGCCACGTGAAGGACATCCAGCGCGCCGACTTCGAATACCTGAAGGAGCAGGTCGGGCTGCACGCGCCGGGCTGCACGCCCAAGGTCACCATCCCAAGCCCGACCATGCTGCACTTCCGCGGCGGCCGGGCCGGCATCAGCAAACAGGCTTACCCCGAGCTGGACCCGGTGTTCTATGACGACGTGGCACAGGCCTACGCTGAAGAGTTGCAGAGCCTGTACGCCGCCGGCTGCCGCTATGTGCAGATGGACGACACCAACATGGCCTACCTGTGCGACGAGAAGATGCGCGAAGCCGCGCGCCAGCGCGGTGACGACCCCAACGAACTGCCGCACCGCTATGCCGCCTTCATCAACAAGGTGGAGGCCAAAAAGCCGGCCGGCATGACGCTGGCCATGCACCTGTGCCGCGGCAACTTCAAGAGCACCCATGCGGCGGCCGGCAACTACGAACCGGTGGCGCAGGCACTGCTGCAGGAGATGAACCTCGACGCCATCTTCATGGAATACGACGACGACCGCAGCGGCGACTTCCGCCCGCTGCGCTACCTGAAGCCCGGCGTCCAGGTGGTGCTGGGCCTGGTGACCACCAAGTTCGGCCAGCTGGAAAGCAAGGAAACGCTGAAACGCCGCATCCAGGAAGCGGCCCAGTACGCCCCGCTGCAACAGTTGTGCCTGAGCCCGCAATGCGGTTTTTCCAGCACCGTTCACGGCAACAACATTGCGGTGGAAGACCAGCGCCGCAAGCTGCAGCTGGTGGTAGAAACCGCCGCTGAAGTCTGGGGCTGAACGACCCGCACCGGCCCACTGCTGTTTCAACCACACCCCCACGGAGACCACCCATGAAAAAGACCCTGGCCCTGCTGGCCCTGAGCTGCGCTGCCTGCACCACGCTGGCGCAGGAAGTGGCGCTGAAGTTCCACCACATCTGGACGCCCACGGCGATGGCGGCGGTGAACGTCATCACGCCGTGGTGCAACAAGATCGCTGCCGAAAGCAACAACCGGCTGAAGTGCCAGCTGCTGCCGGCCATGAGCGGCGGCGGCACGCCAGCGCAGCTGATCGACCGCGTGAAAGACGGCGTCGACGACGTCACCATCACGCTGCCGGGCTACACGCCGGGGCGCTTTCCCAGCACCGAGGTCTTTGAACTGCCCTTCATGACCAACAGCGCCGAGGTGGGCGCGCGCGCCAGCTGGGACTACATCAACAAGCACAGCACCAAGGAATTCACCGGCATCAAGTTGCTCGCCACCTGGGTGCACGACGAGGGCTACATCCACAGCAACGGCAAGCAGGTGAAGACGCTGGCCGACTTCAAGGGCATGAAGTTCCGCGCACCCACCCGCCAGACCAACAAGCTGCTGGCCAGCCTGGGCGCCAGCCCTGTGGGCATGCCGCTGCCGGGCATTCCCGACGCGGTGAGCAAGGGCACCATCGACGGCTTCCTGCTGCCCTGGGAAGTGATGCCTTCGCTGAAGCTGCACGAGATGGTGAAGTTCCACAGCGAGACCGACCCCAGCCGCCCGGCGCTGTATTCGTCGGTGTTCGTGTTTGCCATGAACCAGGCCAAGTACGACAGCCTGCCGGGCGACCTGAAGAAGGTCATCGACAACAACAGCGGCGCGGCGCTGAGCCAAGGCACCGGCAAGACCTGGGACAACAGCCAGGCCGCGGGGCGCAAGGCCGCGCAGGACCGGGGCAACACGTTCCACACGATCCCCGCCGCAGAGCTGGACAACTGGGTGAAGGCTTCGGCAGGCCTGTACGACGACTGGGTGGCCGACATGGACAAGCGCGGCAACAACGGCAAGGCCATGCTGGCCGAGGCGCGTGAGCTGCTGGTGAAGTACAGGAAGTGAGCCGGCTGCTGCGCCGCCTGGCGCTGCTGTCTGCCGGGCTGGGCTCCGGCGTGGCCATGGCCTGCGCCTTGATGGTGGTGTGCAGCGTCACGGCGCGTGCGTTGTGGGCCCGCCCCATCCAGGGCGACGTGGAGATCACGCAGCTGATGATCGCCGTGGCCATTTCGCTGGGCTTGCCCTGGTGCCAGTGGCGGCGTGCCAACATCATCGTCGACTTCTTCACGCAGCACATGCGGCCGGCCCTGTCGCGCCGGCTGGACGCGCTGGGCTGCCTGCTGCTGGCCACCATGGGCCTGCTGCTGGCCTGGCGCACCGGCAGCGGTGCCATGGCGGTGCGGGCTGCGGGCGAAACCAGCATGGTGCTGGCGCTGCCCATGTGGTGGAGCTACGCGGCGCTGTCGCCCGGCCTCGCGCTGGCTTCGCTGATCGCCCTGCACCAGGCCTGGGAACACCTGCGCCTGGCGCCGCTGGCGGAACCGGACTGATCGGCCCCCGCGAGCCGCCCCCACCATGGCCACACCCACCCTGATCGGCCTGCTGATGTTCGTCGGCATGCTGCTGCTGATGGCGCTGCGCGTGCCCATCGCGGCCGCGATGTTCGTGCCCGGCGCCCTGGGCTACGTGGCGCTGAGCGGCGAGGCCAGCTTCCTGAATCAGATCAAGGGCAGCGCGGTGGCGCGGCTGACGGTGTACGACCTCAGCGTCATACCGCTGTTCCTGCTGATGGGCCAGTTCGCCACCCAGGGCGGCCTGAGCCGACGCCTGTTCCAGGCCGCCACCGCCTGGGTGGGCCATGTGCGCGGCGGGTTGGCCATGTCCAGCATCCTGTCGGCCGGTGCCTTTGGTGCTGTGTGCGGTTCATCGGTGGCCACCTCGGCCACCATCACGCAGGTGGCTTACCCCGAAATGAAGCGGCATGGCTATGCCGGCCGGCTGTCCACCGCCACGCTGGCTGCGGGCGGCACGCTGGGCATCCTGATTCCGCCTTCGGTGCCGCTGGTGGTGTACGCCATCCTGACCGAGCAGAACATCGCCAAGCTGTTCGCCGCCGCCCTGGTGCCGGGCATCCTGGCCAGGCTGGGCTACCTGGTCGTCATTGCCCTGCTGTGCCACGCCAACCCCGCCCTGGCGCCGCCCGGCCGCAAAGCCGGCTGGCCGCAGCGCTGGCGCGCGCTGCTGGGCGTGTGGCCGCTGCTGGTCATCTTTGCCATCGTCTTTGGCGGCATCTATGGCGGTGTGTTCTCGCCCACCGAAGGCGCCGCCGTGGGCGCCGTGGCCACCTTCGTGGCCGGCCTGCTGCAGCGCGAACTGAACTGGCGGGGCATCAGGAACAGCTTCATCGGCAGCGCCGAGACCAGCGCCATGGTGTTCATGATCTTCCTGGGCGCCGACATGATGAACGCCACGCTGGCGCTGACCGGCATGCCGGCCGCGGTGGCCGACTTCGTCAGCCACCTGGCTGTGCCGCCGCTGGCGGTGGTGGCGGCCGTGCTGCTGCTGTACGTGCTGCTGGGCTGCGTGATGGACGAGCTGTCGATGCTGCTGCTGACCATACCGGTGCTGTTCCCGGCCATCATGGGCCTGGACCTGTGGGGCCTGGGCGTGCAGGACAAGGCCATCTGGTTCGGCATCCTGGTGCTGATGACGGTGGGCATCGGGCTGATTGCACCGCCCGTGGGCCTGAACGTGTACGTGGTGAACAACCTGGCGCGCGAGGTACCGATGGGCGAGACCTACAAGGGCGTGTTTCCCTTCCTGGCCTGGGACGCGATGCGCGTGCTGATGCTGCTGTTCTTCCCGGTGCTGAGCCTGGGGCTGGTGCGGCTGCTGTTCTAGCTGCGCGGCCCGACAATCGGCCATGCACCCACCCCCTGACCGCAGGCGCTGGCTGACATCGGCAATGGCGCTGGCAGCGCTGCTGTCGCTGCGAAAGCCGCTGGGCGCAGCCACGGCCGCCAGCGTCAGCGCTGGGCACTGGGCCGACCCGGCACGCCACCGCCGCATGCCTTTCCGGTTGCGCCTGCCGGCCGGCGACGCAGCCTGCCCGCTGGTGCTGTTTTCGCACGGCCTGGGCGGCAGCGTCGAGGCCGGCACCGTGTGGGGCCAGGCGTGGGCGGCGGCCGGCCTGGCGGTGCTGCACCTGCAGCACCCGGGCAGCGACACCGACACGCTGCGCGGTGGCCCGGGCCAGTTGCAAGCGGCAGCCACGGCCGAGCAGTTGCTGGCGCGCGTGCACGACGTGCGCTTTGCGCTGGACGAAGTGGCGCGCCGCGCGGCCGCGGGTGAAGCGCCCTGGGCACGCCTGAACCTGCAGGCGGTGGGCCTGGCGGGCCACTCCTTCGGGGCC
>JAYSXE010000133.1:0-3555 GCA_043717565.1 Burkholderiales bacterium | reverse complement strand
CGGTGGCCACCGCGCGTGCAATGGCTTCATGGTCACTGGGCAGCAGCGGCAGCTCGGGCGTGGCGATGCACTGCTTGACCAGTTCGGTCCAGAAAGCGATGCGCTCCGGGCTCACGCTGCGCTGCAGCGGGTTGCAGCCGGTGGGCACATTGCGCTCGAAGCTGTAGAAGGTGCCACCCATCGCCCGGATGACGATCTCGGTGTCGCGGTCCAGGCTGAAACTCACCACCCGCGGCGGCACGGCCCACTTCGGCGTCAGCGCCAGCAGCCCAGTCAGCAGCGTGGTCTTGCCCGAGCCGGTGGATCCGATGACGATGGTGTTGCCCGGCAGCTTCTTGCCCTCGCTGTCTTCTCCTTCGGGGATGGCGTGCAGGTTCAGATAGAACGGATGCCCGGCCGGCGTGCGCATCAGCGCCAGCGCTTCGCCCCAGGGGTTGCCATCGCGCTTGCCGCGCAGGAAGTTGTGGCCGCAGGCCAGTGCGGCGAAGGCCCGGCTGCTGATGGTGGCCTTGCGGGGCCGCCACTGGAAGTTTCCGGGCTGCTGCGAGAACCAGGCGGCATCGGCCACCAGGTCCACCGGCACCAGCTCCATCGCGGTGCTTTCTGTAAGGGCACCGACGGCGCTGGCCGAGCGCCTGCCGCACTCCTCCAGCGTGTCACCCAGCAACGCCAGCGTGTAGCTGTACTCGCCCATTACAAACTGCCCGTCACCCAGCTGGTCCAGCGCCACGTCCATGGCCTCGATCTGGGTCACCACCGCATCGTCAGAGGCCAGCAGCTGGTCGCGCTGGGTGGTCAGTGCGGCCATGGCCTGGCGCCTGGGCAGGCTAGAAAAGCTTTGCGTCTCGATGAACTCCGAGTCTTCGTAGAGCAGGGCGCCCATCGTGCCCGGTTCCACCTGGCCGGCGAATTCCTTGATCGACAGCATCGAGGCGTAGCGCCGGCGCTGCCCCTGCTGGATCTCCAGCAGCCCACCGCCAAACGTCAGCCGCGCATCCGGCAGCACCTGATAAGCCGGCGCCTGCGGAAACCGCACCCTGCGCCAGACCCCGTTGATCAGAAAAGAAAACAGCTCCCCGGATTCCCAATACAGCTGCCCACTTTCTTCATAACAGCCCAGCAACGTAGGCCCGAACTCACGCAGGCTGCGCTCGATCAGCGCCCCTTGCTGCTCCATGGCGGCCAGCGTCTGCGCCTGTTGCTCGGCCAGACCGGCCGTGGAGCGCTGGGCCCGTGCGCTTCGGCGTGCCAGCTCGGAAGGGAAGGGCCGGTACAGCAGCGTGATGTAGAGCTCGTTGGCCATCATCGGCGCCGCACTCACGCGGTCCTGGTAGGCCCTGGAAAACGCCGCGCTAAAAGCCGGCTCAACGACATCGGTCAGCCGGTCATGGATCCGCCGATGAATGCGGTGGCAATAGATCGCTGTGCGACCTGAGCTGAGGTTTCGCAGCACGTTGCACCAGGCATCGTGCCGGTCCTTGATCAGATTGAACTCCGCGCTCTCGAACGCGACGCCGTCAATGCGCCACACGCGCAGCACATCGCCTGCCCGGGTAGCGGTGTCATGGGCGCTCAGCGGCGCGCTGACCGACACGAATTCGGCCACGTTGGCCTCCTTGCCGGCCCGCTGCCAGTAGCGCGGGGTGGCGCCAGGTGCGCCTGCTGACCCTGCAGCAGCGCCGCCCAGCAAGGCGCGAAGACTAGCGGCGCCAGACATCGCGGCCCCCACGGCAGACGGCGGGGGCATAGCTGCGCTGGCCCTGGCGCAGCACCCGGTTGGGGTTGCGCAGGGCCAGCTTCATGTTGAGCACCATCTGCGTGAGCCGCTGGTCGTCGCGGTGCGTGGTGAACCGCATCCAGCCGTAGGCAGCGGCCAGCGATCCGAAGATCACCGGCGCGAAGCGCCAGCTCACTATCGTGGACAGCCACATGCCAGCCACAAAACCCGGCAGCACCAGCACCACCAGGGGCACCAGCGGCACGCCGAACTTCATGGGCGGGCGCGTGGCGCCCTTGAACACGGTCTCGATCACGGTGGGTGGCCCGCCGCGTCAGACGATGAAGACCGCAGCAATGGCCGCCGCAGCGCCGGCCAGGGCGCCGCCGAACAGCAGGTTCGAGACGTCCCTGAAGCTTGCGCCGGCAAACATGATCTTGTAGCCCGCGATGCCAACACCCACCGTCATCAGCAACAGCGTGATGGCCACGATGGTGTCGCGCGCCACGGTGGCGCCACGAACCACAGGGGCCAGCGCCTGGGCCAGGGCAGGGGAGGTGGCAAGCAGGCCGGCGAGCACGCCGGCACTGAGGACGAGCAGCGTGCGGGCGACGCGCCGCTTGGAGTGGGCAGTGGAAAGACGGGATTGAACGACGGTCATGGGGTGGCTCCAGGTGGTGGGTGAGAGGGTCGATGCTTCGAAGAAAACTACCTGCGGGGAGAGGGGTCGCCTTGGAGTGACTGCGCGGATTGAGACGAGTAGATGGGCGCATGCACCGTCACCCAGGCGCTGACGACCTTGCCGACGTAACCGTGACGGTGGCCGGTGGTGAAGTTGCCCGAGTAGTAGCAGCTCAGTGCATCGCGCAGGGCGACCTGTTGGTTCGGCCTGGTGGACCCGCGCTGGCTCGCTCTGCCGAAACATTCCGCCAGGATGACCTGCATCGCACCAAGGTTGGCGCAGGGCCTAAACGCCTGCTCCACCGTCAGGTGCAGCCGCCCGAAGTTGCGCTTGTTGATTTGCCCGAGACCGACGCTGTAGTCCCAGCCGGCGGCGTCCAGCGCAGCAGTCGTGGCCAGCGCCTCGTCAAGACTGCGCGGCTGACGCACCAGTGCGCTGCCCACGACGCCAATGGCAAAAGGATTGCCCGCGCTCTCAACGGCGATCAGGGCCTGCGCGGTGTCAGCCGCCACCAGCGGTGCGCAAGCGGCGATCAGCGATAGCAGGGTGGACACGGCTATCACCTCAGGGCCCGGGTTCCTGCGGCTGCAGCTCGGCTGCACGCCGAATTCGCTCGCTGATGACCCAGGCCGCGTGATCATCCGTAAAGCGGCTGTCCATCACATCGGGGCGGCTGGCGAGAGCCAGGCGGGCGGCCGGCAACCACTCCACCACCGTGTCACCCGCCATCGACCACCAGGTGCGGCTCCAGGGTTGCCCGTCAACGGCTACCAGCACCACGCCGCTGTAAGGGCAGCTGTAGCCGATGCGGTCGTTGTGGTCCCGGTGTTCGGTGCGGTACTGCTCCGGGCAGTTGACGGGTGCGACGTACTGGCTGGCGGTGTCGCTGTTGCCGCTCATGCCGCACTGCGGCCAGCCACGGCCACGTGCCACGTCGCGCAGCGCCTGGCGCACGGTGGGCTCGCAGGGCGCAATCTGCCGCCAGTTGCCCGCCATGCACAGCAGCACCTTGCAGCCGTCCACCGCGTGCGCCTTGCTGGTCAAGCCCAGGCTGGCGGCCAGTGTCAGGCTCAAGCCCAGGCCCAGGCCGAGCTTCAGGTGAAAACCACGCTTCAAACCCACCCGCCTGTGCGTCCGAGCCGCAAAAGTCGTGCGT
>JAYSXE010000132.1:0-3563 GCA_043717565.1 Burkholderiales bacterium | reverse complement strand
GCCTGATTTCGTCGAGGTACAGCGCCTGTTTGGGTGATTGGCCGATGTAGCGGCAGGCCAGTCGGAAAACCTCTTCGAGCAGGTTTTCGTCGCGCTTGACGCCGCGTGTTCCCATGCGCAGGTCGTGCTGGATCGCGCGCTTGACCACTGTCTCGATGAGTTGGTCCGCCACCCTTTCCCAGGGTTCGTCCGCGGCCTTGTGCGCGATGGGGTAGCCGCCACGCTCAGAGAAGAGCTCAAAGGCGTGGTCTCTCAGGCCTTGGTGCTGCACGCCAAACTTGCGCAAGCCGGTCCAGAATGTCTTGTCCTTCAGTGGCCCCAGGCCATTGGGTGGGTGATAGGGCTGTACCTGACCCAGGCCACGCAGTTCGATGATTTCGCGTAGCAGCAAGGGCCCCAGTTCCAGGGTGTGGATGCGCCCGGCCAGGCTGTCGCGCCCGGCCTCGATGCGCAGCGCTGAACTCCCGGTGACCATGGCGCGCACCGGCTGCAGGTCGACCAAATGCTTGAGTTGTGGCGCCCAGTCCCGCAGGTTTTGCACTTCGTCCAGAAAGAGGTAGATCGGACCGTCCACAACGCTGCTCAGCGGTGCGCCCAAGATGTGGTCCGCGTACCACCAGACGATCTCCAGAATGGGCTGCTCTCGTTTGTGCAGTGCCTTCACGTCGTCGAATTGAACCCGCAGGATGCGTTTGGGATCGACGCCTGTGCGCAAGAGTTCATCAATGACTTGAGATTGAAGGGTGCTCTTGCCAACTTGGCGCGGACCGCGCAAGACGATGACCGGTGCCAGTTGCGATCGCAGGCCCCTCAGCAGAGAGTCGTAGGCCCATCGCCGCACCGGCTGCAGATTGGGTACACCGTAGCCCTGCCACCAGGGGTTCATTTCCCGCAGCAACCGCTCCGATACCGGGTCATCCAGGTTGAACAGCGAAGCTTGCGCGGGTGACATGGGGTGGGTTGTGCTGAGCAGGTGGCGAATTGTGATCTGTAAGGCCCGGTCCGCGCTGATTGCCCAGGCGGGGCAGCAACGTGCTGGCGCAAAAACGACGACAGGCGACTCGCGTCGCCCGTTGTTCAATGGAAACTGCGCTCGCCGGTCTTCGCTCGGGGGCCTTACAGGCCCGCCGCTGCCTTGAGGGCAGCTACCTTGTCGGTGTTTTGGTCTTCATTCACATCGCTGCGCGATATGAGCTTCGCCCGCATACGGACAACCGCGCTGCGCGCGGCGGGCTTTACAGCCCGGCTGCGGCCTTCAAGGCCGCAACTTTGTCCGTACGCTCCCACGTGAACTCGGGTTCTTCGCGGCCGAAGTGGCCGTAGGCTGCAGTCTTTTCGTAGATCGGGCGCATCAGGTCCAGCATCTGGATGATGCCCTTGGGGCGCAGGTCGAAGACTTCAGCCACGATGGCCGACAGCCTGTCGTCGCTGAGCTTGCCGGTGCCTTCGGTGTAGACGGTGATGTTCATCGGCTTGGCCACGCCAATGGCGTAGGCCACCTGCACCTGGCACTGCTTGGCCAGGCCGGCGGCCACCACGTTCTTGGCCACATAACGCGCGGCATAGGCGGCGCTGCGGTCGACCTTGGAAGGGTCCTTGCCGCTGAAGGCGCCACCGCCGTGCGGGCAGGCGCCGCCGTAGGTGTCGACGATGATCTTGCGGCCGGTCAGGCCGCAGTCGCCCTGCGGGCCGCCAACGACGAAGCGACCGGTGGGGTTGATCAGGTACTTGGTGCTTTCCGTCAGCCATTCCTTGGGTAGCACAGGCTTGATGATCTCTTCGCGCACCGCTTCATAAAACGCATCCGTCATCTTGTGGCCCAGGCTGTATTCCGGGGCATGCTGGGTGCTGAGCACCACGGTGTCGATGCTGTGTGGCCTGCCGTCGACATAGCGCATCGTCACCTGGCTCTTGGCGTCCGGTCTCAGGAACGGAAGCCTGCCGTCCTTGCGCAGCTGCGCCTGGCGTTCCACCAGGCGGTGCGCGTAGTAGATGGGCGCCGGCATCAGCTCGGGCGTTTCGTCGCAGGCGTAGCCGAACATCAGGCCCTGGTCGCCAGCGCCGGTGTTCAGGTGGTCGTCGCTGGCGTGGTCCACGCCCTGGGCGATGTCGTTGGACTGCTTGTCGTAGCAGACCATCACTGCGCAGCCCTTGTAGTCGATGCCGTACTCGGTGTTGTCGTAGCCGATGCGCTTGATGTGTCGCGCGCGACCTGAATGTAGTCGACGTGCGCGTTCGTCGTGATCTCGCCGGCCAACACCACCAGACCGGTGTTCGTCAGCGTTTCGGCGGCCACGCGCGAGCGGGGGTCCTGCTTGAAGATCGCGTCGAGAATGGCGTCGGAGATCTGATCGGCCACCTTGTCGGGGTGACCTTCGGAGACGGATTCGGATGTGAAAAGGAAATCGTTCGACACTCTTAAACTCCAGTAGACACAAGGTGAGACAACTCGCGTTGCCGGCCTGTCCATGCGGAGGAGCGGCGAACGCTTTAGCAGAATGTTTGAATCGCCCTGCAAGTAGTTCATAACTCGGCGATGCCCGAATTATAAAGAAATGCCTATCCTGTTTCGCTGGCTGGCCCGGTGGCCGCTGTGGCTTTTGCATCTGGCGGGCGCGCTGCTCGGCTGGCTCACCTACTGGGCTTCGCCGGCGTATCGCCGCCGCTTCGACGCCAACGTGGCCCAGGCCGGCGTGGCGCCGGTTGATGCACGCCCGGCCATCGCCCACGCCGGGCGCCTGCTGATGGAGCTGCCCTTCCTGTGGCTGCGGCCTGCGGGCGAGCCGATTCGCCCGCGACTCGACTGGCAGGGCGAGACGCTGCTGACGGACGCCTTGCGGCGCGGCAAGGGCATCGTGCTGCTGACGCCGCACATGGGCAGCTTCGAGGTCACGGCGCAGGCCTGTGCGCAGAGTTTTGCGGCCGAGTTCGGGCCGATCACGGTGCTCTTCCGCCCGGCCCGCAAGCCCTGGGTGCGGGCGTTGATGAGTGGTGCGCGCGAGCGCCCCGGCGTGGCCACCGCGCCGGCCACACTGTCCGGCGTGCGGCAGATGATGCGCGCGCTGCGGCGCGGCGAGGCGGTGGGCCTGCTCCCCGACCAGGTGCCGCCCGACGGCATGGGCGTGTGGACGCCGTTCTTCGGCCAACCGGCCTACACCATGACGCTGGCCGCGCGCCTGGTGCAACAGACCGGGGCCACGCCGCTGCTGATCTGGGGCGAGCGGCTGCCGCGGGGTGCGGGCTTCGTCGTGCGCGTGTCGGAGCTGCCCGAGCCCCTGCCGCGCGACGACCCCACTCAGGCAGAATCCGCCGCGGTCATCAACCGCGCCATGGAGCGCCTGATCCGTCAATGCCCGCAGCAGTACCTCTGGGGCTACCACCGCTACAAGACACCCCGATCCGGCACGCCGGCCGCATGAAGCGGCGGCCGCATCTGCGGGCACATCAACCCGAGGATTGACGTTGGGCGCTCGCATCCTTCTGGCCACGCTGTGGGCCTTTCACTGGCTGCCGCTCGGCGTGCAGGCGTGGCTCGGGCGCGGCCTGGGGTGGTTGCTGTTCGC
>JAYSXE010000131.1:0-3565 GCA_043717565.1 Burkholderiales bacterium | reverse complement strand
CTGCAGGCACGCCAACTTTGTTGGGGAGCCGCGGGCATCGGGTGGCCGCCGCAGCGAAGAAAAGAAGGAATTTGGCGGCCGCCAGGCCGCCAAAGGATGACATGAGCGGAGGCGGCCACCCGGCGCCCGCGGCGGCAGCCACCAATGCAAGCACGCGTGGTCCACGCCACCACCTCAACCACCCGCTGTGCGCGCCACCAAAGCAAACACGCGTCGGCTAAGCCAACAACCCAAGCAGGCGTGGCCTGCGCAGCCAACGCAAACAAGAGTCGCCCTGCCAACCCGCGCTCAAGCCACCTCAACCACCAACACCTGCTGCCCCACCCGGCAACTGCCCACTTCCACCTGCACGCGCCCGCTGCCTGTCACCAGCAGGGTCACGAAGCGTTCGTGCGAATTGCCGCGTGTCCAGGGTGAGAAAACGGTGGTGCCGCCGTGCAGGCCCCGGCCCCAGCCGTCCAGGTGGCCCAGTTCCACCACCGCCTGCGCGGGCGCCAGCAGCGTGGCGCTGCCTTCGCAGCGTGTGGTCAGCCGCAATGGTTCCACATGTGTCATGCCTTTGGCCGATGCCGGCCCGCAGGTGCCCAGGTAGCCGTGGTTGGCAATGCGAATCTCCACCCGCGTGTGGCCTTGCAGCTTTTCCTGCGCCACCACCTGCACGCTCACCCGCGGCACCAGTGCGGCCACGCGCAGGAAGGCGGCGCTCTGGCTGGCGCAGGTGTCGGCCAGGCGTTCATAGGGTGGGTTCCAGATGCCCACACGGGGGTCGAAGCCGTTCACCTCCACCTCGCCCAGCTGCGGGTGCTGCACCTTTTGCCAGCTGCGGAAGATGCGGCCGCCGTTGTGCTGCTGGTCGAAGGCCGCCAGTGCGCGCAAGTCTTTGCGCGACACCTTGGAATAGTGATCGACGAACGGCTTCTGCGGTTCCATGCCGATCTGCTTGAACAGGTCCCACAGTTCCACCACATAAGCCAAAGCGCCGCGCTGCTGGTAGGCATAGTTCGAAAGGCTGCCGTGCACCGGCTTGTCGGGTTCGTACAGGAACTCGTGATAACCGCTCACCGTGACGTAGCCCGTGTGCTCGGTCATCCAGGCCTGCACCTGCGCAAACACGCCCAGGTCCTCGGCGTTCATTTTGCTGTCGGGCTTGTCGGCCAGCGGCCTGATGACCACGCCGCCAAAGGTGTGCAAGTTCAGCCACACCATGATGTTCGGGTGGCGGGTGGCGAAGTCCATCACCGCGCGCACCTCGGGTGCGCTGCCGGGGTAGTGGCCGGCGCCGGCCTGTTGCCATTCGGGGGCCCAGGCGTACGAGAAATTGCGGTTGAAGTCGTAGAAGTTGTCGCCCAGAAAACTGGGCTGCGGCACCGTGTGGCCGTCGAAATTGGCGATGCGGCCTTCGGGGTACAGGCGGTAGAACGGGCCCTCGTCTTCGGGCATGCGGCCCACCAGCACCGGTGGCACCAGCGGCTGGCCGTCTTCGCCGCACAGTTCAGCCAGCTCGCCGTCGGGGTCTTGCTTGCGCATGTAGCCGGTGACGCCGTCGCCGTTGATGTCTTCGGCCACCCAGTGCGCGTGGCCCTGGTTCACGCGGTCGTTGACGGGGCTTGAACGCACGTAGCGGCCGCGTTTCAACACCTCTTCAGCGCCGTCGGGCGAGATGCGCGGCACCACGTAGAACAGCGTCTCGCGGATGGCCTGCGCCATCTGCGCGGGCAGCGGCTTGCCGCCTGCCGTGTTGGCGCCCTGGTGGATGGCGATCACGTCTTCGGCAATGGCCAGCGCCACGCTGGTGCCGCACACCTCGCTGGCGTGCATGTTGCCGTCCACCCACACCGCCGGCCGCGCGCGGCCACTTTCACCCGGGTTGGCGCCGATGGTGATGATGGGAATGCTGCGGCCGGCGGCGCTGTGGCCGATGCTGCCCAGGTGGACGAGGCCGGGGTGCTGCTGCGCCCAGCGCTGCAGCTGGTCGGTGAGCTCGGCGTAATCGACGTACTTTTCGCGAAACATGGGTCTGCCCCTGAACGGTGAAGGCGCGATGTTGCCGCAACCGGGGCTACAACCCGCTGGCCCCGGGGCACTGCAGCCGCGCTTTGGCGGGCCTCAGTCCACGATGGCCTGGGACACCAGTTCCTTCATCATGCGGCGGTAGCCCGCGCGCAGGGGGCTGGGCGCCTGCGTCATGTAGACCGCGCACACCTGCTCCTTGGGTTCGGCCCAGAAGAAGGTGCCGGCATAGCCTGCCCACATGAATTCGCCGGCCGACCCCTGCACGGCGGCGTTGCCGTCAGCGGGGCGCACCAGGAAGCCCAGGCCAAACGTGTAGCCGGGTGAACCCAGCAGCAGCGCCCCCGGGTTCATGGTGGTGTTGACACCGGCCAGGTGGTCGCTGGTCATCATGCGCACCGTGGTGCGCGACAGCACACGGTTGCCGTCCAAAACCCCGCCAGCCAGCATGGCCTGGCAATAACGCAGGTAGTCGCCTGCCGTGCTGACGCCGCCGGCACCGCCGGAGTCGTTGCCCGGCGCCTTGGTGATGTCGATCAGCTTGTTGTCAACGCCGGTCGCCGGGTCCTTGGCGAAAGGCTCGGCCACGCGCTGCAGCTTGCCGCCTGGCACCGCAAAGCCGGTTTCTGTCATCTTCAGCGGCCCGAACAACCGTTCCTGCATGAAATCGTTCAGCCGCTTGCCGGTGACGGCTTCAATGACGCGGCCCTGCACGTCCACCGACAGGCTGTATTCCCAGGTGGTGCCCGGCTGCTGCGCCAATGGCGCCTTGCCCAGCGCGTCAGCCTGCTGCGGGCCCGGCACGTCGCGCGCGTCGAAGTCGAGCGCGGGCTTGTAGACGCCGGCCTTGACCTAGGCGTCGCGCACCAGCGCGTTGCGGGTCAGCTCACCGTAGGCGATGCCTGAGGTGTGGCGCAGGATGTCGTAGATGGTCGGTTCACGGTTGGCCGCCACCAGCCGGTTGCTGACAGCGCCGGTGACGGGGTCGAGCACCGACGTGCTGACCATCGGCGACTTGAAGCTGGGCAGAAACTTCGACACCGGGTCGGTGAGCTGCACCTTGCCGTCTTCCACCAGCATCATCAGTGCGGTGGACACCATGGGCTTGGTCATCGAATAGATGCGGAAGAGGCTGTCTTCCTTCATCGCGTCGCCACCCGCGTTGTTCAGGCTGCCGAAGGCCTGCGAATACACCAGCCGGCCCTTGCGGGCCACCATCACCACCGCGCCGGGCAGGCGCTTGTCGGCCACTTCCCGCTGCAGCGTCGTCGTCAGCCGGCCCAGCCGTTCGGTGGACATGCCCACCGATTCCGGGGTCGCCCTGGGCAGCGCCTGCGCCCAGGCGGCGCCGGCACCGGCCACGGTCAGCACAGCGGCTGCGCACTGGCTCAGCGCCAGGCCTTTGGCATTGAAGTTCATGGTGATCTCCTGGAAGTGGTGTTGGGGAACTGGCAATCTAAGTTGCTGCCGCACGCCAGGCCAGCGGTACAAGCCCGCATGCCCTCCCGGCACCGAACAGGCCAAGCGGCCGCGTGGCTGCAGCGCTGCAGCCACG
>JAYSXE010000014.1:0-2080 GCA_043717565.1 Burkholderiales bacterium | reverse complement strand
ACAACAAGGTGGTGCAGACACTGGCCCGTGCCTTCCTGCAGCTGGGCTACCGCGCCGTGCGCTTCAACTTCCGCGGCGTGGCTGGCTCGGCCGGGCTCTGGGACGAGGGACGCGGCGAAGTGGACGACGCGCTGGCGGTGATCGCCGCCGAGCGCGCCGCCCACCCGGGCCTGCCGCTGGCGTTGGGTGGTTTTTCGTTCGGCGGCTATGTAGCGGCGATGGCGGCGCACCGCCTGGCTGTCAGCGCGCCGGTCGAGCGCCTGGTGCTGGTCGGCCCGGCCACCAGCCGCTTCAGCCTGCCGGCGGCGGTGGCGAGCGACACCGTGGTGGTGCATGGTGAAGCCGACGACGTGGTGCCGCTGCAAGCCACGCTGGACTGGGCCCGGCCCCAGGTGCTGCCGGTCATCGTGCTGCCGGGCGTCGGCCATTTTTTCCACGGCCAGCTCACGCTGCTGAAAAACCAGGTCGTGCAGGCTTGGCATGGCTGAACCTGGCCAATCCGCCGGCCAATCTTTCCCCTCTCCCCCTCACGGATGCTGATGACACGTTTGCTGGTTCGACTGTTCACCCTGGTGCTGCTGTGCACCCCCCTGCTGCCCGCCCGCGCCCAGGCGCCGGTGCCACCCGAAGTGGCCGCCAAGGCCTATCTGTTGCTGGATGTCTCCAGTGACCAGGTGCTGGCCGAGCGCCAGGCCGACGCCCAGGCCGACCCCGCGTCGCTGACCAAGCTGATGACCGCCTGGCTGGTGTTCGACGCGCTCAAGGCAAAAAAGCTGACGCTGGAGCAGACGCTGCCGGTGTCGCTGCGTGCCTGGTCTGAACGCAAGGGCGGTGGCTCGCTGATGTTCATCGACACCACGATGACGCCCAAGGTCGATGAACTGCTGCGCGGCATGGTGGCCGTCTCGGGCAACGACGCGGCGGTGGCGCTGGCCGAGGGTGTGGGCGGCACGCTGGACAACTTCGTGGCCATGATGAACCGCCAAGCCCAGGCCTGGGGCCTGAAGAACAGCAAGTTCAAGAACGTGACCGGCCTGACTGAGCCAGGCCACTACAGCAGCGCGCGTGATCTGGCGCTGATCGCCGCGCGCATCGTGCGTGATTTCCCCGACCAGTACGCCGCCTACTACGCGCTGCGCAACTACACCTTCAACGCCATCAAGCAGGACAACCGCAACATGCTGCTGGGGCGTGACGCGGCGGTGGACGGCATGAAGACCGGCTACACCGACGCCGCCGGCTACTGCCTGGTGGCCAGCGCGCAACGTGATTTCCCCAACGGCAAACGGCGCCTGATCAGCGTGGTGATGGGCGCCACATCCCGCGAGGCCCGCGCCAGTGAAAGCCAGAAACTGCTGAACTGGGGCTTCACCGCCTGGGACGCAGTGCGCCTGTTCGACGGCGGCAAGCCGGCTGCCACCGTGCAGGTGTGGAAGGGCAGCGTGCCCACGGCCGCGCTGGGCGCGCTGGCACCCATCGTCGTCACCGTGCCCAAGGGCGAGGGCGACAAGTTGAAGACCGTGATCGCCCGCACCGACCCGCTGGTGGCACCGCTGGCCGCCGGCCAGAAGGTGGGCGCGCTCAATGTCAGCACCAGCTCCGGCACCCAGTTGGCCAGCGTGCCGCTGGTGGTGCTGCAGGCGGTGCCCGAGGCGGGGCTGTTCGGCCGCGCCTGGGATTCGATCCGGTTGTGGATCAAGTGAGCCCGCGCACGGGCGATCCGCTAAGCTGATGCCGCCACACCGTTCAAAAGGTCTGCCATGCCACCCAGCACACCCTTGCCCGACACCCTGTGCCACCTGAACGGCCAGACCCTGCCGCTGCGCGACGCCAAGGTCTCGGTGCTCGACCGCGGCTTCATCTTCGGCGACGGTGTGTACGAGGTGATCCCGGTCTACAACCGGCGCTGCTTCCGCTTCGACGAGCACATGGCCCGGCTCGACCGCAGCCTGGCCAAGCTGCGCATCGCCAACCCGCATGGGCGTGACGCCTGGCTGGGCCTGGTGCGTGAGCTGGTGCAGGCGCTGGCGGCGGCGCAGCCGGCCGACGACCAGCTGGTCTACATCGAGATCACCCGTGG
>JAYSXE010000130.1:0-8157 GCA_043717565.1 Burkholderiales bacterium | reverse complement strand
ACAGCGAGGCCAGCGACCGCGTGGGCTGCATCCGCCACTTCCACACGCGCGACGGCGGCATGATTCGCGAGCGCCTGCTGGGCCTGAGCGACTATGACTACACCTGCACCTACGAGATCCTGGAAAGCCCCATGGGCGTGGCCGACTACGTGGCCACGCTCAAGCTCACGCCCATCACCGACGGCAACCGCTGTTTTGCCGAATGGAGCGCGGAATTTGACTGCGCCGAGGGCCGCGAGCGCGAGCTGACCGACACCATCGGCGGTGGCGTGTTCCAGGGCGGTTTCGACGCCCTCAAGCGCCACTTCGCGCGCCGCTGAAGGGGCGGGCCGCGTGCTGCAGAAGGTCGTGCGTTCCACCGTCATCGACGCGCCCATCGAGCGCGTCTGGGCGGTGCTGCGGGAATTCAACAGCCATGACCAGTGGCACGGCGTGGTGGACACCAGCCGCATCGAAGGCGGCGAGCGCAGCGACCAGGTGGGCTGCGTGCGCAGCTTCACGCTGAAAGACGGCAACCGCCTTCGCGAACAACTGCTGACGCTGGACGACCGCGAGCACAAGAGCACTTACTGCATCGTCGACGCCACGGTGCCGCTGCAGCGCTATGTGGCCACCGTGACGCTGAAGCCCGTGACCGATGGCAACCGCACCTTCTGGCACTGGGAAAGCAGCTTTGCAACACCGCCGGGCATGGAACGCGAGCTGCGCGAGATGGTGGCCAGCGGCGTGTACGAAGCCGGCTTTGCCAACCTGCGCCAGCACCTGGCGCGCGGTGGCGACCTGCTGGCGCCGGGCGCGGCACCCATGCCCACCGCCTTGCCCATGGCCTGCCACCGCAACGTGCTGCACGCCCATGGCGGCCCCGAGGTGCTGCGGGCCGAACACGCCGAAGCCCCGGCCCCGGGGCCGGGCGAGGTGCGCATACGCCAGCGCGCCATCGGCGTGAACTACTTCGACATCTACCTGCGCAAGGGCTGGCTGCCGGAATTGCTGCCGCTGCGGGCGGGCGGCGCGACGCTGGGCATGGAGGCCTCGGGCACCGTCATCGACGTGGGCGCCGGCGTCAGCGGCTTCATGCCCGGCGACCGCGTGGCCTACCTGGGGCCGGTGCCGGGGGCTTATGCCAGCGTGCGCTGCGTGCCAGCCGACTGGGTGGTGCGCCTGCCGGCCGCGGTAGAACACGAGACGGCCGCCGCGCTGCTGCTGAAAGGGCTGACGGCCGACATGCTGTTGCGCGACCTGGGCCGCGTGGGGCCGGGCACCCGGCTGCTGCTGCATGCCGCTGCCGGCGGTGTGGGCCTGCTGGTGGCGTGCTGGGCGCGCCGGCTGGGTGCCACGGTCATCGGCACCACCAGCAGCGACGAGAAAGCCCGCGTCGCGCGCGACCATGGCTGCGAACACGTGATCGTCACGCGCGACTACCGCTTTGCCGCCGACGTGCAGCGCCTGTGCGGCGGCGCCGACGTCATCGTCGACGGCCTGGGCGACGCGGCGCGCCAGGAAAACTTCGACGCGCTGGCGCCCTGCGGGCACTGGATCAGCCTGGGCCAGGCCAGCGGCGCGCTGCAGCCCATCAGCGCCGACCTGCTGGTGCAGAAGTCGGCCACCTTCTCGCGGCCTGTCATCTTTGCCTACCTGTCCAGCGCCGCGCAGCGGCAAGCCCGCACGCAACGCCTGTGGGCCGCGCTGGCCGATGGCAGCATCCGGCAGCCGCCCATCGAGCGCTACACGCTGGACGCTGCCGACCAGGCCCACGCGCGGCTGGAGTCGCGGGGCTCGGTCGGTGCGCTGGTGCTGGTGGCCTGAGCGGCGCGCTGTCTTCCATCCACGGCCTCCAAAACGCGAAAGCCTGCCCATGATCCACGGCATGAACCACTTCACCATCACGGCCGAGGACCGCAGCGCCACGCTGGGCTTCTACTGCGGGCTGCTGGGCCTGCGCGAAGGGCACCGCCCCGAGCTGGGCTTTCCCGGCGCCTGGCTGTATGCCGAAGGCGCCCCGCAAGCCGTGCTGCACATCTATTGGGACCGCCCCATGCCCAGCGGCCGCACTGGCGTCATCGACCACATGGCTTTCACAGCCAGCGGGCTGCAAACCGTGAAGGCGCGGCTGGACGAAGCGGGCCAGAAATACGACCTGCGCCAGCAGGCCGGTGCCGGCACCTGGCAGCTGTTCACGCACGACCCGAACGGGGCCAAGGTCGAACTGGACTTCGACCCCACCGAGACGCCCTGATCGGCCCGGGCCCGCACTTGCTGGTACGCTGAAGCGCGCGGGCGCCGCAGGGTGCACCGCCCCACACACGGAGCCGCACCATGCCCAGTAAGAAGAACAGCGCCCCCCAGGACCACCCCGCCGTTGCCGCCATCAGGGCCAGCGCCGCCGGCAAGGTGAAGGTGGCGGTGAGCGACATCGACGGCATCCTGCGCGGCAAGTACCTGCACCGCGACAAGTTCCTGGGCGCCGCGCAGCCCCACCCCGAAGGCGGCTTCGGCTTTTGCGACGTGGTGTTCGGCTGGGACAGCAGCGACCAGTGTTACGACAACGCGCAGGTCACAGGCTGGCAGCACGGCTTCCCCGACGCGCTGGCGCGGCTGGACCTGAACACCGCACGCCACGTGCCCTGGGACAGCGGCGTGCCCTTTTTCCTGGGTGAATTTGTCAACGCCGACGGCACACCCTACGCCGTGTGCCCGCGCCAGACCTTGAAGCGCGTGCTGCAGCGCGCCGAGAAGCTGGGCCTGCAGGCCATGACCGGCATGGAGTTCGAGTGGTTCAACTTTGCCGAAACGCCGCAGAGCTGGGCCGCGAAGCAGGGCGTGGGGCCCGACCCCATCACGCCCGGCATGTTCGGCTATTCGCTGCTGCGCATGGCCGACCAGCGGCCGTTTTTCAATGCGCTGATGGACGACATGGCCGCCTTTGGCGTGCCCATTGAAGGCCTGCACACCGAAACCGGCCCGGGTGTGTACGAAGCCGCCATCGCTTTCAGCCCGGCGCTGGAACAGGCCGACCGCGCCATCCTGTTCAAGACCGGCGCACGCGAACTGGGCAAGCAGCACGGCGTGATGCCCAGCTTCATGGCCAAGTGGAACGCCGCGCTGCCCGGCTGCAGCGGCCACATCCACCAAAGCCTGAGCGACGGCAAGAACAACCTGTTCTTTGACGCCAAGAGCCCGCGCAAGATGAGCAGGCTGTTCGAAAGCTACCTGGCCGGCCAGGTGGCCTGCCTGATGGAATTCGCGCCGATGTTCTGGCCCACCATCAACAGCTACAAGCGCCTGGTGGACGGCTTCTGGGCGCCGGTGAAACCCACCTGGGGCCTGGACAACCGCACCGCCAGCTTCCGCGTCATTGCCGGCAGCCCCAAGGCCACGCGCCTGGAAACGCGCTGCCCCGGCGCCGACGTGAACCCGTACCTGGCCATGGCAGCCGTCATCGCCGCCGGCCTGCACGGCGTGGAAAAAGGCCTGAAGCTGACCGCGCCGCCCATCACCGGCACCAACCAGGGCGCAGAACACATTCCGCGCGCGCCGCGTTCGCTGATCGAGACGACACGTATCTTCCAGCAGTCCGACATCGCACGCAGCTTCCTGGGAGACGCCTTCGTCGACCACTTCGCCGCCACCCGTGAATGGGAACACCGGCAGTGGCAGGACGCGGTGACCGACTGGGAAATGAAGCGGTACTTCGAGATCATCTGAATCTCGAAACGCGGGCTGCTGGGGCAATCACCCCAGAACCGCAGCCCGCGCGCGACCGCCTGCTGTAAGGCACCGTGCGTGGGGTAAATGCCCCAGGCCCGACGCCCACGGCACCGCTTGGCCAGGGCTCGTGTGCGCCGGGGCCGGATCACCGCGTCTGCTCACCCGCACAGCCACACCAGCGCTGATGTGCAATTCAACCGCTTTGGCCCGGCTGACCGTGCAATGCATCACGGCCATGGCCCGGCAGGGCGGCTTCGCGCGCTGATGCCCTGAAGCTGGTCCGGCGCTTGCAATCAACAACGGGTATTCAGGCCCCAGCAAGTCCCGGGGCCTGCGCCGAAACCCTCTACGGAAGACCACCATGAAGCACACCAAGACCGGCCTCGCATTGGCCACCCTCGCCGCCCTCTCGTTGGCCACCGGCGCCCAAGCCAGCTTTGTGACTGCTGACTTCGAATCCGGCCTGGTGGGTTGGGTTGAGCGCGACCCCGCACGGCCCACCGCTGAAGTCGTTGCCGACCCGCTGAACAGCGGCCGCGGCAATGTGCTGTCGTTCCAGCGCGCAGGCTCCAGCGGAACGCTGTTCAGCACCGACCCCGTCAACAGCCCCGGCGGCACGTTTGTGCTGAGCTTCGATTACCTGGGCGTGCCGCCCCAGGGCCAGGCACCGACTTACTCGGGTGGCTACATCGGCGTGGTGCGGGGTATCGACCAGCCGGGCGCGTGGATTGGCGGTGCACCCGGTTCGGCCGCACGCACGGACCTGCTCGACGACGGCGCGTGGCACAGCTACACCATGACCTTCAACTCCGAGTGGGGCAACTCTTTGGTGGTGCTGGTGCAAGACTGGGATGGCGCCGGCACCGTGGCCCGCAACGCCTTCTTCGACAACATCTCGCTGCAAGCCGTGCCTGAGCCGACGTCGCTGGCACTGGTCGGCCTGGCGCTGATGGCGGTGGGCGCTTCAACCAAGCGCAGCAGCAAGCGCGCCTGACGCGCTGCAACACCCGGTCTTTCGAAGGCCCCCGGCACTGCCGGGGGCCTTCTGCATTTGGGGCCCGGGCCCGCGAAGTCAGCGGCACGGCCCGGGCGGTGGCTTACCCCAGCGCTGCGTAACGCTGCAAGTGGTGGTCGGCATCGCCAAAGCGCTGCGCGGCCATCGTCAGGCGGCGGAAGGTGTGCGAGATCTTCAGTTCTTCGGTCATGCCCATGCCGCCGTGCAGCTGCACCGACTCCTGGCTGATCAGCCGCGCGGCATCAGCCACCTTCACCTTGGCCGCCGACACCGCACGGCTGCGCTCGGCGGCGGTGCCTGCACCGTCCACCCGCGCCGCCGCCAGAATGGCCAGAGAGCGTGCCTGCTCCAGCGTGATCAACATCTCCACCATGCGGTGCTGCAGCACCTGGAAAGAAGCGATGGGCGTGCCGAACTGCTTGCGCGTCTTGGTGTATTCCAGCGTCGCGTCCACCGCGTAGCGCATCGCGCCCACGCTGTCGGCGCACAGCAGTGCGGTGGCGAAGTCTGCCGCTTCTTCGATGTGCGGCAACGCGCCACCCTCGGCGCCCAGCAGCGCATCGGCCGGCAGGCGCACGTCGGTCAGCCGCACATCGGCACAGCGCTGGCCGTCCACGGTGCGGCTGGGGTTCAGTGCCACACCGGTGGTGGCAGGGTTCACCACAAACAGGCTGGTGCCTGAAGGCGTGGCGGCCGACACCAGCAGTGTGTGCGCTTGCGGTGCGCCGATGACCACGCACTTGTGGCCCTGCAGCAGCCAGCCATCGCCATCGCGTCGGGCGGTGGTGTTGCGCGGCTGCAGTGCATAACGTTGCCCGGGCTCCAGGCCGGCAAAGGCCAGCCGGCGCGTGCCGTCCACCAGGCCTGCCAGCAATGCGGCACGCTGCGCCTCAGAGCCCAGCCGCGCCACCAGGCGGCCGGCCAGGCCCACGTTGTCCAGCAGCGGCTCGACCACCAGCGCTTCACCACAGGCTTCCATGGTGGCCATCAGGTCCATGGCGCCGCCGCCAAAGCCACCGTCGGCTTCGGGCAGCGCCAGCGCGGTGATGCCCAGCTCGGCCAGCGTGGCCCAGGTGGCCTCGTCCAGACCGCTGGCTGAAAGCACGATGGACTGGCGTTTTTCAAAGCCGTAGTCGGCGGCCAGCACCTTGCGCACCGAGTCGGCCAGTTGCTGTTGTTCGTCGGTCAGTTCGAAGTTCATGTGGGGGTTCTCCGTGCAGCGCGCTTCACAGGCCCAGCGTCATCTTGGCGATGATGTTGCGCTGGATCTCGTTGCTGCCCGCGTAGATGCTGGCCTTGCGGTAATTGAAGTAGCGCGGCGCCAGGCGCGACGTGTAGTGGTCGATGGCGCCGTGGTCCACGGCCTTGAAGGGCTGGGCCATGGGGCCCACGGCCTGCATCATCAGTTCGGTGATCATCTGCTGCACTTCAGTGCCGCGGATCTTCAGCATCGACACATCGGCACCCGGCGGCTGGCCGCTGCGGCGCATCTTGTCCAGGAAGCGCATCGACGTGAGTTCCAGCGCGTCCAGCTCCATCTCCACGCGCGAAAGCTTGTCGCGAAAGCGCGGGTCTTGCAGCAGCGGCTGGCCGTTGTTCAGCTCGCGCGCGGCCAGCGCCTTCAGCGCCGCCAGTTCGCGGCGCGAGGCACCCACGCTGCCCGATCCCATGCGCTCGTGGCCCAGCAGGTACTTGGCCACCGTCCAGCCCTTGTTCTCTTCGAACACCAGGTTTTCCACCGGCACCGGCACGTCGTCGAAGAAGATCTCGTTCACCTCATGGCCGCCGTCCATCAAGATGAGCGGGCGCACGGTGATGCCCGGCGTCTTCATGTCGATCAGCAGGAAGCTGATGCCCTCTTGCCGCTTCTCGGCGGTGGTGTCGGTGCGCACCAGGCAAAAGATCCAGTCGCCGTACTGGCCCAGCGTGGTCCAGATCTTCTGGCCGGTGACGCGGTAGACGTCACCGCTGCGAACGGCACGCGTCTTCAGCGCCGCCAGGTCAGAACCGGCGCCCGGCTCTGAATAGCCCTGCACCCAGAAGTCGTCACCAGTGCGGATGCGCGGCAGGAAGCGCGCCTTCTGTTCGGGCGTGCCAAATTTCAGCAGCACCGAAGCGCACATGCTGGGCCCGAACGGCGGCAGCACGGGCGCGCCGGCCAGGCCGAACTGCTCGTCGTACAGGTAGCGGCGCGTGATGTCCCAACCCGTGCCGCCCCATTCCACCGGCCAATGCGGCACCGACCAGCCCTTGTCGGTCAGCACGCGGTGCCAGCGGCCGTAGTCTTCCTTGCTCAAACCGTGATAGTTCACCACCTTGTCGCGGATGTCGGTGGGGATGTTGGCTTCCGGCCAGCCGCGCACCTCGTCGCGAAAGGCGATCTCGTCTGCGGAGTAGTTCAGGTCCATGGGGGTCCTTTGGTACGAAGAAGGCTCACACCGCCGTCTGCCCCGGCAGCTGCCGGGTGACGGGGTGCGAACTGGACAGGCCACCGTCGACAACGAGGGCTTGACCGTTGACATAACTGCTTTGGTCACTGGCCAGGAACAAGGCCGCGTTGGCCAATTCCCGGGGCTGGGCCGCGCGGCGCAGCGGGTTCAGGCGGCCCAGCTTGGCCTGCGAGCCCTTGTCGCGAGCGTAGTCGAACACGGGCTTGGTCATGCCCGTCTCAGTCAGGCCCGGGCAGATGGCGTTGACGCGCACGCCGCTCTCGCACAGCTGCTGCGCGCTGACCTGCACCAGGTTGATGACACCCGCCTTTGAAGCCGAATACGCCGGCCCACCAGCGCCAGAGCGCAGCCCCGCCACCGATGCGGTGCAGATGATGGAGCCGCCGCGGCCCGCGTCCACCAGGGCCTTGCCCGCGTGCTTCACCATCAGCCAGGGGCCGATGAGGTTGACACGCAGCACCTCGGCAAAGGACTCGGGTGACAGGTCGAAAACACCTTCGCGGCCGCCAGAGATGCCAGCGTTGGCAAAGGCCACATCCAGCTGGCCAAACTGTTTCAATGCTGTGGCCACGAGCAGCGCCACGTCGGCTTCGACACCAGCGTCACCCTGCAGCGCCACAGCTTGGCCACCGGCTTGCTGCACCAGCCGCGCGGTTTCATGCACAGCCTCGGTCTTGTCGCCCAGCACCAGCCGCGCGCCTTCCGCCGCAAAGCACAGCGCCGCAGCGCGGCCAATGCCGGAACCGGCGCCGGTGATGATGGCGACTTTGTCTTGAAGTTGCGTTGTCATCTGAAGAAGCTCCTAGGACTGTGGCGGGACGAGGGCACTGGGTACCGGGCTCCGCTCATGTCCCCCGGCCCGGCCTGCGGCCGTGCCTCCTCCTTTACTTCGCTGCGCCCGGCACCCAGCGCCCTCGTCCAACCACCAGAGCGACATGCCACCGTTAGGAACGCCACAGTCGGTGGACGAGCGGCCGCTTGGGG
>JAYSXE010000129.1:0-21556 GCA_043717565.1 Burkholderiales bacterium | reverse complement strand
CCCAACCTGAAGGTCAACGACAAGCGCGGCAACCCGGTGGAGATTGGCGCCGTGGTGGTGTGGCGCGTGCGCGATACGGCGCAGGCGCTGTTTGATGTGGACGACTTCGAGCGTTATGTCGGCGTGCAGGCCGAAGCGGCGATCCGCCACCTGGCTTCGGCCTACGCCTATGACGACGGCGAAGACCTGGCGGCCAGCGAGCCCACCTTGCGCGGCGGCATGGACGATGTGTCGGCCGCGCTGAAGGCCGAACTGCAGCTGCGCTTTGAAGCGGCGGGCGTGGAGGTGCAGGACGCGCGCATTTCCCACCTGGCCTATGCGCCCGAGATCGCCCAGGTGATGCTGCGGCGTCAGCAGGCGCAGGCCATCGTCAGCGCGCGCACCAAGATCGTCTACGGCGCGGTGACCATGGTGGAAGCGGCGTTGAATGCCTTGTCCGAACGCCAGATCGTGGTGCTGGACGACGAACGCAAGGCGGCGATGGTCAGCAACCTGCTGGTGGTGTTGTGCTCAGACCGCGAGACCCAACCCGTCGTCAATGCCGGCACGCTGTATTCCTGAGTTGGGCGATGGCCAGCCCGGGAAAGAAGAGTTTCGTACTGCGCGTGGACCCCGAGCTCTGGGCCGAGGTGGAACGCCTGGCGGCGCAGGAATTGCGCAGCGCCAACGCGCAGGCTGAATACCTGCTGCGCGAGGCGCTGGAACGGCGGGGCCGCGTGGCTGCGGGTGCGCGCAACCAGCCGCCGGCCGGCAAGGGCCCGCCACGCGGCTGAGCGCCCGTCAGGCTGGAGCGGGCCCGCGCCGGCGCAAGGCCGCCAGCACGGTGGCCAGCCTTTCCTGAACAGCCGGGTCCGTGCCCGTGGGTTGGCGCAGCGCCAGCGCCAGCCACTGGTCGGGTGACAAGGCTTGCGCCGCTGCAGCAGCGCCGCGGCGCGTTTCCAGCGCGGCCTTCATGGCCTGCAGTTGAAGTTCCCGCCGCGCAGCGGAAAAGGCCGGCGGTGAAGGCAGGCTCCAGGCCGCTTCCAGCTGCAGCAGCACCGCTTCGGCGCTCAAGCCCGCAGGCTTGTTGGTCTCGGGTGCCCCGGTGGGCAGGCCGGCGCGCTGTTGCAGCGCGGTTTCCCAGGCCGCGGGCAAGGCGGGCAGGGCGGCCCAGTCTGGCGCCAGGGTGTCTGCAGCAGCGCCCTGTTCGCGCGCCACGCACAGCGCCAGTTTGGCGTCCAGCGCGTCGCAGGTGGCGTTCCAGCTGCGTTGCCGGCTGCCAGCCAGCCACTGCTGCGCTGCTTCACGGGTTCGCCTGAAGCGGTCTTCCAGCGCGCCAGCCTGCGCGCGCGGTGCGGGGCCGCAGCGTTGCCACTGGGCGTCCACGTCAGCCAACGTGCGCTTGGTGTCGTTGGCCGAAGCTTCGCCGCCGGCCTGCAGCCCTTCGACCAGCGCTTCCACCCGTTCGATCAACGCCTGCCGTTCGTCGGCGTGCGCCTTGAACTCGGCGTCGCGCGCGCTGAAGGCCGCTTCGCGGGCGCTGAACACGGCGTCCAGCGCGGTTCTGAACTGTTGCCACAAGGCATTTTCAAGCTGGCGTGGCAGCGGCAGGCTTTGCGCGCTGTGCTGCCACTGGCCTTGCAGTGCGCGCACCTCGCCCACCATGTCGCGGGCGCCGCCGCGGGCAGCGCCATACCCACCGCGCTCGGGCGGCGGGCCGTTCTGCGACTGGGTCTGTGCAAAGGCCGCCAGCGCCTTGGCGCGCTCGATCAGGTCCTGGCGCGCCAGCTGTGCGCCCTGGCGTGCAGCGTCGATGGGTTCGTGCAGGCGCTGCACGGCAGCGTCCATGCGCTGAACCAGACGGTCCTGCGCCTTGCGCGGCACCGTGTGTTCCACCGGGCCCAGCTTGCGCCACTCCACCCGAAACTGGTCCAGCGCACTGATGGCCGGGCGCAGGTCGGGGGCGCCGCCGGCTTCGCTGTTGGCTTCGTCGGCTGCGGGCACGGGCACGCCTTCCAGCACGTCCAGCAGCGCGCGGCGCGCGGCCAGGTTCTGTTCACGCACGGCGCTCTGCGCGGCGCGCGCGGCGGCAACGGGTTCGAAGGCAGCCTTCATTGCGGCATCAAAACGCTGCCACAGTGCGCGGCTGCTGGCGCCGCCCAGGCGGTCCAGCTCTTTCCAGCGCTGGTGCAGGTTCTCGATGTGGTCGGCATGCGCCTTCAGCTGCAGCTTGGGCGGCTGGCCTTCGGGGCCGGGCGCGCAGCTGGCGGCCAGGGCTTCAGCCTCGGCGGTCAGGTCGTCGCGGGCGCGGCCACCGGCCCAGTGCTGCCAGCCGCGCAGTTCGGCATAACCGTCTTGCAGGCGGTCGATGCGGGCGCGCAACGCGTCGGCCGGCGCGCCGCCGTGCAGCAGGTCGTCGATCTCGATCAGGTGCTGGTGCGTCTGCGCCACCTGGCCTTCGGCCAGGCGCGCTTCGGCCTGTGTCAGCGCGGCTTCCAGTGCACCCACGCGTTCGGTGCGCAGGGCTTGTTTGTGTTCCTGCACCTTTTCGCGGCGCTGTGCTTTTTGCTGCTGGCGCGTGTCTTCCTGTTCGCGCTGCCAGGCCTCGAAGCGGGCTTGCAGCAGCGCGGCCAGGCGGTTGTCGGCCAGCGGCGGCAACGCCAGCCATTGCTGTGCCGGCGAAGGCGGCTTGGGTGGGCGTGGGGCGCGTGCGGGGGTGGTTGCGTCGGCGGGTGTGCCCGGGGCTGACGATGTTTCGGTTGGCGTTTCGGCGGTGTCAGCGGCGATTTCCGCGCTTGCTGCCGGTAGTGTCTCTGCCGCTGCTGCGGTTTCGGGCGCGCTTACCTCAGCTGTGGGGCTGGCGTCGGGTGTGGGGGCTTGCGCAACGGCGTCCGCGGCAAAGGGCGGGGTCGCAACTGTTGCGGCTTCAGTTGCCGCGTCTTCCGCAGCAGCCGGGCCGGTGACTTCAGCAGCAGGTTCTGCCGTCGTTTCAACGGCAGCTGCATCAGCGGCATCGCTTACCGCGATCTCGGTGGGCGCCGCAGTGCCTTCAACCAAAGCGGCCGATTCGCCTGCTGGCTGCGCCTGCGGCGCCGGCCCCCCCGTCAACACGCGCTGCAGCAGCGCCAGACGTTCCAGCAACCCTTCGGCGGTGGCGATCAGCTGGTGCAGCACCGGCGCTTCCACGCCAGCGGGTGCAGCGCTGGCCATGGCGCGCGCGTGGGCCAGGGCTTCGGTCAGCACAGTGGTTTCTTGTTCACCGCTGGCCGCGTGCGCGCAGGCGGCTTGCAACTGGTGCTGTGCGTGCAGCGAATCGGCGCGCCAGCGCTTCAGGCTGGCTTCCATGTCTGCGCGCTGGCGCGTCAGGCCTGAGAGTTGTGCGGTCAGCGCGGCGAAGCTTTCGCGCTGCTCGGGTTCCAGCAGCGTGCTGTCCAGCGTCTGCCACGCGCGGTCCAGTTCCACCGCGCTGTTCACGGGGATCAGGGCCTCACCGGCCAGCGCCTGCGCGGCTTCGATCAGGCGCTCTGCTTCGGCCCGCGCTTCCCGCTGCGCGCGCTGCGCCTGCAGCCGCTGCTTGGCCAGGCTGTGCACGCGCCGGTTGTTGCTGCGGAACTCGCGTTCGGCGGCTTTCAGGGCCTCTTCGCTGGCCAGCGCGGCCACGGCGTCCAGCTTGGTCTGCAGCGGTGAAGCGTCCTTGGCCAGCGCGAGCAAGTCCGTGTCGTTGCCCAGTGCGGCCTGCAGTTTGGCGGCCCAGTCGACATTGGGCACCGGCGCGGCCACCTTCTTCGCGGAAGCGTTGGCTTTGGCGCGGTCGCCACCCGGGTTGGCGGGCTTGGCAGCTGCGGCTGCGGTGGGTTCTGCACCACCCGTTGCAGGCGCTTTTGCAGGGGCGCCGGGCACGCGCACTTTGTATTTCAGGATCCAGTCCAGCATGGGGCAACTCGCGCAATTCGGAACTGCGCATTGTGTGGGGATTGCGGCCCGGAGCCCACCGGGGTCTGCCGCAGGGCGTGCAAGCCGGCAAAAACTGTCGCCCGCGCCCGCGCCCGGGCGGCGGCTACCCCGCCGCGCGCGAACGGGGCTGGGTGAGCCAGCCCGTCAACCACAACAGCGCCACGATGCCGGCCGCCCCGCCAGCCTGATGCCAACCCGTGAAGGTGTGCGCAAACCACAGGAAGACGCTGGTCGCGCCCATCAACAGCATAAAAAGCGCCACCGCAGCCCAGGCGGCCCTGCGGCCAAGCGGTGGGTCAAAACGTTGCACGGCCTGCAGGTCGAAAGCGGCCTTGGGCCAGCGCGCCGCCACATCGGCCGGCCGCCAGCCCGGGGGCTTGATCCACACACGCAGCTTGTCGCCCCAGTGGCGGGCGCGCCAGCTGTCGCGCGCCAGGTCGGCGTAGACCTGCAGGTTGGCCCACAGCGGGTTGAAGCTGCGCAGCGGCGCGCGCGTGCCGTAGACGATGGGCTCGATGTCGTCTTCTTCGCGGAAGGTGCCGAACAAGCGGTCCCAGACGACCAGGATGCCGCCGTAGTTCTTGTCCAGGTAACGGTCGTTCACGGCGTGGTGCACGCGGTGGTTGCTGGGGCTGCAGAACCAGCGGTCGAACCAGCCCAGCCGGCCGATTTGTTGCGTATGCACCCAGTACTGGTACAGCAGGTCGACGAGCGCCACCACGCCAAACACCAGCGGCGGCACGCCCAGCACGGCCATCGGCAGGTAGAACAGCCAGCCCAGCAGGAAGCCGCTGCTGGTCTGGCGCAGGGCGGTGCCCAGGTTGTAGTCCTCACTCTGGTGGTGCACAGCATGCGCCGCCCACAGCCCCGCCACGCGGGGCGCGGCGCGGTGGTAGGCGTAGTAGCACAGGTCGTAGAACACCAAGGCCAACAGCCACACCCACCAAGCATCGGCCGGCAGGCGAAACAGTGCCACGTGTTCGAAGGCCAGCGTGTACAGGCCCACGCGCAGCAGCTTGCCAAACACGCCCGTCACCTGGCTCATCACGCCCAGGCCGATGCTGGCCAGCGTGTCGTGCAACCGATAGGTGTTGCGGCCCCGGGCCAGCCCGACGCCGAATTCCAGCGCGATGAGCAGCAGGAACACAGGAGTGGCCAGGACGATGATCTGGGCGCCGGTCATGGGTGCGGTGTCAGCATGAAGCGCCGCACTCTAGCCCAGCCCGCGCCGGCCTAACATCGGTGCATGAACCGAACCTTGCTCATCACCGGCGGCAGCCGGGGCATCGGCGCCGCCACAGCGCGCCTGGCCGCAGTCCAGGGCTGGAACGTGGCCGTGAACTACACCCGCGACGCGGCCGCAGCCGAAGCCGTGGCCGCCGACGTGCGCGCCCAGGGCCGCCGCACGCTGGTGTTGCAGGCCGACGTGGCCGACCACGCGCAGGTGCTGGCGATGTTTGCCGCCATCGACGGCGCCTGGGGCCGGTTGGACGGCCTGGTGAACAACGCCGGCGTGGTGGACGTGCCGGCGCGTGTGGACCAGATGAGCCCCGAACGGCTGCAGCGCATGTTTGCCATCAACGTGATGGGCAGCATCTGGTGCGCGCAGGAAGCCGTGCGCCGCATGAGCCAGCGCCACGGCGGCACGGGCGGCAGCATCGTCAACCTGTCGTCGGCGGCCGCCAAGCTGGGCTCGCCGGGCCAGTATGTGGACTACGCGGCAGCCAAGGGCGCCATCGACAGCTTCACACTGGGCCTGGCGCGCGAGGTGGCGGCCGAAGGTGTGCGCGTGAATGCCGTGCGGCCGGGCATCATCGAAACCGACATCCACGCCAGCGGCGGCCAGCCCGACCGCGCGGCGCAGATGGCGCCCAGCGTGCCCATGCAGCGCGCGGGCAGTGCGGAAGAGGTGGCACAGGCAATCGTTTGGTTGCTGGGTGAAGGCAGCAGCTACACGACCGGCAGCGTGGTGGATGTGACCGGGGGGCGCTAGCTGTGCTGCTCGGGGCGGCCCGTCGAGTACCCGGCGCAAGGCCGGCAACCTTCAGCCGGCAAAGCCCCGCAGCAGCTTCTGCAGAATCTTGGCGGCGTCCTTTTCCGCGTCGTCTTTGCTGAGCTTTTCGTAGGCCTTCAGCACCAGGTCGGCCTGGTCTGCCACCGAGGCCCAGGCCCAACCGGCATTGGCACGGGCGCGAAGGCGTTCGAAGGCGGTCCTCAGAACCGACTGCTGCAGGGCCAGTTGGCCCGTCTGCACCGCCAGCAACATGTCGAATTCCGCTTGTCCCACCATCGACCAGAAGTCGGGATCGGTGCTGTTCTTGCGCTTCAGCGAAGCCTGCATGGCTTGCAGGTCGGTGGCGCTGAAACCCGGCCAGGTGCTGTCGTCGCGGCGTGCCAACCATTCCAGCGTCAAGCGGTTGTGCAGCGGGTAGAAGAGATTGCTTTGGGGCATCTGCCGCGCACGCTGTTCGGCAGCCCGGTAGGCATCGGCCGCCTTCTGCCAGTGGCCGCTCCGCGGCTTGTTTCCGTTTTTGGCGCCCGCGGCCGCAGCGTCGTCCAGTTGCGCCAGCCGCTTGTGGGCCGAACCACAGAGGCTGTGCCGTTCCAGGGTGGGCTGCAGCTTGGCCAGCCCCTCCAGGCTGTCCAGCCCAGCTTGGATGTCCTTGCGCGCCTTGGCGCGGTCGGCGAGGCTTGCCTGTGGTTTATTCAGCACCGCGCCACCGCGCCGCGCCATCAGGTTGCCCCACTGCTCATGGGCTTTCATCGACGCGCTGCCGTCTTCGGCGTCCATCGCCCGCCGGTACCAGCTGATGGCGCTGCTGGCGTCCTTGCACTCTGCGCAGGCAAAGCCAAAGGCCTCGGCCACGGCGCCCATGGCGCCCCACTGCGGGCCAAAGCGCTGTTCCAGTTCTTTGACCTTGGGGAGCTGCAGCTCCGGCTCTTTGCCCATCCACTTCACGCGCACGGCCAGCTCTTCCAGCGCCAGCGCCAGGCCCAACGGCGACGAGACGTTTTCAAACTCGTCGGTTGAATTTCTGGACACGTTCGGGCTGTCGTGCGGACCGCGTCGGTACACCCAGTCGGGGTCGCCATAGGCCTGGTAGGCGGCCCAGGTGTTGCTGTCGCGGTTGTTGTTCCACGCCGCCTTGCGCGCTTCAGCCACGGCGTCGATGAAGGGCTGCCGCTGCTGCAGGATGCAGCGGTAGAAGGTGTCGGCAAACACCTTGGCCGGTTCGTCATCCACCGCCCAGCCGGCGGCGATGACGCAGCGCACGCCAATGCTGATCAACCGGTCGGCCACGCCCATGGCAAATTCGGCGCGGTTGAAGTTTTGCTTGTACTTGCTGCCACCGCGCAGCGCCTGGTCGCTGTCGCGCGCGGCCAGGTGGCAGCAGTTGACAAACACCAGCTCGGGCACCGTGCGCATGGCCGTGATCTCGTTGGGGCCCAGGAACACGCCTTCCGACAGCACCACACCACCCAGTTCGGTGATCTCGTTCTTGTCGTTGCGCTTGATGGGCTCGCCATGCCCGGCGACGTGCACGATGCGGTAGCGTTTGGCAAACAGCGCGTTGATGACCCTGCTGGCATCGTCGTTGTCGATCAGGGCCACCACGCGCTCTGGGGGCAGGCCGCCGGAATCGAGCAGCGCGTCGCGCACGGCGATGGCTTCGTTGCGGGCGCCCGGCAGCGCCACGTACAGCGCGGGGTCGACCTTCGGTTCGCCAATCACCAGCACCGCGTCGTCGGGCTGGGCGTCCAGCACCTGCTGCCGGTAGCTTTCCATCTGCAGCTTGCGCAACAGCCGGGTGCGTATGGCCCAGGGCAGTTCGTCGGGGGCCCGTGTGCGGTCCAGGCCCTGCGTGTCCAGCAGTTCCCAGGGGATGGCGGCGGTCTTGTCGTCCAGTTCCAGCAGCATGCGGCTGGTGCCGGCCAGGAAGGGTTCCACCTCCATCGGCACCAGCAGCTGGAACAGTGAGCGGCCCAATTGCGGGTCGGTGTTGGATTCGGAGCTGGCGCGCTTGACCAGTTCACGCAGCAGCTTGCCTTGCGACTGCTGGGCCGTGATCTCGGTGCGCGCCCGCTTGGTGTCCAGCCTGAAGCTGATGGTGTCGGCGTCGGGGCTGGTGGCGCTGATGAAGTCGTAGTCGGTGCCGCGGTAGCCGCTGTCGATCTGGCGACGCAGCGGGCCCACACCAGTCTGGATGGTGGACGCTGTGTCGAACTGGTCGGGGGCCGCCGCCTGCAGCACCTTCAGCCCCTGCCAGGCGTCGCTGGCGCGTTCAAGGTACAGCTCCACCAAGGTCAGCTGCCGCACGCGCGGCCAGGTGATGTCGCCAGTGGCCGCGATGCGTTCATTGGCTTCGCGCACACCCTGGGCGATGGCGCGGGCGGCGGTGCTGGCGCTCATGCCGGCGCCACCGCTGCCCATCAGCGTGGCGGCCAGTTCCATGCTGCGTTGCATCGCCGCCGGCGCGCCAGCCGCTGCGGGATCGGGCGTGTCGCTGTCGCTGCCGCTGTCGGGCAGTTCCAGCGTGCCTTCGGCCATGCGCTGGGCCCAGGCCATCACGCCCTGGCGCACCGTGTGTGTGAGCTCGCGTTCGGTGAGCTTGCCCTCTTCACCCAGCCCCACCACCACCACGCGCGCCGGCTGCGGCGTGTTCCACGACTTCATGGGGTCTGACTGCCGGTTCAGGAACAGCTGGTGAGAGCCGGTGGCGTCGGGGTACAGGCCCGCATTCAGCGACTCCCTCATCGTGCCGCCAATCAGGCGGTTGACGACCTTTTCCGTGCCTGTGAGCTGCAGCGCACGGGTGTGGCCGATCATCAGCGTGCCGGTGACGAAGCTGAGGTTGCCGTTGAGCACGCGCACCTGCAGCGGCGGCGCGCTGCGGCTGTCGGCGGCGCCCAGCGGCGTGCCCGACGCGGCCAGCACGTCGCGTTCGCCCGCTGCAGGCAGCGCGGCCGGCCGTGCACGTGCCGGCCGGCTGCGCACCAGGGTGGCGGGCTTGGCAGCGGTGGCGCCCTGGCTGCGCTGCGCGCCGCTTTCCAGCCGCGGGAGCGACTGCGTGTCGCCCCGGGTCAGCAGCTCCACATAGGCGTCAAAAGCGCGGCGGGCGTCGGGCAGGCTGCCGTGTTCGCAGTCCAGTGTCCAGGTGCGCACGCCAGGCAGCACGGCGCTGTCCAGCGGCACGCGGCCGTCGCCGGCGGTGTCGGTCACGTTCAGGTAGACGAGGCCCTTGTCGGTCCATTCGTAGCCCACGGGGGTGAGCTTGGCCTTGCCCACCACCAGCGCCATCTTGTCGGCATAGGTGCGCAGCTTGCCGATAGCGTTGGCGTTGGCGGGGCCGGGCTGGGCGGTGCTGGGGGTGTCCAGTTGCGCGTCCAGCGCCAGGCGCAGGGCCCGCGCCTTGTCCAGCACGTCTTGTGGTGGCACGCCCCATTGGTAGGCCGGGTCGGCGGTGTTGCCATCGGTCTCGCCCCAGGAGCGGTGCCACCAGTTCGACTGCTGCACCGCTTCCAGGTCGCGTTTGGCCAGGTCGGCCCAGGTGGCGCTGCGGTCCAGGCCCATCTTGGGGTCCAGCAGTTGCGCCTGCAGCTGCAGGAAGCCGGGCATCTCGGCCATCAGCTGGCGCGCTTCGCGGTCGCGCAGTGGGCTGCCGAAGCTGGCCAGCGCGTTGCCGAAGGTGTCGTCGCCCGACAGCACCTGCATCGGCGCCCACGAACCGCCATTGGGCGTGCCCAGCATCACGAAGCGCGCGCCGTCGCGGTCCATCAAGCGCTTGAAGGTCTTGGGGCGCTTCAGCAGCATGGTGCGCGCCAGCACGCCGCCCATGCTGTGCGCCAGGATGCGCACGGGCTTGGCGTTGTCGTTGCGCAGGTCCAGCGCCGCTTCCACGGCGTCGGCCAGGCGTGTGGCTTCTTCTTCGATAGGGCGGCGCCAGTCGAAGGCGAATTCCTGCACGTCGTGGGTTTGCGCCAGGTGATCCACCAGGTCGTCGTAGACCATGCCGATGGGGCCGTCGGGCAGCACCTTGTTGCCGTTGTCGGCTTCGTACTTCAGCTTCTTCAGGCCACCGATCAGCCGCAGGCTGAGCCAGATGCGCTTGTCGCCGGCTTTCAGGTTGCTGCCCAGGATGCCGGGCAGCACAAACACGGCCGGCTTGTCGCGCGCTGGCGTGCCGTCGCCAGCGCTGCGCCGCGCGCCGCGCTGGCCCGACGAATCTTCGCCGCGCCACGACAAGGGGCCGATGGTGTTGAAGCCTTCGGGGCTGGTTTGCGTCAACGCGTTGACGACAGCGGTGGCCGTGCGTTCATTGGCGAAGTAGTTGAAGTGCGTGGACTGGCCGCTCTGGTCCAGCAGGTAGCTGGCGCCGTTGGCGCGCGGGCTGCCGCCGTACATGCTGCGGGTCTGCACGACGATGTCGTTGTCGGTCCAGTAGTAGGCGTCGGCGAGCAGTGTTTTCACCCAGCCGCTGATGCTGTCGCCCTTCAGGTCGCCGGCCACCACGCGCAGGTCGCCTGGGATGCCTTTCCCGTCGGCGTTGACGCTGTTCAGCCAGTTCAGCACGGGGGCGTCGGCAATCATCGCGGCCATGCCGGGCAGCTTCTGCGGGTCGGTGCGTTCCTGTGCCACCGCGGTCAGGAAGTCCAGCAGCGCGGGCACCACCGGCAGCCCGGCCAGTTCCAGCGTCCACTTCAGCACCGACAGGTAGGCGTCCAGCCGCTTGCTGGCCAGCAGCGTGCCATGCGCCGGGCAGGCCACGCGCACCACGCGGTCAACACGGATGTTCTTGTCGCGCACGGCCTTGGCCAAAGCCGCCAGGTCGGTGCGCTGCTGCTGGTAGCTTTGCGTTTCGGGCTGCCCGTTTTTCGTGACGGTGCGGTCGGCGAAGCATTCCAGGTCGTCATCGCTCAGCGCGCCCTGCCCAGCCATCCGCGCCAGCACCTCGGCCACCAGGCCGCCGCGCGAATGCGTCACCAGGTGCAGGCGTGCGTTGGTGGGCAGCGCTTCCACCAGCGTCAGCGCGTTGGCAATGGGGCTGACGCCCACCGTGGGGTGGTCCAGCGCGTAGACGCGGTTGCCGTAATGGGTGAACAGGCTGCCGACGAGGGCCGGGTGCTGGTCCCACAGCTTGCCGAAGGTGCTGCTGGTTTCCACGAAAGTGCCGTGTATCAGCACCAGCAGCGGTTGCGCTTCTGGCTTGGCGGCCGCGGGCACGTTTTTCAACGGTTGCGCGCCGCTGGGTTTGAAGGGGCGCAACGCGCTGGTGGTCAGCGGGTAGACACCGGCCGTGATTTGGCCGTCCAGGTAGTCAACCACCTTCCCGGCCACGAAGTCCACCGCCTTGTCCTTGAACAGGTCGGTGATGACGTCAAAGCCCGCCAGCAGCACGTCGCCCAGGAAGCCGCCGCTGCGCAGCGGCGTGGCCTGCTCCAGGCCCTGCCAACGCAACACGGCGGGCACGTCCACGGCGTCGCTGGGCGCCACCGCGCTGCGCTTGGCGGTGCCCTGGCCCAGCATCAGGTCGCGTGCGGTTTCGGGGTGCAGCACCAGCATCGGGCCGCCGTCGATGCGCAGCACCACCACGTCCTGCCCCGGCACCGCGCTGACGCGGGTGCTTTCGCCGCCACTGCGCCGCGCCGACACGCGCACCGAGTCCTTCACGCGCCCCGGCAGGTCGACGCCCAGGGGCTTGGCGGCGCCACCGCTGCGGCTGGCCTGCCGCTGGCCGGGCACGTTGAAGGTGATGGCGGTGCTGGGGGTGGTGGGGTTGCTGGAGGTGGCCATGCAGCGTCTCTTTCGGTGTCGGGTGCTTCCGGACCGGCGAGCATCGGCGCAAACAGCGGCCAAATCAAGCGCTGCCTTGCACGGCGCTGAATGTCAACCTAGGGGTCAATGCCTTCCAGCAGGGCCCGTACGCGCTGGGCTTCGCTGCGCGCGTCGGGGGTGCGCACCGCCCAGGCGCCGTTGCGAATCTCTTCATGCGTGATGCGCTGCACCACCACCGGCGCCACGCCGCGCAGCAGGTCCAGCTTCAGCGCGGCGGTGTAGCTCAGGTCGATGACGCGGCCAGCCGCGAACGGGCCGCGGTCGTTGATGCGCACGATGATCTCGCGGCCGTTGGCCGGGTTGCGCACGCGCGCAAAGCTGGGAATGGGCATGGTCTTGTGCGCCGCCGTCATCGCAAACATGTCGTAGACCTCGCCGCTGGACGTGGGCTTGCCATGGAATTTGGTGCCGTACCACGAAGCCAAGCCCTGTTCCTGCCACTGCACCTCGGCGGCCACGGGCTGGTAGCGCACGCCAAACACGTCATAGGGTTTGTTGGCGCCGACGGGCCGTATGGCTTCGATGCGGGGCGTGGCGTCAGGCACCTGTTCCAGCCCGGGGGGTATGCGCAAGGGCGGGCCGTCACGCACGGGTTGGACCGGCGGCGTGCCGCAGGCCCCCAGCAGGCCCGCCAGCAGCAGCGCAGCGGCGGCGGCGCGTGCGGTTGAAGTCTCAGCCGGGGCCGCAGCCGGGCTGCGGCGCAACATCAGCGGCAGCGCGCTCTTCATTCACCGCACCGCCGGGCACCGATGGCCCGTCAAGGCGGGTTGCGCGTTTGCTGCGCGTGCATCAGTTCCACGCGCTCGCGCTTCAGCAGCTTGCCCAGGCGGTCCACGTCCTTGATGTCGATGGCCACCGGGTGGCCCAGCTGTGGCGAATACCAGACCGTGCGCTCGAACTGGCCGCCCGAGCGCGTGCCGTTGGCCAACACCTCTTCATACCAGCCGGTGGTTTCGATGGGCAGCGCTTCAAACTCGCCGGCCGGGGTTTCCACCTTCTGCAGGCGGCCCACGCTGCTGGAGCCTTTGAACTGCGTTTCGCCACGCGACTTGTCGGCGCGTTCAAAGATCTCCTTGAAGTTGACGTCGCGGCGCTGGCCTGCCGTGGGCTTGGACCACCACAGGTCCTGGTAGGGCTCGAACTGCTGCAGGCTGCCGTCGGCGCCGCGCAGCATCTTCAGCCGGCCCTGCGCGTCCAGCGCCACCTGCTGGCCGTTGGCCAGCATCTGGCCGTTTTCCAGCACCTCTTCGATGGCGGTGGTGTAGCGGCCGGTGACTTCGCCTTTCCAGGTGTCGGTGACGCGGTAGGTGAAGGTGTCGCCTTCGGCGTAGCCGTGGCTGTTGCTGCGTGGGTTGTAGATCGGGCGTTCGCCGCCGCCGGCGTTGCGCACGGTGCGCCCGTCGGCGGCCAGGGGTTCGATGGCGGGCGCGGTGGCGGTGGATGCCCGCGGCGGTGGCGCGGTGCTGGCCGGCAGTCTGTCTTTCAGCAACTCGGCAACCGACATCTCACCCGCTGCGGCAGCCAGCGTGCGCGCGGGGGCGCTGGTGCCCGCGCGGGCGCCCGCTGGTGCCGGTGCTACCGCCGGCGCCGGCGCCCCTGCAGCGGACGCTGCAGGGAGGCCCACCCGGGCCGGTGCCACCACGGCAGCGCTGGCGGCCTGGCGCGCAGTGCTTTCGCCCGAACCGCCACTGCCCAACCGCGTGGCCAGCCCGATGGCGTTGCCGGCCACGGCAGTGGCAGCGCCCACAGCCGAACTGGCCACGCTGACGGTGGCCGCAATTTCGGCCGCCTTCAAGCCCACGGCGATGGTGGCCGCCGTGCCAGCCACACCTGCCACCGTGCCCGCCACGCTGGCGGCCGTGCCCAGGGCATTGGCCGCCGTGCTCAGCGCGCTGGTGTGGCCGGGCACTTCAGGCAGCGAAGACCGTGTGTTTTCCGGCGGCACCTTCGGCGTTCCGGCGGTGCCCGGGGGGGCCGGCGGCGAAGGCGCCTGCGCCTGTTGCAGCGCTTCGGCAGCGCCCGGTTCGCCAGCCCTGGCGGCTTCGGGCCTGACCATCTGGCTCACCGCGCGCTTGACGCCTTCGCGTGCGTACTCTTCGGGCGTGCGCGGCAGCACGGCGTCCAGCAGCGTCAACTCGGCCAGTTCTTCCTTGGCGTCGGTGTCGCCGGCAATCCACGGCGTCACGGCACCCTGCGTGCTGTCCACCATGGCGCGCTGCGTGCTGCGCAGCACCTCGGAGCCGCTGAGTTTGGGCGTCAGCACGGAACGCGTCAGCATTCTTGCAAAGGGCGACGCGGCCAGCAGTTGCGGGTCGGTGGGCACGGGTGTGGGCAGCGGCGCCACCGCCGGCACTTCCTGCACCACCTGGGGCGACAGCGCAAACAGCGCCATCATGCCCGGCGGCAGCGCCTGCGCCGCCAGGCCAGGTTGCGGCAGCTTGTCCAGCGCCGGGTGCTTGTACGCGGCGTCCACCACCAGCATGCGCGGGCTGTCGGCCGTGCCCATCAGCGCGTCCACCAGTTCCTGCACCGGCACGCCCTGGCTGCGCAGGCTGTCGGCCGTTTTCGCCGCGGGCGCTGCGGCGTCGATGCTGGCTTCGCCGGCCAGCAGCAGGTTGCGGCCTTCCACCTGTGCCCCCAGCGCCGTGGCGTACAGCAGCCCCATGCCGCCGGGCTGCAGGCGTTCACGGAATTCCTTCAGCGCGGCGCGCAGTTCGGTGCTGTTCACGTCTTCGCGCACCATCACCACAAAACCGGCCGCCCGAAGGGCGGTGGCCACTGCCAGGCTGTCGCGGGCGGCGCTGTCCAGCACCGGGCGCGAGCCCAGCGTGCCGATGCCCAGCACCAGCGCCAGCCGCTGGCGGCCGAAGCCCAGCGCTGCCGTGGCCGCCTTGACGGGGCGCGGCACCAGCAGCCGAAGCTGGTCGGCGTCGGGCAACTTCAGGTCGGGCAGCCGGTCGGGTATGCCGCCCACAGGACCCGGTGCGTCGGCGGCCAGCGCAGCCCGTGGCGCAGGAGGGGCGGTGGTCTGCGCCAGGGCGGGCGCTGTCAGGGCCAGCCCAGCCAGGCACCAGGCCCCGGTGGCGCGGCGCCGGCGGGGCGGGCTGGCGGCCTTGTTGCGTGCTTCAGACGTGTGCATGGTGGTGGCTTCCCTGGCGACAGCTGCGCCAGTGTAGCCAGCGCCAGTGGCCAGCGGACACCACAGTGTGGGGGGAGTCAGCGCAGGTGCAGCGAGCTGACCGGCGCACCCAAAGCCGCAAGGATTCGGGAAAAATGGCTTGCTTGACGCAAGTAATCTGGCGATGATGCGCCGCTGATGCCCACCCGCCCGCCATGACCCGACTTTCCTTCGCTGAAGTGGACTGCAGCGTGGCCCAGGCTGCGCAGCAGGTGGGTGACAAGTGGACGCTGGTCATCCTGCGCGACGCCTTCAACGGCGTCACGCGGTTCGACGACTTCGCGCGCCACCTGGGCGTGGCCAGCAACGTGCTGGCGGCGCGGCTGGCCGCGCTGGTGGACACCGGCATCCTGCAACGCCGGCCGGTGCCGGGTGACGGGCGCGCCGTGCACTACAAGCTCACGCCCAAGGGAATGGAACTGTTCCCGCTGATCGTGTTTCTGCAGCAGTGGGGCGACCGCTGGATGCCCAGCCCGCAAGGCGAACGGCTGCAGGTGCTGGACCGCCAGACACGCCGGCCGGTGCGCCGCGTGCAGGTGCTCAGCGCCGAAGGCCAGCCGCTGACCGCGCGCGACACCCGCTACAGCATTCCCGGTGGCGGCAGCGACGTGATGCAACAGCTGCAGGCCCTGGTTGCCCGCAAGCACACCCACCCTGAATGACCCCGCGCAGCCGCTGTGCCGGCTGCCCTTTGTCTTCCCCTTCCTTCTTCAACCCTTCCTGCAACCCGCTTTCTGGCACCCCTCCCATGACCGCACCCACCCGCACCCTGCCGCCCGTTCTGAAGAACCTGAAGTTCCCCGTCATCGGCTCGCCGCTGTTCATCATCAGCAACCCCAAACTCGTCATCGCGCAATGCAAGGCCGGTGTGGTGGGTTCGATGCCTGCGCTGAACGCGCGGCCGGCGGCGCAGCTGGACGAATGGCTGCACGAAATCACCGAAGCGCTGGCCGCGCACGACAAGGCGCACCCCGAATCGCCGGCCGCGCCGTACGCCGTCAACCAGATCGTGCACAAGAGCAACGACCGGCTTGAACACGACATGCAGGTGTGCGCCAAGTACAAGGTGCCCATCATCATCACCAGCCTGGGTGCGCGTGAAGACGTCAACCGCGGCGTGCAGGCCTGGGGCGGCGTGGTGCTGCACGACGTCATCAGCAACCTGTTTGCGCACAAGGCCATCGAAAAGGGCGCCGACGGCCTGATCCCGGTGGCCGCTGGCGCCGGCGGCCACGCCAGTGTGAAGAGCCCCTTTGCGATGGTGGCCGAGATTCGCGAGTGGTTCGGCGGCCCAGTGGCGCTGTCGGGCGCCATTTCTTCAGGCGGTGCGGTGCTGGCCGCGCAGGCCATGGGGGCCGACTTCGCCTACATCGGCTCGGCCTTCATCGCCACCGAAGAAGCGCGTGCCGTTGAAGGCTACAAGCAGATGATCACGCAGAGCAATTCAGACGACATCGTCTACAGCAACTTCTACACCGGCATCCACGGCAACTACCTCAAGGGCAGCATCAAGAACGCCGGCATGGACCCCGACAACCTGCCGCAAAGCGACCCCAGCAAGATGAACTTCGCCACCGGCGAAGGTGCCAGCGCCGCCAAGGCCTGGAAAGACATCTGGGGCTGCGGCCAGGGCATCGGTGCCATCCGCGAGGTGCTGCCGGCGGCCGACCTGGTGGCCCGCTTCAAGCGCGAATACGCCGAAGCCCGCGCGCGCATCTGCGGTGCCTGATATCTGCGGGGCCTGATGCCGGGTGGTGCTGACTGGCGCCGCCAAGGCCTTCGGTTCGGGCGGTGACGTGAAGGGGTTTGCGCGCCGCGCCCGCGCCCGCGCCGACACTGGCGCGGTCCGCGTCAAGCGTTGGGGTCGGCCAGCACCTCTGCCAGTTGCACGCGCCGGCCTTCACGCGCGGAAATGATGCCGGCGCGAATCACACCGGGTGAACGGGTGGCGTATTCGCCGACGGGTTCGAGAGTCCCCTACCCACTTAGGCGCGCACATTGCTCGGCCGCCGCCTCGACGTCGGCGTCCCCACCCGTCACAAGCCGTTGGCCATGCTCCGGGAGTTTCGCCTGGCCGACTGGTTCACCCTGGCCAACGCGGTGTGCGGCACCGGCGCACTGTTCTCGATGATGAGTTACCTGCAGAGCAGCCAGGTGGTGCAGGTCTAACGGCCTGCGCGCTGGTGATTGCAGCGCTGGTCCTCGACGTGCTGGACGGGCGCATCGCCCTGGCCTGCTTCGTGGCCTGCGGCGTGTCGCGTCTGGCCCGCTACAACGTCACCGCCGAGGCGCTGTCCGGCGACGAAGGCAAGGTTCCCCATTTCGAAGGCACACCCATCCCGACCTCGCTGGTCCTGGTGCTGGTGATGTTCATTGCCGCCAGGCAAGGCGCCTTGGGCGAAGCACTCTGGTTCGGCAAGCTCAGCATCGCTGGCTTCAGCCTGCACCCCCTGGTGCCGATGTTTGCGTTGTCCGGCTCCTTGATGGTCAGCCGGATCCGCTTTCCGAACCTCTGACCCGCCAGGCGGCCTCGATGCGCCGATTGCCAGCATGGGCCGCGCCATAGCTCACCAGTCGAACGTCCAGGCCTGCATCAGCCACAGCAGTCAGCCCCCGGACGATGGCATCGTCGATCCAGTGATCAGGGTTGCCGAAGGCGCCGCCGCCCAGGCGCGTGAGCAGCGCGATGGCCGAGCCCCCGCGCCGTTTTTGTTCCACAGCCGCCATCAGCGTGGCTTCGTAGGCGGCCTCCAGCACCAAGCGGGCGAAAGGCTCCCAGGCTGGCGCCGCGGTGCGGCCGTAAGCCACGGGCAGCGCTGAGCAGTACACCTGCGTCACGACCGGCGGGGTGTCGCTCTTCACGTCGGTCACGGCAACGTCCCGGTGAACGCCCACCGCCAGGCAGGCACGCCATGCATCTCGCTCGTCTTCACCTGCCCGCTCCAAAAGCGAAGCGATCGCGTCCAGGCCCTCGCGCGTGCACAGCGCGTAGCCGTTGCGCATGGCCCAGAGTTCGTGAACCGGCTGCCCCAGGCGGGCTGATAGCGCCCTGCCAAGCGGAGCCAGCGCATCGATTTGGCGTGCTGCCGTCTGGCCCTGGTGGCCATCCAGTGGCACCAGGTAGTTGCGGAAGATCGTTCCCGCGCCAGCGGCGATGGCACAAGCCGGGCCTTGTGTGCGGTCGGCCGAGTAGCGTGTAACGCCCTCCTCGGGCGTGACTTCCGGGCCGACCATCTCCAGCAGGTTGAACTGCGATGCGACTTGGAAGGTCGCTTGCGCAAAGGCGGGCTGCGCGTGCAGGGCGCGGGCGTCACCGACCTCCCCACGCACCGTTGTGCGCGCACCCGGGCCGGCACCCTGCGCCCGCCGCTGGCGCAGGGTGCCCAGCTCGACCAGCTCCAGCTCGCCGATGCGGTGGCGCACCCCGGTGACTTTCGACACCAGGAACTCACCGTCCACGGAGAGTTTCGACTGCGTGTCGCGGTAGTTGCGTTCCTGAAAACCCGTGATGCGTTCGAACCAGTCCATCTGTGCTCGCCCCAGTTAAACCCGGTCAGGCGCGACGGCGCCGCCCAACGCGGGAACCCTCAGGTCGCGGGTTGTCGAACTTACTTCGCTGCCAGCCCCAGGCGCTCGATCAGCGCCTTGTCCTTGACGAAGGTCTCGCGCGCCCACTTGGCATAGTCTTCGCCGCTGCGGTACCAGACGTCCTGGTTCAGCTCGGCCAGCAACTGCAGGTGCTTCGGGTCGTCCATCGCCTTCTTGAACGCGTCGTGCAACACCTTCACGACGGCCGGGTCCATGCCCTTCGGTCCGACGATGCCGTACGGTGACTGCGACACCACGTTGTAGCCCAGCTCCTTGGCGGTGGGCACGTTCGGCCAGCGCTTGGTGCGCTTGTCGCCGAAGGTCACGAGCAGGCGCATCTGGCCGCCGTCGACAAACTTGTCCCAGCCGGTGGCGTCGCTCTGCGCCATCACGTGGCCGCCCAGCAGCGCCTGCTGCAGGTCGGCGTTGCCCTTGAAGGGCACATGGTTGAGCTCGACCTTGGCGTTCAGCGCCAGCTCTTCCAGCAGCAGGTGCGGCGAGCTGCCGATGCCGGTCGAGCCGTAGTCGATCTTGCCGGGGCTCTTGCGCGCCGCTTCGATGTAGTCGTTGAAGGTCTTGTACGGCGAATCGGCACGCACGGTGAAGCCGAAGGTGTAGCCCGAGACGCCGGTGATGTAGCTGAAGTCCTTCAGCGGGTCCCACTGCATCTTCTGCATGTGCGGGATGCGCAGCATGCCCAGCGGGAACTGCGCGATGGTGTAGCCGTCGGGCTTGGCCGTCATCGCCATCGTGCCCGGGCCCAGCGTGCCGCCGCCGCCGGGCTTGTTCTCGACGATGACGTTCTGGCCCAGCTGCTTGCCGGCCAGTTCCGCCAGCAGGCGCATGTGGCGGTCGGTCGAGCCGCCGGCGGGCCAGGGCACGATCAGCGTGATGGGCTTGCCCGGAAAGCTCTGCGCGCTCGCGCCCAGCGGTGCCAGCAGCGCTGCGGCGCAAGCGCTCGCCAGCAGCATGCGGCGGGAAAGGGGGGTGTTCATAGGGTGTCTCCTGGGGGTGGTTGGGATGAAACTTTCGCCGCTTCGTTCTCGCGTTCCTGCAGCTCGCGCCACAGGACCTTGCCCGATCCCGAGCGCGGCAGTGAAGGCACGATCTGCACGATGCGTGGGCTCTTGTAGGCCGCCATGTGCTGGTGGGCCCAATCGATGATTTGTTGCTCGGTGAGCGTCTGCCCGGGCTTCAGCACCACCAGCGCCTTGACCGTTTCGCCGCGCCGCGCATCGGCCGCCGGAATGACGCAAGCCTCCTGGATGGCGGGGTGGCGGTACATCAGCGCCTCGACCTCGGCCGGCCAGACCTTGTAGCCCGACGCATTGATCATGCGTTTGAGACGGTCGGTCATGAAGAAGTAGCCGTCAGCGTCGACGAAGGCCAGGTCGCCGGTGCGCAGGAAGCGCTTGCCGTCGATTTCGATGAAGCCGGCCGCGGTCGCCTCGGGCTGGTTCCAGTAGCCCTGCATGACCTGCGGGCCGTGCACCACCACTTCACCGCTCTCGCCGGGCGGAAGCTCGCGCAGCGTGTCGGGGTCGACGATGCGCGCGTCGACATCGAACACCGGCACCCCCAGGCACTGCGGCTTGGGCCGGTGCGGCGGGTTGATGTGGGTGGCCGCCATCGTTTCCGACATGCCATAGCCTTCCACGAAGGGCAGGCCGACCAGTTCTTCAAGCCGCCGCGCCACCGCCTCGGGCATTGCGGCGCCGCCGCCGCGGATGACCTGCAGGCTCGTCAGGTCGTAGGCCGACAACCCGGGCTGCGACAGGAAGTCGACCAGCATCGCGGTGATCGTCTGCCAGGTGGTGACGCCGTAACGCTGGATGCACACCGCCGCGGCCTCGCGGTCCCAGCGCGGCAGCACGACGACGCTGGCGCCGGCATACAGCGGCCCGTTCATGCTGCCAGACAGGCCCGTCACGTGGAAGAACGGAAGCGCCGACAGGAACACCGCGTCCTGCGTTTGCGAGAACCAGACCGTGCCGCCGACCAGCGTGCTCATCACGCTGCGGTGGGTGTGCACGCAGCCCTTGGGCGCGCCCGTGGTGCCCGAGGTGTAGGGCATGACGCAGGCATCGTCGGGGCCGGCGGTCAGCGGCCCCGGCTGCAGGCCGCGCACCAGCGCTTCGGTCCAGGGCACGATGCCCGGTGCGGTGGGCACGTCACGCGGCGCGGCGACGAAGTCGGGCACTTTCAGGTCGGTCGGGCGCCTGAGGTGGTCGCTGTAGGTCGCGACGACCAGGTGTTGCAGACCGTTTTCGCCGCCGGTGCGCAGCAGCGGCTGCATCTGCGGCAGCAGGTCCTGCGCGACGAAGGCGGTGGTCGCCGCGCCGTCGGCGACGTAGTGGCGCAGCTCGTCGGTCTTGTTCATCGGGTTGACCGGCACCACCACCGCGTTGGCGCGCAGGATCGCGTAGAACGCGATCACCCACTGCGGGCTGTTCTGCATGCACAGCAACACCCGGTCGCCGGCCTTCACGCCGCAACCGTGTTGCAGAAAACCGGCCAGGCGCTCGGCCTCGTCCTTGAATTCGGCGAAGCTGACCGTGCTGTCGTAGAACACCAGGAAAGGCTTGTCCGGGTACCGGGCCGCAGACACCTCGGCGTTGTGGAAAACGTTGGTCCCCGGCAGCGTCAAGTGGCGTGGCACGCGTGGCGGCCAATGCTTGAAATGCGGTTCAGCGGCGCGGGTCATCGGTTCCGAGCCTGGCCGTTGCGCAGGCAAGCCCGGGCCGGCATCGTCGGCCCTGTTGATTGCGGGGGGTACCGTGCGCACCGGCCAACCTTCAGTTCGAGAACGCCGCGATGCCGGTGATGGCCCGGCCCAGGATCAGCGCATGCACATCGTGCGTGCCCTCGTAGGTGTTCACCACCTCCAGGTTGACCAGGTGGCGCGCCACGCCGAATTCGTCGCTGATGCCGTTGCCGCCCATCATGTCGCGCGCCAGGCGGGCGATGTCGAGCGACTTGCCGCAGGAGTTGCGCTTGACGATCGAGGTGAGCTCGACCGCGGC
>JAYSXE010000128.1:0-21694 GCA_043717565.1 Burkholderiales bacterium | reverse complement strand
AGTCGATTTCCTGGAACGCTTCACGGTCCTTCTGGTCGCTGGCCACCTGGCCGATGAACAGCACCATCGGCGTGCTGTCCTGAAACGCCGTGTGAACGCCGATGCTGGCGTTGGTAGCGCCCGGCCCGCGGGTGACGAAACACACACCCGGCCGGCCCGTGAGCTTGCCTTGCGCTTCGGCCATGAAGGCGGCGCCGCCCTCTTGCCGGCAGGCGATGAAGCGGATGCGGGCGCGGTGTTCATGGAACCCGTCCAGTGCCGCCAAATAGCTTTCGCCCGGCACGCCAAAGCAGGTGTGCACGCCCTGTTCGATCAAGGCCTCAACCAGCGCGTGCCCGGCCAGCCGCGCTGGGGTTTGAATTGCAGTGTTCATGGGACGGAAGTGTCGCGCAGTTCAGCGCCGTTCTCCCCGCAAACCGCGTTCCTGGCGCCCGAAGCGCCCGTGTGAGCGCGCGGCGGCAGCCGGGGTTAGCATTCCCATTGCTTGCCATGTTGCTGCACGCCCCAGGGCGCCGCGCCCGGCCCATACCCTTCCAACACGACGCTGCCCATGACCACCCAACAGGTCCTGTTCGACTACACCCGCCAAGACGCCAGCGGCGCCAGTTGCACCGCCCATGCCTGGGCGAAGGTGCCACCGGCGCTGGATGCCGCCGACAAGAAACGCGCCTTCGAACGCGCGGCCGAATTGCTGAAAGCCCAGCAAGCGGTGCTGGTGGCCCACTATTACGTGGACGGCGACCTGCAGGACCTGGCCCTGGCCACCGGCGGCATCGTGGCCGATTCGCTGGAAATGGCACGCTTCGGTCGCGACCACCCGGCGCACACCCTGGTGGTGGCCGGGGTTCGTTTCATGGGCGAAAGCGCCAAGATCCTGTCGCCCAACAAGCGCGTTCTAATGCCCGACCTGGAGGCCACCTGTTCACTGGACCTGGGCTGCCCGCCCGAAGCTTTTGCGCAGTTCTGCGACGCCCACCCCGACCGCAGCGTGGTGGTGTACGCCAACACCAGCGCTGCGGTGAAGGCGCGGGCCGACTGGATGGTCACCAGTTCCTGCGCGCTGGCCATCGTCTCGCACCTGAAGGAACAGGGCCGCAAGGTGCTGTGGGCGCCCGACCGCCACCTGGGCCGCTACATCCAGGAACAGACCGGCGCCGACATGCTGCTGTGGGACGGCGCCTGCATCGTGCACGACGAATTCAAGGGCCTGGAACTGGAACTGCTGCGCAAGCAGCACCCGGGCGCCCAGGTGCTGGTGCACCCCGAATCACCCCGCCATGTGGTGGCGCAGGCCGATGTGGTGGGCAGCACCACACAGCTGCTGAACGCCGTGGTGAACGGCAGCGCGCAGACCTACATCGTGGCCACCGACAACGGCATCATGCACCGCATGCGGCAGATGGCGCCGGGCAAGACTTTGATTGAAGCGCCCACCGCCGGCACCAGCGCCAGTTGCAAGAGCTGCGCACACTGCCCCTGGATGGCCATGAACGCGCTGCAGGGCGTGGTGGCCTGCCTGGAAACCGGCAACGGCGAAGTGCACGTGCCCGAGCCGGTGCGCAGCCAGGCGCTGGGCTGCATTGAACGCATGCTCGACTTCGTGAAGAAGAACCCGGCCAGCATCGCCCTGCCGCAGGGTGGCTTCGTGAAGAACATCGGCGCGGCTTGAGTCCGACGCTGGCGCGGCCGATATAGCCGCAAGGCCCTGCTTCCAAGGGCCGGAGGGCTGGCATGAGCGTCGACTTCGCATCCGTTCGCAACCACAACGAGAGAGCCGTTTTCGACGCGGTGCTGGCGCACGCCGAACGATACCCCGGCGTGGCCCACCAGCCCGAATTGCTGGCCGACGTGGCCTGCGTGGCGCTGAACCGCCTGCCCCCACGATACATCCGGCACGAGGTGGACTTTGCCTTCTACCTGAGCGACCGTGAACGCAGCGAAAGCGAACGCCAACTGGTGGAGGCGGTGGACTTCGCCTTCGGATTTGTGCAGGCCCGCACGGCCATGCGCGCCCGCGCCTGAGCCGAACGCCCCCGCCGCCCTGCACGGGCGGTTGCGGAATTCAGGCCCTCGAGGCCTTGCGCTGCTTGCCGGCCGACTCGCTCTTGGCAGGCCGCGTCAGCACGGTGGGAAAGCTCACCGGCAGCGGGTTGGGGAAGTCACGGCTGTAGTGCAGACCCCGACTTTCATGCCGCCGCAATGCAGACCGCACGATCAGTTCGGCGCACACCACCAGGTTGCGCAGTTCCAGCAAGTCGCGATTGACGCGGAAGTGGGCGTAGTACTCCAGCGTCTCTTCCTGCAGCATTTTGATGCGGTGCAGTGCCCGTTCCAGGCGCTTCGTGGTGCGCACGATGCCCACGTAGTTCCACATCAGCAGGCGCAGTTCGTCCCAGTTGTGCGAGATGACCACCTGCTCGTCGGCGTCTTCCACCTGGCTTTCGTCCCAGGCCGGCAGCGCCGGTGCGTCACCCGCAGGCTGCGCCATGATGGCGTCGGCGCAGCTGTTGCCCAGCACCACGCATTCCAGCAGTGAATTGCTGGCCAGACGGTTGGCACCATGCAGGCCGGTGTAGGTGGTTTCGCCCACGGCGTACAGCCCGGGCAGGTCGGTGCGGCCTTCCAGGTCGGTGACCACACCACCACACGTGTAATGCGCCGCCGGCACCACGGGGATGGGCTGGCGCGCGATGTCGATGCCCAATTGCAGGCACCGCGCGTGGATGGTGGGGAAGTGCTCTTTCAGGAAAGCTTCGCCCAGGTGACGGGCGTCCAGCCACACGTGGTCCAGCCCGTGTTTCTTCATCTCGAAGTCGATGGCACGGGCCACGATGTCCCGCGGCGCCAGTTCCAGTCGTTCGTCGTGTGCGGGCATGAAACGCGTGCCCACGCCACCGTCGACGCCGGTGTTCGGCAGCGTCAGGTACGCGCCTTCGCCGCGCAGCGCCTCAGTGATGAGGAAGCTGCGTCCCTGCGGGTGGTACAGGCACGTGGGGTGGAACTGGATGAATTCCATGTTGCCCACGCGGCAGCCGGCGCGCCAGGCCATGGCAATGCCGTCGCCGGTGGCGGTTTCTGGGTTGCTGGTGTAGCGGTACACCTTGCCCACGCCCCCGGTGGCCAGCACAACGGCCAATGCGGACAGCGTTTCCACGCGGCCGCCGTCCATGTCCAGCGCATACACGCCGTAGCACACGCGCGGTTCGGCGCGTTTCAGTTGCCTCGACGTGATCAGGTCCACCGCCATCCAGCGTTCACGCAGCTCGATGTTCGGGTGTTCACGAGCGCGCTCCAGCAGCGTGTCGTGGATGGCCTTGCCGGTGGCGTCGGCCGCGTGCGCAATTCGCCGCACGGCATGGCCGCCTTCGCGCGTGAGGTGCAGGCCCAGCGGGCCGTCAGGGTCGGGTGAAAAAGGCACGCCGGCGTCCACCAGCCACTGGATGGCGGCGGCGCTGCGCTGTGCGATGAAGCGGGCGGTGTTTTCGTCAACGATGCCGGCGCCAGCGTCCTGCGTGTCACGAACATGGCTTTCGATGCTGTCGTCAGCACCCAGCACACCCACGATGCCGCCCTGCGCCCAGGACGTTGCGCTTTCGGTCAAGGCCCGCTTGGCCAGGATGATGACGCGCCACTGCGTGGCCAGTTCCAGCGCCACGGTCAGCCCGGCCAGCCCGGCACCGATGATGACCACCGGCTGCGCCGAGGAAGAAGGAATGGCTGCTGTCGTCGTCATGCAAGGCCCGCTGAAGCACTGCAGCGATTTGCGCAGTGTCAGCGGTCGATTCTAAGGACGGCCGCCATGCCCATGCGGGCCTGCCAACCAGACCCTTCAGCAGGGCCCCGCCAGCAACCGCCGGGGCGGTTCGAGCGTCAGTGCACGATGCGCGAGAACACGAATTCGCCGTCTTCCACGTCCACCGGAATCACACCCTTGGGCCCGAACCGGCCTTGCAGGATGAGCTTGCTGACCGGGTTCTCGATGCGCTGCTGGATGGCCCGCTTCAGCGGCCGCGCACCAAACACCGGGTCGAAGCCCACCTTGGCCAGTTCGGCCAGCGCAGCCGGGCTCACCTCGAGCTTCATCTCCAGCTTCTCCAACCGCTGCTCGAGCAGGCGCAACTGAATGCCGGCGATGCTCTCGATGTGCTTGTGGCTCAGCGCGTGGAAGACCACGGTCTCGTCGATGCGGTTCAGGAATTCGGGCCGGAAATGCTGCTTCACTTCCACCCACACCGCGTCGCGGATGGCCGCTGTGCTTTGCCCGGACATCTGCATGATCATCTGCGAGCCCAGGTTGCTGGTCATCACGATCACGGTGTTCTTGAAGTCCACGGTGCGGCCCTGGCCGTCGGTCAGGCGGCCATCGTCCAGCACCTGCAGCAACACGTTGAACACGTCGGGGTGCGCCTTTTCCACCTCGTCCAGAAGCAGCACGCTGTAGGGCTTGCGGCGCACGGCTTCGGTCAGCGCACCGCCCTCGTCGTAACCCACGTAGCCGGGCGGCGCGCCGATCAGGCGGCTGACCGAGTGCTTTTCCATGTATTCGCTCATGTCAACTCGAATCATGTGGTCGTCGCTGTCGAACAGAAAGCCCGCCAGCGCCTTGCACAGTTCGGTCTTGCCCACACCGGTGGGGCCCAGGAACAGGAAGCTGCCCAGCGGGCGGTTGGGGTCTGACAAGCCGGCGCGGCTGCGGCGAATGGCGTCAGCCACCACGGTGATGGCCTCGTCCTGGCCCACCACGCGTTCGTGCAGCTTGTCTTCCATCTGCAGCAGCTTGTCGCGCTCGCCTTGCATCAGCTTGCTGACCGGGATGCCGGTGGAGCGGGACACCACCTCGGCAATTTCTTCGGCACCCACCATGGTGCGCAGCAGTTGCGGCCGGCCCGTGGCCTTCTTGCCATTTTCTGCAGCCTGCACTTCCTTCAGCCGCTTCTCGATCTGCGGCAGCCGCTCGTATTGCAGGCGCGCCACCTCGTCGTATTTCTGCTGGCGCGTCAAAGCCTCGATCTGCAACTTGATGCCGTCGCGTTGCTTCATCAGCTCTTCTGAACCTTGCGACGCAGCCTTTTCGGCCTTCCAGATTTCGTCCAGATCGTTCAGCTCTCGCTGCACCTTCACCATCTCTTCTTCGATCAGGCCAAAGCGCTTGATCGAGCCCTCGTCCTTTTCCTTGCGCACGGCTTCGCGCTCGATCTTCAGCTGGATGAGCCGGCGGTCGAGCTTGTCCATCACCTCGGGTTTGCTGTCGATCTCGATCTTGATCTTGGCCGCGGCCTCGTCGATGAGGTCGATGGCCTTGTCGGGCAGAAAGCGGTCGGTGATGTAGCGGTGGCTCAGCTCGGCCGCGGCCACGATGGCGGGGTCGGTGATCTCAACGCCGTGGTGCACCTCGTATTTTTCCTGCAGGCCGCGCAGGATGGCCACCGTGGCTTCCACGCTGGGCTCGTCGACCAGCACCTTCTGGAAGCGGCGCTCGAGCGCGGCGTCTTTCTCAACGTACTTGCGGTATTCGTTCAGCGTGGTGGCGCCGATGCAGTGCAGTTCGCCGCGCGCCAGCGCGGGCTTGAGCATGTTGCCGGCGTCGATGGCGCCCTCGGCCTTGCCGGCACCCACCATGGTGTGCAGCTCGTCGATGAACAGGATGATGCGGCCTTCGTCGGCCGCCACTTCCTTCAGCACCGACTTCAGCCGCTCTTCGAATTCACCGCGGTACTTGGCACCGGCCAGCAGGCCGGCCATGTCCAGCACCAGCACGCGCTTGCTCTTCAGGCTGTCGGGCACTTCGCCGTTGACGATGCGCTGCGCCAGGCCTTCAACGATGGCCGTCTTGCCGACGCCGGGCTCGCCAATCAGCACCGGATTGTTCTTGCTGCGCCGCTGCAGCACCTGGATGGCGCGGCGGATCTCGTCGTCGCGGCCGATCACCGGGTCGAGCTTGCCCATGCAGGCGCGCTCGGTCAGGTCCAGCGTGTACTTCTTCAGCGCCTCGCGCTGGCCTTCGGCTTCGGCGCTGTCCACGCCCTGGCCGCCGCGCACGGCCGTCACGGCCGCGTCCAACGCCTTGCGGCTCAGGCCATGGCCGCGCACCACGGCGCCGATGTCGGTCTTGCTGTCGGCCAGCGCCAGCAAAAAGGTTTCGCTGGCAATGAACTGGTCGCCCCGCTGGCTGGCTTCCTTGTCAGCCGCCTGCAGCAGGTTCACCAGGTCGCGCCCGGGCTGCACCGGCTGGCCGCCGCCTTCCACCTGCGGCAAGTTGCGGATGGCCGTTTCCATGGCGGTGGCCAATGCCGCCGTGTTGGCGCCGGCGCGGTCCAGCAGCGCTTTCGGGCCGTCGGGCTGGGCCAGCATGGCCGCCAGCAGGTGGGCGGCTTCAATGTAGGGGTTGCTGCGGGCGACGGCCGCGCTCTGGGCGTCTTGCAGTGCCTGCTGGAACGCGGTGGTGAGTTTGTCGATGCGCATGGGGTGAATCCTCCGATGCTGCAACAGGTTGGGCCAACAGACCCGGAATCAAGACCTTGTCAACCGAACGGGGTTGACGGCCTGGCGGTCACAGTTCGTCGTCAGCGGCCGGTTCGCCGTTGCCGCCCAGGCGCAGCCGGCCGCCCAGGCGGTGGTAGTGCCCGGCGCTGTACAGCAGCGCAGGCCGGTCGTTATGGCCACAGGCCAGCACACGGCCGATGAACAGTTCATGGTCGCCAGCGGCGTGGTGCGAAACGGTTTCGCATTCAAAGGCGGCCGCGGCGTCGGCCAGCAGCGGCGAACCGTGGGCGCCAAGCGCCCACGGGCCGGCTGCGAAGCGGTCTTCGCCCGGCGCTGCAAAACGGTGCGAAACGTCAGTCTGGTGCGCCGCCAGCACGTTCACCGCAAAGCGCGGGCTGTCCAGGAAAGCTGGCAATGAAGCACTGGCATGCCGCAACGACCACAACACCATCGGCGGATGCAGCGACAAGGCGTTGAAAGAGCTGACAGTCAGCCCGACCCACTCGCCCGCGGCGTCGCAGCAAGTGACCACGGTGACCCCGGTGACAAACCGGCCCAGCGCAGCGCGCAATTGCAGCGGCGACGGACCGTTGGCGCTGGCCGGAGCACCAGCGGCGGGGTCGGGAAGGGCCGTGCCTGCGCCGGGCCGCCTCATGCATTGCCCGCCGCGATGCCCCAGCGTGCCAGGGCTTCGTCATCGGTGACGCGGGCGTCCACCCATCGCGCACCGTCGGGCGTGGTCTCTTTTTTCCAGAAGGGCGCTTGGGTCTTCAGATAGTCCATCAAAAATTCGCAGGCCTGGAAGGCGGTGCCGCGGTGGGCCGATGTCACCGCCACCAGCACGATCTGGTCCAGCGGCATCAGCAGCCCCACGCGGTGAATGATGCGCACGCCTCGCAGGTCGTCAAAACGGTGTCGGGCCTGGGCCACCATGGCCTGGATGGCGTTTTCGGTCATACCTGGGTAGTGTTCCAGTTCCATGGCCGTGATGCTGCCCGCCGCCTGAATACCCGCACGGTCGCGCACGGTGCCGACAAAGGCCACCACGGCACCCGCGCCGCCGTCGCACGCGCGCAGTGCCGCCACCTCGGTGCTGAGGTCGAAGTCAGCCGTCTGCACCTGCACTTCTGCGAGCGCCATGGTCAGCCGCCCGTCACCGGTGGAAAGAAGGCCACCTCAGCGCCCGGCGTCAGCGGCGTGTCCTCGCCCGCCATCTGCTGCGCCACCGCGGCACGCACTGCGCGCCCACGTGCCAGCGCCAGCGCATGCGCGCCGCCCTGCGCGATGAGCAGGTTGCGCAGTTGCCCCACGGTGCAGGCGGGCGGCACTTGAAAAGACTGGCCGCTGCCCAGCGCTTCACGCAGCGAAGCGAAATAGCGCACCTGCACGGTGAAGCCGCCCGGTTCTGCAGACTGCATGTTTACCGCCACACCAGGCTGTCCAGCGGCAGAAACCGCACGCGGTCGCCCCGGCCAATGGCCTGGCCGGGTGGGTTGTCCACCAGCCCGTCGGCCCACACGGTGGAAGTCAGCACGCCCGAGCTCTGGTTGGCAAATAGTTCCAGCGCGCCTGCAGCGTTCACGCGCACGCGCAGGAATTCGCGGCGCCGGTCGGGCTTGGGCCAATCGAAGTCAGCGTTCAGCATCAGGGCGGGGGCGTCGTTGTCCGGCATGCCTTGCAGCGCGCGCAGCACCGGAGCCACGGCCAACAAGAAGGTCACAAAGCTGGACACCGGGTTGCCTGGCAAGCCCATGAACAAGGCCGGCGCCGCATCGGCATGGCGCACATGGCCAAAGGCCAGCGGCTTGCCGGGCTTCATGGCCACCTGCCACAAGTCCAGCGCGCCCTCGGCCTGCACAGCAGGCTTGAGGTGGTCTTCCTCGCCCACGGAAACCCCACCGCTGGTGATGATGAGGTCGCTGCGCTGCGCGGCCTGGCGCAGTGCAGCGCGCGTGGCGTCCAGGCGGTCGGGCACGATGCCCAGGTCTTGCACCTCACAGCCTGCCGCCTGCAGCAGCGCACGCAGCATGAAGCGGTTGCTGTTGTAGATGGCGCCCGGCTTCAGCGGTTGGCCGGGCATGACCAGCTCGTCGCCCGTTGAAAACAGCGCAACGCGCGGGCGGCGCAGCACGGACAAAGTCGCGGCTCCGACGGAAGCCACCAGCCCCAGCGCCTGCGGCGTGAGGCGGGTGCCGGCGCGCAACACGGTGGCGCCGTTGCACACGTCTTCACCCCGGCGGCGAACCCATTGACCTGCGGTCACTGCGGCATTCACGCGCACGGCGCCCAGACTGCCCGTGCTGCCAGCCGCGGGCAGCGCTTCGCATTGTTCCTGCATCACCACCGCGTCAGCGCCGGTTGGCAGTTGGCCGCCGGTGAAGATGCGTGCCGCCGTGCCCACGGCCAGCGGCTGCCCCACCACGCCGGCGGGAATGCGCTGTGACACCGGCAACTCGGTGCCGAGAGCCGGCACGTCGGCAGCGCGCAGCGCATAACCGTCCATCGATGTGTTGTCGGCGGGCGGCACGTCCACCAGCGAGCACACGTCCTGCGCCAGCACGCGGCCCAGTGCTTCGAAGGTGTCCACGCCTTCGTGGGCCGCGATGCGGTGCGCCCGCGCGCCTTCGCGCAGGCGGTGCAGCGCTTCTTCCAGGCTCAGCAGGGGGCGAGGGTCGGCCATGTCGGGTTCGGGCACGCCGCGGCGTCAGGCCGCGCAGTGCTGTTCGATGTAGCGCTTTACCACCGCAACGTCGGGTGGCATCACGGTAAAACGCTTGGGCAATTGTTCAATGCCGCGCAAGGCTGCAGGCGGCTCGGGATCGATGCCGGTGGCCTCGCGGATGGTGGCCGCAAACTTGGCCGGCAAGGCGGTTTCCAGCACCAGCATGGGCTGTCCCGGCTGCAGGTGTTCCAGCGCCACCTTCAGGCCGTCGGCGGTGTGCGTGTCCACCATCACGCCAGTGGCCATCCAGCAGCGGGCGATGGTGGCCAGGCGGTCGGCATGGGTGCTGCTGCCGCTGACAAAGCCGAAGCCAGTGCCCGGTGCCACGGCCGGCGCAAACTCGGCCGGTTTCAGCGTGAAGCCGCCCTGGCGGGCGATCTCGGGGCCAAACAGGCTGGCCGTGCGGGCACCATCGCGGCCCAGCAGATCGAACACGAAGCGCTCGAAGTTGCTGGCCTTGCTGATGTCCATGCTGGGGCTGCTGGTCTCGAAAGTCTCGGCGGTGGCGCGCACGCGGTAGGTGCCGGTGCGGAAGAACTCGTCGAGCACGTTGTTCTCGTTGGTGGCCAGCACCAGCTGCGCAATCGGCAAGCCCATCATGCGCGCCACATGGCCGGCGCAGATGTTGCCGAAGTTGCCACTGGGAACGGCAAAGCTCACGCGCTGCTGGTTCGAGGTGGTGGCCTGGAAGTACCCGGCGAAGTAGTACACCACCTGTGCCAGCAGGCGCGCCCAGTTGATGCTGTTGACGGTGCCGATGCGGTACTTGCGCTTGAAGGCCAGGTCGTTGCTGACGGCTTTGACGATGTCCTGGCAGTCGTCGAACACGCCTTCGACCGCGATGTTGTGGATGTTGGCGTCTTGCAGGCTGAACATCTGCGCCACCTGGAAGGGGCTCATGCGGCCGTATGGCGACAGCATGAACACGCGCACGCCCTGCTTGCCGCGCATGGCGTATTCGGCCGCGCTGCCGGTGTCGCCGCTGGTGGCGCCCAGGATGTTCAGCTCCTCGCCGCGGCGCGCCAGTTCGTATTCGAACAAGTTGCCCAGCAGTTGCATGGCCATGTCCTTGAAGGCCAGCGTGGGGCCGTTGGACAGGGCTTGCAGGACCAGCGCATCACCCAGCTGCGGCAGCGCCTTCAGCGGCGTGATCTGCGGCGTGCCGAAAACGGCTTCGGTGTAGGTGGCCCTGCACAGGCGCTGCAGGTCGGCCGGTGGCATGTCGGCGATGTACAACGACAGGATCTCGAAAGCCAGGTCGGCATACGGCAGACCGCGCCAGCGGGCCAGCGTGGCAGCGTCAACCTTCGGGTAGTGCGTGGGCAGGTACAGGCCACCATCAGGCGCCAGACCCTCCAGCAAGATGTCGGAGAAGCCGCGCTCGGTCCGGTCACCGCGGGTGCTGATGTATTTCATCAGTTCAACTCTTCCTTCCTGATGCGCACGATGGGCGCCAACACCGTGGGCAGGCTCTGCATCTGCACCAGCGCCGCCTTCATGCGGCCTTCCACGGTGTCGTGGGTCAGGATGATGAGGTCGGTCTGCTTTTCGCCTTCAGCGCTTTCGCGCTGCAGCACGGCGTCGATGCTGATGTCATGGTCGGCCAGGATGCCGGTGATGCGCGCCAGCACGCCCGCCTTGTCGGCCACGACCAAGCGCAAGTAGTAGGCGGTCACCACCTCGTCGATGTGCAGGATGGGCGTGGCCGACATCATGCCGGGCTGGAAGGCCAGGTGCGGCACGCGGTGGGCCGCGTCGGCAGTGGCCAGCCGGGTGATGTCCACCAGGTCGGCCACCACCGCGCTGGCCGTGGGTTCGCTGCCGGCGCCCTTGCCGTAGTACAGCGTGGTGCCGACGGCGTCGCCCTGCACCACCACAGCGTTCATCGCGCCTTCCACGTTGGCGATCAGCCGTGTGCTGGGCACCAGCGTGGGGTGCACGCGCAGCTCTATGCCACCCGCAGGGTGCGTGGCGGTGTCGAGGTCGTCTCGCCGCTTCGTGATGCCCAGCAGCTTGATGCGGTAGCCCATCTGCTCGGCATAGCGGATGTCTGCCGCCTGCAGGCCGGTGATGCCCTCGATGTGGGCCTTGTCGAACTGCACCGGCACGCCAAAGGCGATGGCGCTCATGATGGTGGCCTTGTGCGCAGCGTCTACGCCTTCGATGTCGAAGGTGGGGTCGGCTTCGGCATAGCCCAATTCCTGCGCCTGCTTCAGCACGACGCCGAAATCCAGGCTCTTGGCGCGCATCTCAGACAAGATGAAATTGGTGGTGCCGTTGATGATGCCGGCCACCCACTGGATGCGGTTGGCCGTCAGCCCTTCGCGCAAGGCCTTGATGATGGGTATGCCGCCGGCCACGGCTGCCTCAAACGCGACGATGACGCCCTTGTCACGTGCCGCGGCAAAGATCTCGCTGCCATGCACCGCCAGCAAGGCCTTGTTGGCTGTGACCACGTGCTTGCCGGCGGCAATGGCTTCCAGCACCAGCGCCTTGGCGATGCCGTAGCCGCCGATCAGTTCAATGACGATGTCGATGTCGGGGTTGCGGATGACTTCGCGCGCGTCAGCCACCACCTTCACGCCGCTGCCGGCCACTTCACGGGCACGCGCCACGTCCAGGTCGGCCACCATGGTGATCTCGATGCCGCGGCCGGCGCGGCGGCGAATCTCTTCCTGGTTGCGCTGCAGCACTTTGAAGGTGCCACTGCCGACGGTGCCTGCGCCGAGCAGGCCAACTTGGATGGGTTTCATCAGGTGTCGCAGTCAGGAAGAATGGCGTTTGCGGTAGCCGTGCAGGAACTTTTCGATGCGGCCAACCGCTTCGGTCAGGTCGTCGACGTTGGGCAGGAACACCAGCCGGAAGTGGTCGGGCGCGATCCAGTTGAAGCCCGTGCCTTGCACGATCAGCACCTTTTGTTCGGCCAGCAGCTCGTACGCGAAGTCCTGGTCGTCGGTGATGGGGTAGAACTTCGGGTCCAGGCGCGGAAACATGTAGAGCGCGGCCTTGGGCTTGACCACGCTGACGCCCGGGATCTGTGTCAGCAGGTTGTAGGCCACGTCGCGTTGCCTGCACAGGCGCCCGGAGGGCGCCACGAGATCTTTGATGCTCTGGTACCCGCCCAGCGCGGTTTGAATGGCCAACTGCCCCGGCGTGTTGCTGCACAGGCGCAGACTGGCCAGCATGTTCAGGCCTTCCACGTAGTCGCGCGCGTGGCGCTTTTCGCCCGACACCACCATCCAGCCGGCGCGGTAGCCGCAGCTGCGGTAGTTCTTGCTCAGGCCATTGAAGCTGATGAACAGCACATCGTCGGCCAGGCTGGCCATGGTGGTGTGGGTGTTGCCGTCGTACAGCGTCTTGTCGTAGATCTCGTCGGCGAAGATGACCAGCTGGTGCTGGCGCGCCAGTTCGATGATCTGCAGCAATACCGCTTCAGGGTACAGCGCACCGGTGGGGTTGTTGGGGTTGCAGACCATGATGCCGCGCGTGCGCGGCGTGATCTTGGCGCGGATGTCTTCGATGTCGGGCAACCAGCCCGCGCCCTCGTCGCAGATGTAGTGCACCGGCTTGCCGCCCGACAGGCCCACCACGGCCGTGTACAGCGGAAAGTCGGGCGCAGGAATGAGGATCTCGTCGCCGTCGTTGACCAGCGCGCTGATGGCCATCTGGATGAGTTCGGAGGCGCCGTTGCCCAGGTAGACGTCGTCCACCGTCACCCCGCGCACGCCGCATTGCTGCGTGTAATGCACCACCGCCTTGCGCGGCGCAAACAGGCCCTTGCTGTCGGTGTAGCCGGCGGCGTCGGGCAGGTTGCGGATCATGTCCTGCACGATTTCATCGGGTGGCATCAAGCCGAAGGCCGCCACATTGCCGATGTTCAGCTGGATGATCTTGTGCCCTTCTTCCTGCATCTGCCGCGCCTTGTCCAGCACGGGGCCGCGGATGTCGTACGCCACATTGGCGAGCTTGTTGGATTTGACGATGGGCTTCACGGCAGTCGGACCAATCACTTCGGAACCAGGGGGTGGCGCGGCACAGTGTGCGTGGGCAGGCGCGGGCGAACATAGAATTATCCACGCATGAAGTTCCAGCCTGACACGACCCCCGGGGTCAATCTCATCACCCGCCAGGAAAGCGGCCGCATCTGGGTGGGTGCCGCGCCTTTTTCACACAGCCTGCTGGTGCCGCTGCGCGGCGCCGTGCTCGACTGGAGTGCAGGCGACCTGGCCGCACTGACCGCGGCGCACTTTGAACGCCTGCTCGCGCTGAAGCCCGAGGTGGTGATTTTCGGCAGCGGCGCGCAGCTGCGCTTTGTGGCGCCGGCGCTGCTGCGTTCTCTGATGGCGGCGCGGGTGGGCGTGGAAACCATGGACACAGCCGCTGCCTGCCGCACCTACAACGTGCTGGCCAGCGAGGGCCGCGAGGTGGTGGCCGCCCTGTTGCAGGCCCCTGCCGCAGTGGTCTGACACGCCCCCAAGGGGGCGCTGGTGGGGCCGGTGAGCGGATGACTTTATAATTCGCAGTTGAGCCGGCTTCGGCAAACAGCTTCCCCGAGATCACCATCCATGACGCCTGTCATCAACAAGACCCTCCCGGAATTTGAAGCGCTGGCCACGGGCGGCGTGAAATTCACGCCCCAGTCACACCTGGGCAAGGCGGTGGTGCTGTATTTCTACCCGAAGGACAACACCCCGGGCTGCACCACCGAAGCGATGCAGTTCCGCGACCAGCACGGCGACTTCGTGAAGGCCGGGGCGGTGGTGTTTGGCGTGTCGCGCGACAACATGGTTTCACACGACAAGTTCAAGCAGAACCTGGAATTGCCTTTCGAGCTGATTACCGACACCGAAGAAAAACTGTGCCATATGTTTGGCGTGGTGAAGAACAAGATCATGTACGGCAAAAAGGTCAAGGGCATCGAGCGCAGCACCTTCCTGATCGACGCCCAGGGCGTGATGCGCGCTGAATGGCGCGGCATCAAGGTCGCCGGACATGTGGAAGAGGTTCTCAAGGCCGTGAAGGCCCTCAAGAAGGCCGCGTAAACCGCCCTCGCCGCTTGTCATTTCTCGCTTCCGCTTCACCGTTTCAACAAAGCCGCCCGGCCTGCCGCGCGGCTTTTTTTGCTTTTTTAACCACCCCCATCCATGCCGCTTCCCAAGCCCCCGACCAAAAAGGGCGATCGCCTGCCGATCGCCGACCACACGGCCCCTGCTGCCAGCCCTGCAGCGGCCAGCCCGGCCAGCTTTGCGCAGGTTGAGCCGGTGCGCGCAGGGGCTGGCACAGCGCCCGCTTCAACGGGCAGCACGGTAGCCAGCGCAAACGGCCGCACCAAGGCGGCCGGGCGTGCGCCCAAGCTCCGTCAAGAAGCAGCTGAGGAAACCAGTGCCGCCCGGGTGGCCGCATCGCCGGTGCCAGCGGGCTTAGGCCCCGTTGCCAAAGGCAAGCCTTCAAGCCCGGCCCTGCCACCAGCCGCGCCCGCTGCTGGCGCAGCCGGGTTTGAATCTTCTTCAGCCACGACACCGGCCCGGACAGGCCGTACCCGCAGCCCGCGGCACAGCGGCCCGCCGAAGCTGTTTGTGCTGGACACCAACGTGCTGATGCACGACCCGACCAGCCTGTTCCGGTTCGAGGAACACGACGTGTTCCTGCCGATGATCACGCTGGAAGAGCTGGACGGCCACAAGAAGGGCATGAGCGAGGTGGCGCGCAGCGTGCGTCAGGTCAGCCGCGACCTGGACGCGCTGGCCCGCTTCGCAACCGAAGACGGGGGCACGGTTACCACCATCGACCCGGCCGCCGGCATTGCGCTGAACAAGACCGGCCACCGCGAAGCGCGGGGCAAGCTGTTCTTCCAGACGCAGCTGCTCGACATCAAGCTGCCCGCCGGCCTGCCGCAAGGCAAGGCCGACAACCAGATCCTGGGCGTGGTGCAAAGCCTGCGCGACAGCCAGCCCGGGCGTGACGTGGTGCTGGTGTCCAAGGACATCAACATGCGCGTGAAGGCGCGCGCGCTGGGCCTGCCTGCTGAGGACTACACCAACGACAAGACGCTGGAAGACGGCGACCTGCTGTACACCGGCGTGCAGGCGCTGCCGGCCGACTTCTGGGACAAGAACGGCAAGACGGTGGAAAGCTGGCAGCAGGGGGTACACACCTTCTACCGCGTCAGCGGCCCGGTGGTGCCCACACTGCTGATCAACCAGTTCGTCTACTTCGAACAGCCCGGCGCGCCTTCGCTCTACGCCCGCGTCACCGAAATCACGGGCAAGACCGCCGTGCTGAAAACGCTGCGCGACTTCAGCCACGGCAAGAACGCGGTGTGGGGTGTGACCGCACGCAACCGCGAGCAGAACTTCGCGTTGAACCTGCTGATGGACCCGGACTGCGACTTCATCACGCTGACCGGCACCGCGGGCACCGGCAAGACGCTGATGACGCTGGCCGCCGGCCTGAGCCAGGTGCTGGACGACCGCCGCTACAGCGAGATCATCGTCACCCGCGTCACGGTGCCCGTGGGTGACGACATCGGTTTCCTGCCCGGCAACGAGGAAGAAAAGATGGGCCCGTGGATGGGCGCACTGGACGACAACCTGGAAGTGCTGGCGCGCACCGACAGTGCTGCCGGTGAATGGGGCCGCGCGGCCACCAACGACCTGGTGCGCAGCAAGATCAAGATCAAGAGCCTGAACTTCATGCGCGGGCGCACGTTCCTGAGCAAGTACGTGATCATCGACGAGGCGCAGAACCTGACGCCGAAGCAGATGAAAACGCTGATCACGCGTGCCGGCCCGGGCACCAAGATCGTCTGCCTGGGCAACCTTGCGCAGATCGACACGCCCTACCTGACCGAAGGCTCGTCGGGCCTGACCTACGCTGTGGACCGCTTCAAGGGCTGGCCGCACGGCGGCCACGTGACGTTGGCGCGGGGCGAACGTTCGCGGCTGGCCGACTACGCTTCAGAAGTGCTGTAAAGGACCTTTCGGCCCGTTTGGCCCGTTTGGCCGGCTGGGCCCGGTGGCGCCCGTGGTCATCAGGGCCGCGCCCGTTGTCAGACCGCTTCCCTCAAACGCAGGAAGGCCGCAAACCGCGGCACGCCGGCGTCGGTGACGCCGCGGTAGGTGAAGGTCACCCAGCTGCCCAGGGGTGGCGGCTGGTCGCGCAACGCATCGCTGAGACCCGTGCCCAGCTTGAATTCGATGCCGTCCGGTGTGCGCACGCGCAGTGCACCCAGCCGGCCGGCATGGCGGCCTTGGCCGGCCGCATGGCCAACCACCTGCGCCTCGGCGTCGGAAAGCGGCTTGATCTTCAGCAGGTCGGCGCTGCGGCCACCCCGCCACAACGCATCGGCCCGGTGCAGCATCAGGCCTTCGCCACCGGCGGCCAGCACCTCGGCCAGCCAGGTTTGCAGCGCCGTGGCAGACGCCACACGCCGCTGCGGGACCACGGACCACGCCGGCTGGCCGTGGCCCCGCGCCAAGGCGTTCAACGCAGCTGCCCGGCGCTCAAAGCTGCCGGCTTCACGCGGCAAGTCGAAAGCCATGAATCGCACGCCAGCCCACGACGTTTCGTCAGGAACCGCGCGGCGCACGGTGCCCACCAGCGTTTCAAACCGACCGCGGCCCAGCCACAGCTCGCCGTCCAGTGGTGCCGGCGGCAACTGCGCCAAAAAACCCGCGGGCGCTGCAATGGGCAGGCCACTGCGAAACCACAGTCGTCGGCCGTCCCACAGGGCACGCACACCGTCTAGCTTTTCGCTGACCAAAAAAGGGCCCGGCTCGATGTTCTGCGGCGCTTCCCGCGCCAGCATGGGTTGCCAAGGCATGCGGGCCGCTGCCGCAGGTTCCACAGCCGGTGCACCAGGGGCTGACCGTGCCGATGCCGATGCCGGTGCCAGCAAGGTACTGACCCATGGCACAAGACCGCAGGTCGCAGAGCGGAGCAACAAACCGTGCAGCCACTGGCGGCGGTTGACGATGCTGGGTGTGGTTACTGCAGACATGAAGGGCCCCCGGTTGAACGTGGTTCACAGTCTGCGGGGAACACGAGCCTTCGGCTATCGCCCGCAGTGCGGACCCGGCCACCCCCTGAAGGAGGGACTCCCCGTCGGCCCTGCCCTCTTTGCACTCCGAGGGTTAGTTGCGGGTCAAGCCCCCTTGCAACCAGAGCTCAGCCCTGCATCAAGCCCAGCGGCGCAAGGCCAGCACGGCGTTCAGGCCGCCAAAGGCAAAGCTGTTGCTCAGGGCGGCCCTCACCGGGCGCTGCTGCGCCACGTTGGGCACCACATTCAGGTCGCAGGCGGGGTCGGCTTCCAGGTGGTTGATGGTGGGCGGCACCACGCCTTCGCGCAGCGCACCCAGCACGGCCACCAATTCCAGCGCGCCGCCTCCGCCCAATGCATGGCCGTGCATGGACTTGGTGGACGACACGGCCAGCGCGTCGGCATCGGCGCCGAACACGGCTCTGATGGCGCGCGTTTCGGTGCTGTCGTTGGCTTGCGTACCGGTGCCATGGGCGTTGATGTAATCCACATCGGCCGTCGACAGGCCGGCCTGGTTCATGGCAATGCGCATGGCGCGGGCAGCGCCGCTGGCGTCGGGCATCACGATGTCGGCAGCGTCTGCAGTCATGCCAACGCCCGCCAGTTCGGCCAGGATGACCGCGCCGCGCGCCTGCGCCCGTTCCAGGGTTTCCAGCACGAACACGCCCGCGCCTTCGCCCAACACCAGGCCCTTGCGCCCCTTGCTGAAAGGGCGGCAGGTGTCGTCGGCCATCACGCGCATCGCTTCCCAGGCCTTGATGGTGCCCACGGTGATGCAGGCCTCGACGCCGCCGGTGATGGCCACGTCGGCCGCACCGCTTTGAAGCAGCATCAGCGCCTGGCCCACGGCATGGTTGGAAGACGCACAGGCGCTGGCCACGGCAAACACAGGCCCGCGCAGTCGCATCTCCAGCGACACCTGCGAAGCCGGGGCGTTGGGCATCACCCGCACGATGGCCAAGGGGTGTACGCGCGGATTGCGCTCGCCATACAGGCGCCGCGCCATCTGGTCCTGCGTGATGGCGCCACCGATGCCGGTACCGATGACCACTGCAGTACGGTCACCCAGCGCTTCGTCAAACACCAGGCCCGATTGCGCCACAGCTTCACGCGCCGCGACCAGGGCGTACTGCGAGACCGGGTCCAGCAGCACCAGCCTTTTTTCGTCAAAGTGCGCGGTGGGCTCGAAGCCCTTGAGTTGTGCTGCCACCGGGGTGCGCAGGTCGTGTTCACCCAGGCCGGTGAGTGGGCCAATGCCTCCGCGGCCCTCGCGCATGGCGGCCCAGGTGGACCCGGCCGTCTGGCCCAGCGGGCTGACACAGCCCATGCCGGTAATGACCACCCGCCTCATGTCCGCCCTCTTCTGCCGCCGTGCACCGTGTCGACTCAGGCAGCGGTGGTCTTGGCCGCCAGCAACTGATCGACGCCTTTCACCAGGTCGTGCACCGTGCCAGCCACGTACTGGTCTTCGCGATCGGGAACCGAAACGTCAAACCGGTCTTCGATCTCGAACAACACCTGAACGGCGTCCAGCGAATGCACGTCCAGATCCTTGAGTGTTGATTCCAGCGTGATCTTGCTGCGTTCGATCGAGCAGGTCTTGACGATGATGTCGTAGATGATGTCTTGCGTGCTGCTCATGGCGTTGGGCTTTGGGCCAGCCCCCTCCCGATGGTGCTCTGGCGGTCACTAAACCGCCATTATCCAGCCGCGCCAGGGGTTTTTTCCGCAGCAGGCACTAGACCAGCGCCCCCAATGCGGGGGAACCTGTGACCGGGGAACGCGTTCAGCGCACCGTCATCAAGTCCTTGATCTGCTGCAGCGCGCTCGGGTCTTCCATGGTGGTCAGGTCGCCCGGGTCGCGTTGCTCACACACGGCCTGGATGGCGCGGCGCAGCATCTTGCCCGAACGGGTCTTGGGCAGCGCGGTGACGAAGCGCACCCGCGCCGGGCGCGCCACGGCGCCCAGTTGCTCGTCCACCACCTTCATGATCTCGCCTTCGTGCTTCAACGCCAGATCCGGCGTGGCGCAACGGCTGCCGTCCTTGGGCACCACAAAGGCCACGGCCACCTGCCCCTTCAGGTTGTCGGCCACGCCCACCACGGCCACTTCGGCCACATTGCTGTGGCTGGAGATGCTTTCTTCGATTTCGCGCGTGCCCAGGCGGTGGCCGGCCACGTTGATGACGTCGTCGGTGCGGCCCAGGATGAAGAAGTACCCGTCCTCGTCGCGGATGCCCCAGTCAAACGTGTTGTAGACCAGCTTGCCCGGAATGCTCTTCCAGTAGGTCTTCACGAAGCGCTCGTCGTCGCGCCACACGGTCTGCATGCAGCCAGGTGGCAACGGCCCTTCGATGACCAGCACACCTTTCTGCTGGGCGCCTGTCAGTTCAGCGCCGGTGTTTTCGTCCAGCAGCTTCACGTCGTAGCCGTACACCGCCTTGCCCGGGCTGCCGAACTTGCTGGGCTGCTTTTCAACGCCGTTGCAAATGGTCAGGATGGGCCAGCCGGATTCGGTCTGCCAATAGTTGTCAATGATGGCGCGGCCCAGGCCGTCGCTGATCCAGCGCGCCGTGGGCTCGTCCAGCGGCTCACCCGCCAGGAACAGAGCGCGCAGGCTGGACAGGTCGTGCTTGGACAGAGCCGCCGGGTCCTGCTTCTTCAGCACCCGCACCGCAGTGGGGGCCGAGAACATCACCGTCACCTTGTACTTTTCGACCAGGCTCCACCACATGGCGGCGTCGGGCTGGCCGTCCATTCCGCGCGTCGGCAGGCCTTCATACAGGATGGTGGCCATGCCGGCGATCAGCGGGCCGTAGATGATGTAGCTGTGGCCCACCACCCAGCCGATGTCGCTGGTGCAGAAATAGGTCTCGCCGGGGTTGCCACAGAAGATGTTGCGCATGCTGGAAGCCAGGGCCACGGCGTAGCCTCCGGTGTCGCGCTGCACGCCCTTGGGTCTGCCCGTGGTGCCACTGGTGTACAGCGTGTAGCTGGGGTCGGTGGCCTGCACCCAGGTACACGGCACGGCCGTGTCGGCGTGATGTTCGCGCCAGCGGCCGTAGTCTTCGTCGCGCCCTTCCACGGTCTTGAACGCCGCCAGCCCGCGGTTGACCATCAGCACGCGCAGCGGCTTGTGGCTGGCCAGTTGAATGGCTTCGTCAAGCAAGGGTTTGTAGGGCACGACCTTGCCGCCGCGGCTGCCGGCGTCGGCGCTGACGATCAGGGTTGGCTGGGCGTCGTCGATGCGGCTGGCCAGGCTGACGCTGGCAAAACCGCCAAACACCACCGAATGCACGGCACCGATGCGGGCGCAGGCCAGCATGGCAAAGGCAGCCTCGGGAATCATGGGCATGTAGACCAGCACGCGGTCGCCCTTCTGCACGCCCAGGCTGTTCAGCGTGGCGGCCATGCGCTGCACCTCGTCATGCAACTGGCGGAAGCTGTAGGTGCGTTCCTGCCCTGTCTCGGTCGAGACGAAGATCAGCGCCGGCTGGTCGCCCCGATCAGCAAGGTGGCGGTCGATCGCGTTGTGACACAGGTTGGTGGTGCCGCCCACATACCAGCGCGCAAACGGTGGGTTGCTGTAGTCGCACACCTGCTGCGGCGGCGTCTGCCAGTCGATGAGGCCGGCCTGTTCAGACCAGAAGGCATCGCGGTCTCGCAGCGAACGGTGGTGAAAGTCAGCGAAGTGGGTCATCGTTGTCTCCTGGATTTTTGCTGGGGTTGGCCTGGGCCTGTGTCACCCGCGCACTATGGGTGGCGGCGCTGACGGCTTGCTTTCGCAACGCCCCGGCGGCCGACGGAACGGTTGCGGGGTGTCCGCCGAGGCTCCGCTGGACATGCGTGAGCAGGGCCTGCGAAAAAGTCTGAGGCAAGGCCAAACAACGATAACAAGCCCTGTAGTCCACCCGCAATCGGGGCTGTCAACGGGCCGAGCGGCCGGGCACCGGCCAGCGGGCAGGGTCGTGCACGCTGCTATGCTCGCGGCCGTGAACTCTGCACACTCCTTCCTCTGCAGCCAGCCACGCTGGCGCGCCGGCCTGTGCGCCACGCTGCTGGTGACGGTGCTTTCGCAGGCCCCTGCACGGGCAGCACCCGAGGCCCCCGCAGCGGGTGACCCGATGCTGCAGATGCTGATGGAGCGGGGCCTGCTGCCCGCAGCGGCCGCGGCGGCTGCGGTGGTCAAGCCGATGGCCGAGATGGCGCAGTTCGCGCGCGAGCGCGCCACCGAGGCCGTGATGGCCGCCCTGGCCTTCCTGGACCTGCCCTACGTGCGTGGCGGCCATTCGGCAGACACGGGGTTCGACTGCAGTGGCTTCACGCGCCATGTGTTCAAGAACACCCTCGGCTTGCTGCTGCCCCGCAGCGCCGAACAGCAAGCGCGCGACACACGGCTGGTGGAAGTGGCCGCCGAGGAACTGAAGCCGGGCGACCTGGTGTTCTTCAAC
>JAYSXE010000127.1:0-3587 GCA_043717565.1 Burkholderiales bacterium | reverse complement strand
CCCGCGGCCAGGTGTTCAATCGGCCTTGATGTCCTTGGCCTTGATGACCTGGGCCCAGTACGCCGTTTCGCGCTGCACCAGCGCGCCCAGGGCCTCGGGCGCCAGGTAGCGGATCTCGATGCCCGTGCGGTCGGCCACGGCCTTGGCTTCTGGGGTGGCCAGCGCCGCCTTCACGCGGTCTGTCAGCTGCTGCACCACGGCCGGCGGCGTGCCGGCGGGGGCGAACAAGCCCACCCAGGCCTCCAACTCAAAACCCGGCAGGCCGGCCTCGGCCGTGGTGGGCACCGTCGGCAGCCCGGGGTGGCGCGTCTTGCCGGTCACTGCAAAGGCCTTCAGCTTGCCAGCCTGCACATGCTGCATCACCGAAGGCGGCGTGGTCATGAACACCTGCACCTGCCCGGCCAGCACGTCCTGGATTGCCGGGCCGCTGCCCTTGTAGGGCACGTGCATCATGTCGATGCCCACGGTCTGTTCCAGCAGCGCAGTGCCCACGTGAGACAGCGAGCCGTTGCCTTGCGACGCAAAGTTCAGCCTGCCCGGGTGGGCCTTGGCGTAGCTGATGAATTCACCCAGGCTGGAAGCGGGCACCGAAGGGTGCACCGCAATCACGTTGGTGGCCGCCGTCAGCAGCGCCACGGGTACGAAGTCCTTCTGCGCCCAGGGCAGGCGCGCAAACATCGACGGGTTGCCCACGTGGTAGGCCGAGTACGAGATCAGCAGCGTGTGGCCGTCCTTGGGCGCCAGTGCCACCTGCTGGTAGGCGATGTTGCCGCTGGCGCCGCCCTTGTTTTCAATCACCACGGCCTGGCCCAGCAGCTTGGCCAGCGGGTCGCTGAGCAAACGCGCCGAGGTGTCCACCACGCCACCGGGCGGGTTTGGCACCACCAGCGTCACCGCCTTGCTGGGGAAGGTCTGGGCCTGGGCCTGCGCGCCGGCCAGCGCCAACCAGGCGGCGCACAGCCCGAAAGCCCAGCGTGCGGCATGGCGGGAAGAGGGTTTCAAGGTTTGCAGGTTCATGGCGGTTCAGCAGTCAAGGGTTGAAGGCACGGGCCGCGGTGCGGGCTCGGCGTTGATCGTTGATGTCGGTGTCAGCGCCAGCGCTCCAGGGCGCACCTGCTGGAAGGCAGGCTTTGCATGCGGGTGCACCGGAAACAGCGGCCAGCGGGCCGCGCCCTTTCGGAGCGGCACCCGCATCAGCCGTGACTGTATGCAAAGCCGAAGCCGTCGTGGCCCGTCAGAAACCCTGCTCCTTGAAGACCTCGCGGGCGACACGAAAGCTGTCCATGGCAGCGGGCACGCCACAGTAGATGGTGGTCTGCATGAACACCTCACGAATCTCTTCTTTCGTCACGCCGTTGCGCAGGGCGCCCTTCACATGCAGGCGCAGTTCATGCGGCCGGTTCAGCGCCGTCAGCATGGCCAGGTTCAGCAGGCTGCGCGTGCGCCGGTCCAGGCCCGGGCGGTTCCAGATGTCGCCCCAGGCGTATTGGGTGATGTGTTCCTGCAGCGGGCGCGTGAAGTCATCGGCCTGGCCGATGGCGGCGTCAACATAGTCGGCGCCCAGCACGTCGCGCCGCGTCTGCAGGCCCTGGTCAAACAACTCTGGGTTCATGGCGGTCTCTTTGGCAAGTTCGAAGGGGCCACCATGATGCACCGCCCGGCAGGGCCTGGGCCGGCCATGCACGACACTTGCGCCCTCGACCACGAACAGCGCCTCCATGGCGCGCCACGCCGTGCAATACCCCAACTACGACCCCCAATCGCCCGTTACCCCGCTGACGCCCGAAGAAGTGCAGGCGCTGGACGGGCTGCTGCAACGACTAAACACCGACCAGGTGATGAGCCTGGACGGCATGGACGGTTACCTGACGGCATTTGCCATCGGCCCGGCCGCATTGCGCCAGCTGCCCACGGGCGACTGGCTGCCCGCCATCTGGGGCGGCGACCCGCTGGGCAGCGACGAGGCCCTACCGTTTGCCAGCAAGCGCCAGCGCAAGAACACCGTGGTGATGGCCCTGCGCCACCTGCGCCACCTGGCGCAGCAGCTGCACGCGGCACCCGACCAGTGGGAACCCATCTTCAGCGTGGCCGAAAAAGGCGAAGAGGAATGGGTTGACGCGCGCGAGTGGTGCATGGGCTTCCTGCAGGCGGTGGACCTGCTGCCCGACGCGTGGGACGGCGTATTCACCCAGCCGCCCTCGGCTGATGCACTGCGCCCGCTGCTGCTGCTGGGCGGTGGCCTGGACGACGCTGCACCCGAGCCGGGCGAAGGTGAGGACACCGACGACCTGGCCAGTTGTGATGCAATGAGCCGGGCCGTGCCCGAAGCCGTGCTGCAACTGCAAGCCACGTTCGCTGCGGGCGCCAGTGCCGCTTGAGGCATCAGCCGCGGCGCAAGGCCAAACCCCAAACACAAGGACACAAGACATGAAACTGGCATTGGTGGGCTCACGCTATTTCGGCGCCACGGTTTTCAAGGCCTTGCAGCAGATGCCGGGCGTGGAAATCGCCTGCGTGGTGGCCCCCGCCGCCGCCGACCGGCTGGCGCTGGCCGCCACACAGGCCGGAGTAGCCCTGCACGTGCAGACCAACCCGAAGATGGTTGGCGGCGAAGCGGTGCCGGCGGGCGTGGACCTGATCGTCGCTGCCCACACGCACGCCCGCATCAGCAACGAGGCGCTGGCCCAATCGCGTTTGGGTGGCGTGGGTTACCACCCTTCGCTGCTGCCGCGCCACCGCGGCATTGCGGCGGTGGAATGGACCATCCTGGAAGGCGACCCCATTGCCGGCGGCAGCGTGTACCACCTGGCCGATGGCTGGGACGCCGGCGCCGTGGCCGCGCAGGACTGGTGCTTCGTGGGGCCGGGCGAAGACGCGCGCAGCCTGTGGGAACGTGCACTCGCGCCCATGGGCGTGGCCCTGCTAAGCCGCGTGGTGCGCCACGCGCAAGACCACGGCACCGTGCCCGCCTTTGAACAAGACCCGCGCTTCGCCACAAAGGCCCCCATGCTGCGCAAGGCGGTGGTGCTGCAAGACGCCGTGGCTTCCGGCCCGGTGTCGCTGGTGGTCACCGTGATGGGCCGTGACAGGCCAGGCATCGTGCGCCAGTTGGCCGAACGCGCGCAGCGCCACGGTGCCAACTGGGCGGGCAGCCACCTGTCACGCATGGCCGGCGAATTTGCCGGCACGGTGCACCTGCAGGTGCCCGCTGCTGCCGTGCTGGTGCTGACCGAGGCGCTGCAGGGCCTGGAAACGGCGGGCCTGAAAGTGATGATCGCCCCCAGTGACGCGCCCAGCAACACGCCCGCCGGCTTTCGCCGCTTGGCCCTCGAAATGGTGGGCGAAGACCGCGTGGGCATCGTCAGCCAGGTCACCGGCATGCTGGCTGCGCGCGGTGTCAGCATCGCCAGCCTGCAGACCGACGCGGCCGGCCCTGCTGCCGCCGCTGCGCCCCGCTTCAGGATCAGCGCCCAGCTGCTGGTGCCCAACGCGCTGGAAGCCAGCGCGCTGGAGCAGGAACTGGGCTCGCTGGCGCAAACGCTGCAAATGGACATCACCCTGGGCGAAGGCCACTGACGCAAGCGCGG
>JAYSXE010000126.1:0-8198 GCA_043717565.1 Burkholderiales bacterium | reverse complement strand
CCTCGACACCTCAACCGCCGGCATCGCCTACCTGCGCGGCCCGGCGCTGGTGCGCTGCAATCGGCGCTTCGAGCGCATGCTGGGTTTTGAAGCCGGTGCCGCCGCGGGCGCTTCGTTACAGGAGATCTTCTCGCGCAGCAGCGCGCTGACGACAGGGCCCACCAGCCTGCTGGACGCCGCGGCCGATGCGCTGGCGCAAGGGCAGGCTTTTGAAACCGAGATCAGCCACGGCCAGCCGGGTGTTGACCTGCGCTGGTATTCGCTGTCGCTGCGCCGTTCCGGCGGCTTGGGCCCCGACGATGAGGCCGTGGCTGTGTTGACCGACATCACGCGCCTGAAGCTGCAACAGTCGGAACTGGAACAACTGCTGCGCGACCGCGAGCTGATGTTCAGCCTGTCGGAAGTGGGCATCGTCTACCAGCGCGGTGCGCGCATTGAACGTGCCAACCAGGCCATGGCCGCCATCACCGGCTGGGGCAGTTCAGAACTGGGCACCCTGGACGCGGCCGAACTGTATGAAAACGCCCGCGAGTGCGTGGAGTTCGAAAACCGCATCGCCCACGGCCTGCGCGAACGCGGCCGCTTCAGCGCCGAGCGCAAGCTCAAGCGCCGCAACGGCAGCCTGCTGTGGGTGCAGGTGGCCGTGCGGCCCGTGGACGCCGACAACATGGACGCTGGCCTGATCTGCTCCTTTGTCGACGTTGACGAAAGGCGCCGCGCGCGCCAGAGCCTGGCCAACCAGGCCGAGCGCACGCGTTCGATGCTGAATTCGGTGCTGGTGGGCATCGTCACCGTGTCTGAACGCGGCATCGAGTGGATGAACCGCTCGGCGCGGCGCATGTTCGCTGGCGACCTGGCCGACTTCTTCGCGCTGCCCATCAGTGCCGTGGCCACGCCAGAGGAAGACCACCCCCTGCGCCGCACCGACTGGTTGCAGCGCCTGCAAGGGCTGGCCGACGGCCAGGCCGAGACCTTCGAATGCCGCCTGCGCGGCCGCGACGGACGCGAATTCTGGGTCGTGGGTTCGGCGGTGCTGACGTCGGCCGGGCAGGGCAGCGAACAGGAGATCACCTTTGCGCTGCTGGACATCGAACGCCGCCGCCAGGCCGAGGTCAGCATAGCGCAGGCCAAGGCCTCGTTGCAGCGTGTCATCGAAACCGCACCGCTGGCCATTGCGCTGTTCGACGCCCGCACGTTGCGCGTGCAGCAGCTGAACCAGACGGCCGGTGAATTTTTCGGGCGCCCGTTGCTGGCCCTGGCCAATTCAACGCCGCAGGAGATGTGCGAACCCGCGCAGGCCACGGCTCTGGAAGGCTGGCTGCGCGAGGTCGCAGCCGGCCGCCTGGCCAGCGAACACGAATGGCACGAAGGGCGGGTTGCCGCGCCGGTGTCTGCTGCATCCCTGGTTCCCCAGGCTTCGGGGCTGGGGGCCGAAGCGGCGGCGGCGCCCCATCGCGTGTGGGACTGCCGCATCGCGCCGCTGGACGAAGATGCCGACGGCGTCACGCAGCTGTTGCTGGTGGCCAGCGACGTGACCCACCAGCGGGAGGCCGAGCGCGCCCGCTTGCAGGCCGCCATCGACCAGCGCGAGGTGCTGGTGCGTGAAGTGCACCACCGCATCAAGAACAACCTGCAGGGCGTGGCCGGCCTGCTGCAGCAGAACGCCGCCCGGCGGCCTGAACTGGCGGGCATGCTGAACGAGGCCGTGGGCCAGGTGCAGGCCATAGCGCAGGTGCACGGGCTGCAGGTGGGCGGTGGCAAGCCGCTGGAAGTGGCCGGCTTGCTGAAGGCCATTGCGCTGTCGGTGCAACGCACCTTTGGCCGCACGGTGACGGTGGCGCTGGAAGGCCGCGTGCCGCACCTGCTGCCCGAGGCCGAGAGCATCCCGGTGGCCCTGACCGTCAACGAACTGCTCACCAACGCCATCAAGCACGGCCAGGGCGAAGGCGTGCTGTGCACGCTGATCGGCCGCGAAGAAGGGGTCTGCATCCGCATCAGCAGCCCGGGTGAACTGGCGCGCGGGTTCGACCTCAAGCGCGTGCCCGCCGGCGTGTCCGGCCTGGGCCTGGTGCGCGCACTGCTGCCGCGGCGCACGGCCACGCTGGCGCTCAGCCAGCAGGGCGCTGACGTGGTGGCCGAAGTCGAGTTGCGCCCGCCCTCGGTGCGCTGGCCCGAAACCGAGCCCCGCAACGAACACGATCAGCGACAATTGGAGTTATGAACAGCAGCCCCACGCCCGCATCCAGCCCGGCGGCCCCAGCCGCAGCGGGCGGGGCCGGCAAGGCGCGCATCCTGGTGGTCGATGACGACCGGCTGGTGCTGGCCACGGTGGTGCACGGCCTGACCGAAGCCGGCTACGACGTGATTGACGCCGACAACGGCGACGACGCCATCCTGCTGGCCCGCGAACACCGGCCGCAGCTGGCGCTGCTGGACATCCGCATGGAAGGCAAAAGCGGTTTTGACGTGGCCGAAACGCTGCGCGACGCCTATGCCATTCCCTTCATGTTTCTGTCGGCCTTTTCTGACGCTGCCACGCTGGCCAAGGTGCAGGCGCTGGGGGCCCAGGCTTACCTGATCAAGCCGTTGGACGTCGGGCAGATCGTGCCCAGCGTGGCAGCGGTGTTGTTGCGGCTGGATGCCGCGGCCTCGGCCGGCACCGCTGCGGGCGGTGCTGTGCGACATTCGGCGCCGGTGGCCGCCACGGTGCCCGCCGGCCCGGCCGCATCGACAGCCAGCGGCCAGGAAGCCGTGGTGGCGATGGCCGTGGGCGTGCTGATGCACCGTTACTCGCTGCTCAGGGCCGACGCCGCGCGCCGCCTGCAGCGCCTGGCCGACGACAACAAGCTCAGCCTGCCGGCGCAGGCTGAACGGCTGCTGCTGGCGGTGGAAGAACTGGCGCGGTCGGCGCTGTAGCGCCCCAACCGCCGCAACCGCCGCAACCGCCCCATGGGCCCCGGCAACGCTTGGGCTCAGGCCAGAACAGGAAGTCGCGGCGCCCGGTTCACACCGGGTCAGCCCTCAACCAGCGTGAAGCTGAATGCCGCGCCCCGCGCGGGCTCTGACTCGGCCCAGATGTCGCCACCGTGGCGGCGCACGATGCGGCGCGCCGAAGCCAGGCCCACGCCGTGCCCCGGAAATTCACTGGCGCTGTGCAGGCGCTGGAACACGCCAAACAAGCGGTCGGCCGCGCGCATGTCAAAACCGGCGCCGTTGTCGCGCACCACAAACGCGCGGCCCGGGCCGTGCGGCACGGCGCTGAATGAGATCTGCGCCTGCGCCGTGCGTGCGCTGTACTTCCAGGCGTTGCCCATCAGGTTCTCCAGCACCAGGCGCAACAGCGTGGGGTCGCCCATCACCTGCAGGCCTTCTTCAATGGTCACGTCCACTTCGCGGGCGGGCTGCGCGCGCTGCAGTTCGTCAACCACGTAGCGGGCCAGCTGGCTCAGATTCACCGGCTGCTGCGTCAGGGGCTGGTTCGACAGGCTGGCCAGTGTCAGCAGCGCGTCGATCATCTTGTTCATGCGCGCTGCCGCATTCAGCACCCGTTCCAGGTGGTCATTGGCCACGCGGTCCAGCACATGTCCGTAGTCTTCCTTCACGATGCGCGTGAAACCGTCAACCACGCGAATCGGCGCCCGCAGGTCGTGGGCCACTGTGAAGCTGAAGTTGGCGGCTTCATCGCTTTCAGCCCGTGCAGCGGCCAGCGCCGATGTGGGCGCTGGTGCGTGGGCCTCGGCCAGCGGCTGCGAAAGGGCCGGCGCCGTGCCGGCTGCACCGGTTGGCGGGCGGTCGGCCAGGGCTGCGGCGCTGGCCGCGGCGTCGGCTTCAGCCATCTTTCGTGCTGTGCCCAGGAAGCCTCCGAAACGGCCCTCGGCGTCCAGCAAGGGTTGTCCGCTGACCAGCCAGGCCGCAGGGGGTGGGGTGGTGGCCGAGGGCGCTGTCTCTTCGGTTCTTGGGGCTGCTCTCAGCTTCACATCGGCAAAGCCGCGATGCGCCTGCAGCAGCGGACCCCAGGCGGGGTCGCCCGCCCACGGCGCCACTGGGGCTGCGGGTTGCGCTGCGCCAGCGGGGGCGTCGGCAATGGGAACCGGCCGAAGCTGCGCGTCGGTGCGCCAGGCGGCACCCGCCAGACTGGCCAGCAGGGCCTGCTGCTGGCGGCGCGCGTCGTGCAGCGCCGCGGCGCACTGTCGGCGCTCGGTCAAGCGCCCGATGGCGTAGCCAGCAGCCGCCAGGGCCAGCAAGGCCACCGAAGCGAACCACCACAGCCCGCTTGCGGGGGTGGCCAGCGTTTGCAACTCCGCACAGCCGGCGACCAGGGTGCAGACGGCCAGTGCGGCGCCCATGCGGGCCAGTGGTCGCCAAAGAAACCGGCCCCGCAGCAAGCCCCCACGCGGCCACAGGCGCTGGCGGGAGGCGGGGCACTCGGAAAGCGGGCTTCGCCACTGCATCGGCATGACCCAGGATTGTACGGATCGGCCTGTGGCGCCAGGCCCCGGCAGCCCGCTGCCCTCAAGTCCATCGTGCCACTGCCGAAACCAGACCACATCGATTCTGGTTGTCTGGTACCTTGTGCACAATTCAACCGTTACGTTAGGCTGCATGCCGGTTGGCATGACGGCCCTGAAAGCGGGGCCCGGGGTGTGGCTTTGACCATCCAGGGCCAGACTCCAACTGGAAACAGAACCCGGCATGGCAGTGACACCGCAATCAGTAACAAGTGGCTCGGCGCTGGACCAGCAGTCGCTGGACCGTCTGCGCGAACTGGACCCCGACGGCCGCCATGGCGTGGTGCAACGGGTTCTGGTGGCCTTCGAGGGTTCATTGGCACGCATGTGCACGGTGCTGGAGACCCAGGCCCGCGCCGAGGTGGCTGACGCTGGCGTGATCAACGGCATTGCGCACACACTGAAATCGTCGTCAGCCAGCGTGGGAGCGCTGGCTTTGGCCAGAACCTGTGCTGAAGTTGAGCGTCGCCTGCGGGATTGCCCAGGGTGTGAACTCGCACCCGAAATAGCCCGTTTACTGGCCGATTCTGCCGCTGCGCTGCTGGCCGTTCGCGCTATGCTGCGCTTCTGAAACAATTTGCAACGCCCGCCCTTGAACCCACCGCCTGACGAGAAAGACGCTACGGCAGTTGCGCAGGCAACAGGGCGCGTGGTGCATCCTTTCGACAGCAGCAAGCAGCCCGACGGGCCGCAGGTGTTGCTGGTCGATGACGACGAAGTCAACCTGTTGTTGACTTCGATAGCGCTGGCAGACCGGGGCTTTCGCGTCACGTCCGCCGAGAGCGGCTCCAAGGCGCTGCACCTGCTGCACGATCAGCCCTACGACATCATCGTGCTGGACGCGCTGATGCCCGACATGGACGGTTTCCAGGTCTGCGCATCGGTGCGGGCCATGCCGGGCTTCGAGAACATCCCCATCCTGATCCTGACCGGGCTGGACGACGACGCTTCCATTGCCCGCGCCTACGACGCGGGCGCGACTGACTTCTACGTCAAGGCGCCGCAATGGTCGCTGCTCAGCGGCCGCCTGCATTACCTTTTGCGCGCTTCCAGAACGCGCATTGAACTGGAACGCAACCGGGCCAAGCTGGCGCGCGCGCAAGACCTGGCCCGCATGGGCAGCTTCGAATGGCGGCGCAGCGCCGGCGCGGCATTGAACATGTCGCCCGAGGCATTGCGGGTGCTGGGAATGGACGGGCTGGAAAGCATCTCGATACGTTGCCTGGTGCGCATGGTGCAGAAGGACGAGCGCCGCGTGCTGCTGCGCCAGATGCAGGCTGCGCTGCGCCGGTCCACCACGCTGGCCACCGACGTGGCGCTGGTGCTGCTGGACGGGCGCCAACGCATCATCCACGTCGAAGCCGAGCCCGAGTTCAACGAACGCGGGCAGGGCGCTGGTTTCTCCGGCATCGTGCAAGACGTGACCGACCGCCGCGCGGCCGAAGACAAGATCCGCCAGCTGGCCAACTTCGACGCGCTGACCGGGCTTCCCAACCGCAGGCAGTTGATCTGGCGCGCCGAGCGTGCGTTGGAGCAGGCACGCCGCATGCGCCACCAGTGCGCGCTGCTGCTCATCGACCTGGACCGCTTCAAGATCATCAACGACACGCTGGGCCACGGTGCCGGCGACGAATTGCTGGTGGAAGTGGGCCGGCGCCTGCGTTCCTGCGTGCGCCACAGCGAGCAGGTCATGGACGGCGCCCCCGAGACCCTGGGCTTGCGGTTTCACCGCGCGCTGGAAGCCGTGGGGCGCCTGGGTGGTGACGAATTCGTGGCCCTGTTGCCCGAGGTGCAGGACGAGTCCGATGCCTTGCGCGTGGCCCAGCGCGTGCTGGACGCGCTGCGCGAGCCGATCTTCGTGACCGGGCAGGAATGTTTTGTCACCGCCAGCGTGGGCGTGGCGATGTTCCCGCGCGACGGCACCAGCGTCGTCGACCTGCTGCGCAATTCCGACGTGGCCATGTATTCGGTCAAGGGGCAAGGCAAGAATTCAGCCGCTGTTTACAGCCCCATGCTGGCCGGCAGCGGGCGCGAGAAGCTGGAACTTGAATCGGCACTGCACAAGGCCATCGAGCGCGATGAGATCGTGTTGCACTACCAACCCAAGATCGACGTTCACAGCGCCCGCATGGCCGGCGCCGAGGCGCTGATGCGCTGGCAGCGGGGTGGCAAGCTGGTGCCGCCGGCCGACTTCATTCCGCTGGCCGAAGAAACCGGGCTCATCGTGCCGCTGTCCGAATGGGCGTTGCGCGAGGCGGCGCGCCAGGCGCGCGTCTGGAAAGACCGCGTGGGGTTCGCTGACTCCATCGCCGTCAACATGCCCAGCCGCCTGTTCGAGCGCCGCGACCTGGTTGAAACCATCCACCAGTGCGTCACCGCCGTGAACGTGCCGCACCGGGTCATCCAGCTCGAGATCACCGAAGACAACCTGATGAAGGAGTTACAGAACGTCATACCCTCGCTGCACCGCCTGAACGACATCGGCGTGGAAATTTCCATCGACGACTTCGGCACCGGTTACTCGTCGCTGGCCTACCTGACCACGCTGCCCATTTCAGAGTTGAAGATCGACCGCAGCTTCGTGCGCGACCTGGGCATCACCCCGCAGAGTTCGGCTGTCGTCACCGCCATCATAGCGCTGGCGCGCAGCCTGGGCTTGCGGGTTGTGGCCGAAGGCGTGGAAACGCTGCGCCAGATGGAAGTGCTGCACCGGCTGGGTTGTGGGCTGATGCAAGGTTTCCTGTTCAGCCGTGCCGTGCCCTCGGCCGACTTGCTGACCTGGCTGGAGCAGACGGTGCTTCCGCGCAAGGCGCCCTGGATCGCGGTGGCGCGAACGAATGACCCGCAGGAGGACTTTGTGAGCCGCCTGCCCGGGCGCCGGGCACATTGACCCCGGAGCCTGCTGTGACCGGCCGTCTTCAAACCGGCCACGCCGGAACGTCCCATCTGCTGGCAGCCGGCTCGGCCGGTGCCGGCACCGCAGGCACGGCCACCGACCTGGCCAAGGCTGCTTTTCGCCGCCTGGCCGCGGCCAAGCTCGAACCCACACCTGAGAACTACGCCCGCGCGTATGCGCAGGAATCGGCTGCGCGGCCTGCAGACCCACTGGCTGCTGCCACCACAGACACCGCGGTGCCCGGGGCGGCCACCGTTGGCGCGGGCGCGGCAACAGCGCTCACCCGTGCCGAGGCCGATGTCCAGGCCCGCGCGGTTGCTGCCGCGTGGGCCGCGCTGGCAGAACGCCTGGTGCGCAACTTGTCGCGCGTGGGCAAGCAGTGGACGGCCGCGCGCCGCAAGGAAAGCTTGGGCCGCGTGTTTGACGGCAGCCGCAGCGACGCCACGCGCCTGCAACAGCGGCTGCAGGGCCTGCTGAAGGCTTGGGAGGAAGACCTGCCGGCTGATGGCGTGGACCTGGGCGAAGGTTTCGAGTCCATCGTCGACGGTGCGCTGACCGCACCGGCGCCGTTATTCATGCCGGCCAGCCTTTCAACCACAGCCGCGCGGCCACAGGCCTGGCCCGAGCTGGTGGCTTCGCTGGAAAGCACCGTGCGCACGGCGCTGCCGGTGCACGAACCGACGGCGGCCGCGCTGGCGCAACGCCTGTCGGTGTTGGCGCAGGCGCTGGCGCACGACGGCGCGACGCCGGTCCATGTGGCGCAAGTGGAGGCGCTGTGCCTGCAGGCCCGGCGC
>JAYSXE010000125.1:0-21796 GCA_043717565.1 Burkholderiales bacterium | reverse complement strand
CAGGGAGAACGCGAACTGGCTTCGGGCAACAAGAGCCTGGGCGAATTCAACCTGGAAGGCATTCCGCCGGCACCGCGCGGGCTGCCGCAGATCGAGGTGACCTTCGACATCGACGCCAACGGCATCCTGCACGTCAACGCCAAGGACAAGGGCACCGGCAAGGAAAACAAGATCACCATCAAGGCCAACTCGGGTCTGTCTGAAGAAGAGATTCAGAAGATGGTGAAAGACGCTGAGCTCAACGCCACCGAAGACGCCAAGAAGGTGGAACTGGTGCAAGCCCGAAACCAGGCCGACGGCATGCTGCACAGCGTGAAGAAGAGCATGGCCGAGCATGGCGACAAGCTCGACGCTGGCGAGAAGGAAAAGATCGAAGCCGCGCTGAAGGACGTGGAAACGGCGCTGAAGGATGACAGCGTGGACAAGGCCACGCTGGAAGCCAAGACCGAGGCGCTGATGACCACCAGCCAGAAGCTGGGCGAGAAGATGTACGCCGACCAGGCCGCAGCAGCGGCCGCCGCAGGCCCTGCTGGCGCCGCTCCGGGCGCCGGCGAGGCACCGAAGGCCAAGCCCGCCGACGACAACGTGGTGGATGCCGACTTCAAGGAAGTCAAGAAGTGATGGGCCCGCCGGCCCGGCCGCCTTTGGCGATGCCGGGCCGCAGTTCCTGCGGTATGCGCCGCGTTCGACTGGCAGCCTCAGCGGCTGCCAACCGGCGCGGCGATGGTATTTTTACGGCTCAAAGGTTCATTCATGGCCAAGCGTGATTTTTACGACATCCTGGGCGTGCCCAAGAACGCCACTGACGAGGACATCAAGAAGTCCTATCGCAAGCTGGCGATGAAGTACCACCCCGACCGCAACCAGGGCGAGGGTGGCAAGGCGGCAGAGGAAAAGTTCAAGGAGGGCAAAGAGGCCTACGAGATGCTGTCCGACCCGCAGAAGCGGGCCCTGTACGACCAGCACGGCCACGCCGGTGTCGACCCCAACATGGGCGGCCGCGGCGGCGAAGGCTTCGGTGGCTTTGCTGAAGCCTTTGGTGACATCTTCGGCGACATCTTTGGTGGTGCCGCTGCGGGCGGGCGCCGTGCCGGTGGCGGGCAGCAGGTTTACCGCGGCAGCGACCTCAGCTACGCGATGGAAATCACGCTGGAAGAGGCCGCCCTTGGCAAGGAAAGCCAGATCCGCGTGCCCACTTGGGACAATTGCGACGCCTGCAGCGGCAGCGGCGCCAAACCCGGCACCAGTGCCAAGACCTGCACCACCTGCAACGGCAGTGGCAACGTGCACATGCGCCAGGGCTTCTTCAGCATCCAGCAGACCTGCCCGCACTGCCGGGGCACCGGCAAGATCATCCCCGAGCCCTGCACCACCTGCAACGGCGCGGGCAAGATCAAGAAGCAGAAGACGCTGGAAGTGAAGATTCCAGCTGGCATCAACGAAGGCATGCGCATCCGCAGCGCCGGCAACGGCGAGCCCGGCACCAACGGTGGCCCGGCGGGCGACCTGTACATCGAAATCCGCGTCAAGCAGCACACCATCTTCGAGCGCGACGGTGACGACCTGCACTGCACCGTGCCGGTGAGCCTGACCACGGTGGCGCTGGGCGGCAGCATCGAGGTGCCCACGCTGGGCAGCAAGGCCGAGATCGAACTGCCCGAGGGCACGCAGCACGGCAAGACCTTCCGCCTGCGCGGCAAGGGCATCAAGGGCCTGCGCTCCAGCTACCCGGGCGACCTGTACTGCCACGTGTCGGTGGAAACGCCTGTCAAGCTCACCGAACACCAGCGCAAGCTGCTGAAGGAACTGGACGAATCGTTCCGCAAGTCAGGCGACCGCCATTCGCCCAACAGCAAGGGCTGGGCCGACCGCGTGAAAGACATTTTCAAGTAAGGTCTTCAGCGGCCGATAACGCAAGGGTGAAGCTGACACCCCCATCTCGCCCCCGCAACACTGCGTGCAGCCCGGCTGCGGTTCAGGCCGCACCGCCCGGGCCTGCGGGCGCTGCGCGCAGAATGCTGCAGCGCCCGTGATCGACCGCGAACTGCACCGTGCACGGGCCTTGCTCGTGGACAACAACAACCTGCTGCGCAGCGTGGCCGCCAGCCAGTTGCGCGACGCCGGCATCGGCAGCCTGACGATGGCCAGCTCGGCCAAGGACGCCCGGCTGCTGCTGGAACGCGAACGCTTCGACATCATCCTGTGCAACCGCGAGTTCGAAGGCAGCGACGAAAGCGGCCAGGACCTGCTGGACGAGTTGCGCCGCGAAAACCTGCTGCCGCACAGCACCGTGTTCCTGATGGTCACCGCGCAAGCCAGCTACAACCAGGTGGTGGAAGCCGGTGAAGCGGCGCTGGACGGTCTGCTGATCCGCCCCTACAGCGCCGCCGCGCTGCTCGAGCGCCTGAGCGAAGCCCGCCAGCGCAAGGCCCAACTGGCCGATGTGCTGCGGGCACTGGACGCCGGCGAAACCGAGGTGGCGCTGGCACGCGCCTTCAAGCGTTACCAGGAACGGCTGCCCTTCGCCAACTACTGTGGCCGGCTGGTGGCCGAACTGTTTTTGACCATGAACCGGGCGCAGGACTCGCAGCGCATGTTCGAGCACCTGGCTGCGGCGAAGCCGTCCACCTGGGCCCGCATGGGTGTGGCACGCGCGCAAATGGCGCGCAGAGACCTGGACGGTGCGCGCAAGACGCTGCTGGCCGTTCTGCATGACGACCCGGCCAGTGCCGATGCGCACGAGCTTCACGGCCGGCTGCTGATCGAGCAGTCCGACCACCAGGGTGCGCTGGCGGCCTGCCAGAAGGCGGCGGAACTCACGCCCGGCTGCCTGCTGCGCGTGCAGCAGGCCGGCACGCTGGCCTTCCAGCAGGGCCAGTTTCCACAAGCCCTGCAGTGGCTGACACGCGCTGCGGCCATGGGCACGCAGTCGCGCCTGTTTGACGCGCACACTTTCGTGCTGCTGGCCTTGCTGAAACACGACCGCCAGGACGCGCAAGGCCTGGTGGCCGTGCGCGAACAACTGCGGCGCTACGTGCAGCGCCACCCCGGCGAAGCCCGGCTGCAACGCATGGAAACCGTGGCTGCGGTGCTGGAAGGCGTGGTCTACGACAAGACCGAGCAGGCCACTGGCGGGCTGCAGAAGCTGTGCGCTGCAGTCGGCACCGACGACTTCGACCTCGAGGCCGCCAACCTGCTGCTGGCGCTGCTGCACCGCGTGCCGGCCCAGCACAGCGGGTCGGTACAGATCGCGGCCACGGTCGAGTGCCTGGCCCTGCGCTTCTGCACGTCCAAGGCCAGCACCGAACTGATGCTGGTCAACGCCGCGCACGCGGAGCCCGCAGCAACGCTGATTCGCCAGTGCCAGGTTCGCGTGAGTGCGCTGGCCGAGTCGGCCATGGACCTGGCGCTGCAAGGCCAGCCCGCAGCGGCGGTGATGCAATTGCTGGAAGCGGGTGAGAGCACCCTGAACGCCAAACTGCTGGACATGGCCCGCGGCCTGGCTGAACGCCAAAGGGCCAAGCTGCCCAACGCGCAAACCCTGGTTGACCGCGCCACGCACCGCCTGCGCAGCCTTTCAACAGGAAGAAACAGCGCGGTCGCGGCCACCGGCAGCGGGCGCACACCGGGGGGCCTGACCCTGCGGGCCAAAGCACCGGCAGCGGCCGGGGTGGCCTAGTCGTGCCGCTGGCTATACCGCCAGCTCACGCGTTTCAGCCCCACGCAGCCACCCATCGTCAAAACAACTGGCCCTGCCCCGACACCGTGGCCGGCCGCCTGAAGCGCGACAGGTCGAGTTCGGCCTTCTTGCGGTTCAGACCCAGCCTGGCGCAAGCCTTCTCAAAGCGCTGCCGCAGCAGTTCGGCCCACACGCCCTGGCCGCGCATGCGGCTGCCGAAATGGCTGTCGTTGTCCTTGCCGCCGCGCATGTCGCGCACGCGGGCCATGATGCGCTCGGCGCGGTCGGGCACATGCTGCTGCAGCCAGTTCTGGAACAACGGGTTCACCTCCCAGGGCAGGCGCAGGACGACGCTGAAGGCCGACGTGGCGCCGGCGTCGCGCGCGGCTTGCAGGATGTGTTCCAGCTCGGGCTCGTTCAGGAACGGAACCACCGGCGACACGCTGACGCCCACCGGTATGCCCTGCCGCGCCAGCGCTTCCAGCGTGCGCAGGCGCCGGTGTGGTGCTGCTGCGCGTGGCTCCAGGGCACGGGCCAGCGCGCCGTCGAGTGTGGTGATGGACACGTACACCGCTGCCAGCTTTTCCTGCGCCATCGGCGCGATGAGGTCGATGTCGCGTTCCACCAGGCTGCTCTTGGTGATGATGGAAAACGCGTGCTGCGCCTCGGCCAGCACTTCGATGACACCGCGCGTGATGCGCAGGCGGCGTTCGGCAGGCTGGTAGGCGTCGGTGACCGAGCCGATGTTCAGATGCTGTGGCACATAACTGCGCGCTGACAGCGCTGCGCGCAGGCGCTCGGCGGCGTTGACCTTGGCGACGATGCGAGTCTCGAAGTCCAGCCCCGGCGACAGGTCCATGTAGCTGTGCGTGGGCCGTGCGTAGCAGTAGATGCAGCCGTGCTCACAGCCGCGGTAGGGGTTGATCGACAGGTCGAAGCCAATGTCGGGCGAATCGTTCCTGGACAGGATGCCCTGAACCTGCGTCTCCAATACCTCGGTGGGCTGCGGCGCCTGTTCTTCGGCTGCCGCCGCTTCAAGCGTGCCCCAACCGTCGTTGAAGTCGGTGCGCTGCTGGCCCTGGAACCGGTGCTCCAGCGCCCACACGGTGCCGCGGCCTTTCAGGGCGCCTGCGGGGGCGAGCATCAAGGTCACGGGCCTGGATGCGTGAGCTGTAACCGGCGACGTTGCAGAGGCCGGCGGAGACGCCGTGCCCTCGCGGAGCGGGCGAGCGGGCGCCGGAGTTGCTGGTGGCGGTGCATCTTGCAGCATGCTGTAAATATATACAGTATTCTTCGGCGCAGCAATGGGCGCCCGCGCTCAGTTTCGCAAGCGCCAGACCTCCAGGTCAGAAACCCGAGCCGCATCGTTGCCCCACGACGTTCTGATGTGGCTGATGACAGCCGCCATCTCGCTGTCACTGAACGCCTGCGGCGGCATGCCAAAGGGCCTGGGGTTGCCGGCCGTGGTGGGGCCGAAGCCTCCATGGGTAATGATCTGCACCAGATTCATCGCCGAGGGCTGCAACACCGTGGCGTTGCCCGCCAGGGCCGGGTAGATGCCGTGCACACCCTGGCCCTGGGCACCATGGCAGTCAGCGCAGTGTTTGTCATACAGGCGGCCACCTTCAGGCACCGGAGCCGCTTTGGCCTCGTCAGGCGCCCGTATACCAGCAGGCTGCGGCGTTGCACGCGGCAGGCTTTGCAGGTACAGCACCGCGGCGTGCAGGTCGGCATCGCTCCAGAACTGCATGCTGCCGGCCACCACCGCTGCCATCGGCCCCGAGGCACGCCCGAGGGTTGAACCGCCGGTCTTAAGCAGCGCCACGGTTTCGTCCGGCGACCCCTGCCCTCGCTGTCCGGGCAACAGCGACGGCGCGTACCAGCGCTGGCCGGGCATGACGCTGCCCGTCATCAAGCCCACCGTGGCCCCCCAGGCGTTGCGCGGCGCATGGCAGGCGCTGCAATGCCCCAGCCCCTGGACCAGGTAGACGCCCCTTTCCAGCGGCGGCAACGCCGCGGCATCGGCCTGCGCGGCGGCAGGCGTGAAGGGCCTGAAAAACGCCAGGCGCCACAAGGCCAACGCCGCCTGCGTGTTGTACGGAAAACGAAGTTCATGCGGCCGTGCCGCAGCGGCGACCGCAGGCAGGCTGCGCAGATAGGCAAAAAGCGCAAAGCTGTCACTGCGCGTCACCCGCGTGTAGTGGGTGTAGGGGAAAGCCGGCAGCAGCAAACGCCCGTCGCGCGAGCGGCCAAGATGAAGGGCGCGCCAGAAGTCGTTGGCCGACCAAGCGCCCAGGCCGGTGGCCATGTCGGGCGTGAGGTTGCCGGCATAGACGGTGCCGAACGGGGTGACCAGTGCACGCCCGCCGGCCAACACTGGCCCGCCGCGCGCGGTGTGGCAGCCCGCGCAATGGCCCAACCGCGCGATGTAGGCTCCGCGTTCCACCAGGGCCGGGTCAGCACCGTTGCCAGTCGGTGCCGAATCTGGTGCCCCGCCCTCTTCCAGGCTGCGTTCGAAAGACGCCGCTGCCAAAGCGAGCGCCACCGCGATGGCCACCCCACACGCAGCCAGAAGCGCCAGCCACTTCTGCCACCCGCCGCGCAAGCCTTGGCGCCAGCCCATCAGCGGAAGCTGCCGCAGTCCATGGGCCAGGCGGCCTGTGCCTGCGCTGCCGCCGCCGAAGGCACTGGCACCGGCTGCGCCTGCAGCCACTCGGCCACAGCCGCCACGTCGGCAGCCTGCAGTCGCTGCGCGATCTGCGCCATGCAGTCGGGCTTGCGGGCTTGCCGTGCGCCCAGGCGCCAGCTGCCCAGCTGGCTGATCACATAGTCTCTGGGCAAGCCCAGCAAACCGGGCACAAAGGGTGACACGCCCGTCAGTGATGCACCATGGCAAGCGCTGCAAGCCGGCAGCTGCCGGGACGGGTCGCCCTGGCGCACCAGCATTTCCCCGCGTGCCAGAACCTTGCCATCGACCTGCTGCCCCGTGGCGCCGGGCGGCGGATAAGGCAGGTCCTGAGCCGCAAAGTGCGAAGCCAGTTCGGCCAGGTAGCGGTCGTCCAGATGTTCCAACAGCCGGGCCATGCCGTCGTGCCGGCGACTGCCGTCACGGAAGGCCAGCAACTGCTGAAACAGGTAGCCCATTGGCTTGCCAGCGATGCGGGGCACGTAACCCACGGCCGAGGCCCTGCCCTGCAGGCCGTGGCAGGCGGTGCAAGCCAGCACGCGCTGCGCCATGGTGTCGGCCACGGGCGGCGCAGCCGCGGCAAGACCGCACACGCAGACAAGCACCCACGCCAAGCAGGCGGCCAGTGCCACACGAACTGCTGAAGGCCGCATGCCGCCCCGGGCCCTGGAACCGGTCATGCCCAGGTCAGTACTCGTTGCCGCTGCTGCCGGGAGCCAGGTTGTCAAACTTGGTCAGCGGCTTCAGGAAGGCCAGTTTCACGGTTCCCACCGGGCCGTTGCGCTGCTTGGCGATGATGATCTCGGCCACACCGGGTTCCTTGCTGGCTTCCTTGGTGTAGTAGTCGTCGCGGTAGATGAACATGATGATGTCCGCGTCTTGCTCAATGGCGCCCGATTCGCGCAGGTCGCTCATCATCGGCCGCTTGTCGGTGCGCGACTCAACGCTGCGGTTCAACTGCGACAGCGCGATCAACGGGCACTGCAGTTCCTTGGCCAGCGCCTTCATGCCGCGCGAGATCTCGCCCAGTTCGGTGGCGCGGTTCTCGCCGTCACCGCCGCTGCCGCTCATCAGCTGCAGGTAGTCCACCACGATCAGGCCCAGCGTGCCGCCGAACTGGCGCGCCACGCGCCGTGCGCGGGCACGCAACTCGGCCGCGGTCAGGCCGGCCGTTTCGTCGATGAACATCTGCACCTTGCCCAGCCGTTCGACCGATTCGGCCAGGCGGCCCCATTCGTCGTCCTGCAACTTGCCGGTGCGCAGGTGTTGCTGGTTGATGCGACCCAGCGAACCCACCATCCGCAGTGCCAGCTGCGAGGCGCCCATTTCCATGGAGAACACCACCACCGGCAGCTCTTCCTTCACCGCCACGTGCTCGGCAATGTTCAGTGCAAATGCCGTCTTGCCCATGGACGGGCGTGCTGCCAGCACCACCAGGTCGCCCTTTTGCAGGCCGGCCGTCATGTTGTCCAGGTCGTAGTAACCGGTGCGCACGCCGGTCACGTCTTCGGCACCGTTCTCGGCCAGTTCGTTGACGCGGTCCAGCAGCGCCACCACCAGCGAATCCATGCCCTGGAAACCCTGGCGCTGGCGCGAACCCTCTTCGCCGATCTTCAGGATCTTGCTCTCGGCCTCGTCCAGGATCTGCGGCACCGCACGGCCTTCGCGGTTGAAAGCCGAGGTGGCGATCTCGTCACTGGCTGCAATGAGCTTGCGCAGGATGGCGCGCTCGCGAACAATTTCAGCATAACGCCGCATATTGGCGGCACTTGGCACGCTCTGCGCCAGCGCGTTCAGGTACGCCAGGCCACCACTGTCTTCAGCCTTGCCCAGGCTCTGCAACTGCTCGAACACCGTGATCACGTCAGCCGGCTTGCTGTGCGTCACCAGCGACGCCATCGCCGAGAAGATCAGCCGGTGTTCATAGCGGTAAAAGTCGCTTTCGTTCAGCAGTTCGGCCGCACGGTCCCAGGCCAGGTTGTCCAGCAGCAGGCCGCCCAGCACGCTCTGCTCGGCCTCAACGGAATGCGGTGGCACCCGCAGGCGGGAAACTTCGTCATCACGCACGACGGCGCTGTCACGGGGGTCGGAAACGGTGCTCATGGCTGAAGGCTAGACGGTTTTGACGCGGTTTTGAAGGCAGGCCCGCAAGGTTTTCGGGCACGGTGGCCGGCGGCTGTGGGCAACCCTGTGGATGACCCGTGCGGCGCCTGTGCAGGGGCTGCGGCGGGCCACACCGGCAAAAGAAAGGGCCGGCGAAAGCCGGCCCTGTTTGCTGCCCCGGTGCAAGCCCGGGCCTGGCTGTCTTGCAGTGCGGTCAGTCGGCTTGCGCCACCACGTGCACGGTGACTTCCACCACCACGTCGCCATGAGGCGACACCGAGACCGGGTGCTCACCCAGGGTCTTCAGCGGGCCGTTGGGCATGCGCACCTGTGACTTGGCGATGGGCGTGCCCATCTTGGTCAGCGCTTCGGCCACGTCGGCGTTGGTCACCGAGCCGAACAGGCGGCCGTCAACGCCAGCCTTCTGGGCCACGCGAACGGTCTTGCCGGCGATCTGCTCACCCACAGCCTGCGCTGCGGACAGCTTGGCAGCGGCCGCTTTTTCGAGTTCGGCGCGCTTGGTTTCGAACTCCTTGATCGCCGATTCCGTGGCACGGCGTGCCTGGCGGGTGGGGATCAGGTAGTTGCGGGCGTAGCCGGCCTTGACGTTGACGACATCGCCCAGGTTACCGAGCTTGCCCACTTTTTCGAGAAGAATGATTTGCATGGGGTGCTCCTCAGACCTTGTGCTGGTCAGAGTAAGGCATCAGCGCCAGATAGCGCGCGCGCTTGATGGCGTTGGTCAGCTTGCGCTGGAAGAAAGCACGCGTGCCGGTCAGGCGTGCCGGCGTGATCTTGCCGTTCTCGCTGATGAAATCGCGCAGAACGTCGATTTCCTTGTAGTCGATTTCGGTGACACCGGCGACCGTGAAGCGGCAGAAACGCTTGCGGCGGAACAGCAGCGTCTGGTTGTTGCGCTTCGGGCGCTTGTCTTTGGAAAAACGACCTTTACCACGTGGTGGGGGCATAGTCAGCTCCTACTTGATTTGAAACGATCCGGATGACAGGGTCTCGTCGCTTGCTTCGAGCGCCACGGTGGGCGCAGGGTCGGCATCGAACGAGGTGATGTGGAACAGCAATCCTCGGCCATTGCGGGTGCTGGTGATGAAGCCTGCGTACAGACCCCCACTGCCCAGCGCCAGAGCTGTCAGCATCTGCGTGATGGCCCCGATCGCAATCGCCTTCATCTCCATCGAGACTTTGCGCGGTTGCCCGTCTTCGCTGACCTCGGACTCGTGCTTCAGGCTCAAGTCCAGGGCCGGCAGGCCGGCAGGGGTGTATCGCAGTGCTGCACGCTCCACCAGGGTGGCGGCCAGTACCAGGCGGTTCATCGTTGAATCTCCGCAGGGTGGGCAGGCCGCGGCACCTGGCCGCGCAAACCTTGAATCAGGCCGAAGCCTCCTGGCGCTCTTTGCGGGCTTCCTCGCGCTCAACCGCCTTCATCATGATGGATGGGGTGGTCTCAGCCTTGGTCTTGCCCACGGTCAGGTGGCGCAGCACGGCGTCGTTGAAGCGGAAGCCCGTTTCAAGTTCGGTCAGCGTGGCGGCCGTGCACTCGATGTTCAGGCACAGGTAGTGCGCCTTCGCAAGCTTCTGGATCATGTAGGCCAGCTGGCGCCGACCCCAGTCTTCCACGCGGTGCACCTTGCCACCGGCTGCGGTGACCAGGCCCTTGTAGCGTTCCAGCATGGCCGGAACTTGTTCGCTTTGATCCGGATGGATCAGCAGAACGATCTCATAGTGACGCATGTGTACTCCTTGAAGGATTTCCTTGTGGATTCCGGACCTTGAGGATCCAAGGATTGCGGAGTGGAAGCTGCCCCGATGCGTCAACATCACGGGTGCAGCAAGGAAAGCCCACGATTCTACTACGGCGCTGCCGCCCGGTGGCAAGCCCGCGGGCGGCGGGCAGCAGCCAGGCCGCAGCGTGACGCTGACTTTCAAACAATGCCCGCCCGTGAGCGGGCACGGCCCCTGTCAGCCCTTTGCCAGGCGCTGCCAGGTTTCGACGACGGTGTCGGGGTTCAGCGAGATCGACACGATGCCTTCCTTGGCCAGCCAGTCGGCGAAGTCAGGGTGGTCGCTGGGGCCTTGGCCGCAGATGCCCACGTATTTGCCGGTGGCCCGGCAGGCGGCGATGGCGCGCGAGATCAGGGCCCTGACGGCCGGGTCGCGCTCGTCGAAGTCCTGCGTCAGCTGCTGGATGCCCGACTCGCGGTCCAGCCCCAGCGTCAGCTGGGTCAGGTCGTTGGAGCCGATGGACATGCCGTCGTAGTGCTCCAGGAACTGGTCGGCCAGGATGGCGTTGCTGGGCACTTCGCACATCATGATCATGCGCAGGCCGTTGACACCCCGCTTCAAACCCCGTTCGGCCAGCATCTCGTTGACGGCCGCCGCCTGGCGCACGGTGCGCACGAAGGGCACCATGATCTCCACGTTGGTCAGCCCCATGTCTTCGCGCACGCGGCGCAGTGCCTCACATTCCATGGCAAAGGCGTCGCCAAAGTCACCGCTGATGTAGCGGCTGGCGCCACGGAAGCCCAGCATCGGGTTCTCTTCATCGGGCTCGTAACGCGCACCGCCGATGAGTTTGCGGTATTCGTTGCTCTTGAAGTCCGACAGCCTGACGATCACCGTCTTGGGCCAGAACGCCGCCGCGATGGTGGCCACGCCTTCGACCAGCTTGTCCACGTAAAAGGCCCGCGGCGAGGCATGACCGCGCGCCACCGACTCCACGGCCTTCTTCAGGTCGGAGTCGATGTTCGGGTAGTCGAGCACGGCCTTCGGGTGCACGCCAATGTTGTTGTTGATGATGAATTCCAGCCGCGCCAGCCCGACGCCGGAGTTCGGCATCTGGCAGAAGTCGAAGGCCAGTTGTGGGTTGCCCACGTTCATCATGATCTTGATGGGGCAGTACGGCATGTCGCCGCGCACCACGTCGGTGACTTCGGTCTCCAGCAACCCGTCATAGATGAAGCCCGTGTCGCCTTCGGCACAGGACACGGTGACCAGTGCACCTTCGTGCAGCTTCTCGGTGGCGTCGCCGCAGCCCACCACGGCCGGAATGCCCATTTCGCGGGCGATGATGGCAGCGTGGCAGGTGCGGCCGCCGCGGTTGGTGACGATGGCCGCAGCCCGCTTCATGACCGGCTCCCAATTGGGGTCGGTCATGTCGGTGACCAGGATGTCACCCGGCTGCACACGGTCCATTTCGGCCGTGCTGCGCACCAGCCGCACCGGCCCGGTGCCCACCTTCTGGCCGATGGCACGGCCCTCGGCCAGCACCGTGTTCTTGCTGGTGTCGCCCTTGATCTTGAAACGCTGTTCAGCCTTGCCGCCGGCAGCGATCTGGCTCTTCACTGTTTCAGGCCGCGCCTGCAGGATGTAGATCTGGCCGTCGACACCGTCCTTGCCCCATTCGATGTCCATGGCCCGGCCATAGTGCTTCTCGATGATGATGGCGTAACGGGCCAGTTCGATGGCGTCAGCGTCAGACAGCGAGTAGCGGTTGCGCTGCTCGGGCGGCGTGTCCAGCACCTTCACCAGACGGCCGGTATCGGCCTTTTCCTGTGCGCCGGCGAATTCCATACGCTGCAGCTTGCTGCCCAGCACGCGCCGGATGACCGGGAACTTGCCCGCCGCCAGCATGGGCTTGTGCACGTAGAACTCGTCGGGGTTCACAGCCCCCTGCACCACCAGTTCGCCCAGCCCGTAGCTGGAGGTGATGAAGACCACGTCGGTGAAACCCGACTCGGTGTCCAGCGTGAACACCACGCCGGCCGCGCCCAGGTCAGAGCGCACCATGCGCTGCACGCCCGCCGACAGTGCCACGTCCACATGGGCATAGCCCTTGTGCACCCGGTAGCTGATGGCGCGGTCGTTGTACAGCGACGCAAACACTTCCTTGATGTGGTGCAGCACCGAGTCGACGCCGGTCACGTTCAGGAAGGTTTCCTGCTGGCCAGCGAATGACGCGTCGGGCATGTCTTCGGCCGTGGCTGACGACCGCACGGCAAAGCTGGCCGTGGGCTGACCTGCGCTGAGGCGGGCAAACTGTTCGCGGATGGCCGCTTCCAGCCCCGGCTGCAATGGCGTCTCGACGATCCAACGCCGGATCTGGGCACCGGCGTCGGCCAGCGCGCGCACGTCTTCGGTGTCCAGCGTGGCCAGCTTGTCCTGGATGCGCCGGTCCAGGCCGCCGTGGCGCAGGAAATCGCGGAAGGCCAGTGCCGTGGTGGCAAAGCCGCCGGGCACGCGCACGCCAGTGGCGGCCAGTTGGCTGATCATTTCGCCGAGCGAGGCGTTCTTGCCGCCCACCGACTCGACGTCGGTCATTCTCAGTTGTTCAAAGGGCGCGACGAGCGCGCCTTCCAGGGGGGCCACGGGGGCAGAGGACACAGACATGGGAAGACTCCAGACAATGAAAAAACGGTGCGCGACGCGGACACACCCAGACCACGCCTTGGGGCGTTTTGTTCGGCTTGTTGGAGCTTCAAGGGGGTCATGGGTGTAGGGCAGCGCGGCCTGCGCAGATCACAAAAAGGGGCCGCGGCTTGTCGGGTTCGGCGTCGCTTGTCAGCACGGATTCTAGGGATTTCTTCCTTATGATGGCCTGCAATTGCACCCCCGCAACGGCCCCAGCAGACCCCATGTCCGAACGCACTGTGTTCTTTGTCTCTGACGGCACCGGCATCACGGCGTCCACCTTCGGCAATTCCATCCTGGCCCAGTTCCCCGGACGGCACCGCCACGTGCGCATGCCCTTCATCGACAACCTCGAGAAGGCACATGCCGCCGTGACTGAAATCAACGCCACGGGCGAACGCGAAGGGCAGCGGCCGGTGGTGTTCATCACGCTCGTGAACGACGAGACGCGGTCCATCGTCACCGGCCCAGAGTGCAAGGCCCTGGTGCTGGACATGTTCCGCACCTTTGTCGAGCCGCTGGAAATCGAATACGGCGTGAAGAGCAACCACCGCATCGGCCGTTTTTCAGACGCCAGCCAGAGCCAGGAATACAACGACCGCATCGAAGCCATCAACTTCTCGCTGGCCCACGACGACGGCCAGAGCGCGCGCAACCTGGACCTGGCCGACGTCATCCTGCTGGGGGTCAGCCGCAGCGGCAAGACTCCAACTTCGCTGTACCTGGCCATGCAGCACGGCATCAAGGCCGCCAACTATCCCCTGATTCCTGAAGACTTCGAGCGCGGGCGCATGCCCACACCGCTGGCGCCCTTCAAACGCAAGTGCTTCGGCTTGACGATAGACCCCACGCGGCTGGCGCAGATCCGCAACGAACGCCGGCCTGGCAGCAAGTATGCTGCGCTGGAAAACTGCCGCTACGAAGTGAACGAAGCCGAAGCCATGATGCGGCGCGAAGGCGTGGCGTGGTTGTCGTCCACGCACAAGTCGATCGAAGAGATCGCCACCACCATCCTGCGCGACCTGCGCCCCGACCGTCTGATCTACTGAGGCAGCAGCCGCCGGCGCGCCGACTCGTACAGGCAGACGGCTGCCGCCGAGGCCACATTCAGCGACTCTTCGCCCCCGGGCTGCGGAATGCGCAGCTTCAGTCTGGAGGCGGCCATCAGTTCGGCGCACACGCCCTGCCCTTCATGGCCCAGCAGCCAGGCGCAGGGCCAGGGCAGCGCGGCCTGTTGCAGCCATTCACCTTCGTGGGAACTGGTGGCCAGCAAGGGCACGTTCAGCGGCGCCAGGTCGGCCGCGCTCAGCCCTTCCACCAGATGCAGCGCGAAGTGCGCGCCCATGCCGGCGCGCAGCACCTTGGGTGACCACAAGGCGGCCGTTCCTTTCAGGCCCAGCACCTGGCGAAAACCGAATGCCGCCGCGCTGCGCAGGATGCTGCCCACATTGCCGGTGTCTTGCAGGCGGTCCAGCACCACGCTGGCCACGCCGGGCTGCAGCGTGGTTGCCTGCGGCAGTGGCGCCAGGAAGCCCAGGCCGGCCGGTGATTCCAGGGCACTGAGCGTGGCAAACAGCGCGTCGGGCAACACGGCGACGCGCGGCGCGGCCTGCGCCAGTTCGTGCAGGTCGTCGCGCTGCCACGCACTGGCGCTGACCAGCGCCTGCAGCGGCACGCCACCGCGCGCCAGCAGGGCACGGCACAGGTGGTCACCTTCCAGCCAGACCGCGCCTTCTTTGCGGTAGGCGTTGCTGTCCTGCGCCAGGCGCCGCACCCGCAACAGCAGCGGGTTGTCGCGGGACTCGATGCGCACCACGGCCATGAGCGTTCAGCCCCTGCCCACCAGCAGCGCGCCGCGCACCGGGGAAAAGCTGCGCCGGTGCTCGTCGCAGGGCCCCAGCAGCTGCAAGGCACTGAGATGCCCGGCCGTGGGGTAGCCCTTGTGCGCGTCGAACCCGTAGCCCGGAAAGCGTTCGTGCAGTTGCTGGCACAGTCGGTCGCGGTGTGTCTTGGCCAGGATGGAAGCCGCGGAGATGGCCGCCACCTTGGCGTCGCCCTTGACGATGGCCGACACCGCCATGCTCAGGCGGGGCACCCGGTTGCCGTCCACCACCACTCGCTGCGGCAGCAGGCGCAGCCCGGCCACGGCGCGCTGCATGGCCATCATCGTGGCCTGCAGGACATTGAACTCGTCAATCTCGGCGGCGCTGGCCAGGCCCACGCTGCAGCACAAGGCCTTGGCGCATATCTCCTCGGCCAGCGCCTCACGGCGCCGCGCCGTCAGCAACTTGGAATCGGTCAGACCCTTGATGGGTTTCAGCTCGTCCAGGATGACCGCGGCGGCCACCACCGGACCGGCCAGCGGCCCACGGCCGGCTTCGTCAACGCCCGCCACCAGGCCTGGGCCCCAGTCCAGGCCCAGCTGTTCAAATCTGAAGGACTTGCGCGATGGCATCGGTGGCTTTGCGTGCGGTGTCGCGGCGCAACAGGTGGTGCAGTTCCATGAAGCGGCGTTGAAGCTGGTCGCTGGCAGCGCTGTCGTCCAGCCACCGCAACGTGGCCTCAGCCAAGGGCCCGGCGCGGCAGCGTTCCTGGATCAATTCTGGCACTACAAAGTCACGGCACAGGATGTTCGGCAGGCCCACCCACGGCTGGTAGCGCATGCGCTTCATCAGCTGCCAGCTCAAGGGGTGCATGTTGTAGGCGATGACCATGGGCCGCTTGAAAAGCGCCGCCTCCAGCGTGGCGGTGCCGCTGGCGATCAAGGTCACGTCGCAGGCCGCCAGCGCTGTATGCGACTGCCCGTCCAGCAACTGCACCGGCACCTGCGGGGCGTGCTGCAGCAGCAGGGGCTCGACCAAACTGCGCAAGCCCGGCGCCACCGGCAGCACAAAGCGCAGCGCCGGCCGCTGGCGGTGCATCAGTGCAGCCGCCTGGAACAGGTGTGGCGCGATGGCCTGGATTTCAGAGCGCCGGCTGCCCGGCAACAGGGCCACCACGGCATCGCTGCCCGTCAGGCCCAGCTGCAGGCGGCTGGCATCTCGCGGCACCTGCAGCGGCACCGCGTCGGCCAGCGGGTGGCCCACGTAGGTGGCCGCCACGCCATGCGCGCGCAGCAGTTCGGGCTCGAACGGGAACAGGCACAACACGTGGTCGGCGCTGGCTGCCATCTTGCGCGCACGCCCGCCGCGCCAGGCCCAGATGGACGGGCAGATGAAGTGGATGGTCTTCACGCCGGCCGCCTTCAGCCGCTGCTCCAGGCCGAGGTTGAAGTCGGGTGCGTCCACCCCGATGAAGGCGTGGGGGCGTTCCTGCACCATGCGCTGGGCCAGTGCGTCGCGGATGCCGGACAGTTCTCGGTAGTGGCGCAACACTTCCACATAACCGCGCACCGCCAGCTTGTCGCTGTTCCACCAGGCCGCAAAGCCTTGGGCCGCCATCTGCGGCCCGCCGATGCCAAAGCCCTGCAGCGCGGGCCAGCGTTGGCGCATGCCGGCCAACAGGTGGCCCGCCAGCAAGTCGCCCGACGTCTCGCCGGCCACCAGGCCCAATCGCACCGGAGCAGTCACGGCAACAGGCGGTCAGCGCGCAATGCCGCGGGCAGATGCTGCCAGGAAGTCCAGCATCAGCTGAAGGTCAGTGTCACCACCTTCGGCCGCCCCGCCCTGCAACGCGGCAATGGCCTGGCGCGCGGCTACCAGCGTCAGCCCGTCGCGGTACAGCAGCCGGTGCATCTGCTTGACCTGCGAGATGCGTTCGCGCGAAAAGCCGCGCCGGCGCAGCCCTTCGATGTTGAAACCGTGCACACCCAGCGGGTTGCCGCTGGCCAGCATGAAGGGCGGCACGTCCTGCGACACATGGCTCTGAAAGCCCGTCATGGCATGCGCGCCGATCTTGCAGAACTGGTGCACGCCCGTCAGGCCACCCACGATCACCCAGTCGCCAATGTGCACGTGGCCGGCCAGCGTGGCATTGTTGGCCAGGATGGTGTGGTTGCCGACCTGCACGTCATGCGCCACATGCACGTAGGCCATGACCCAGTTGTCGTCACCCACACGGGTGACGCCCTGATCCTGCGCGGTGCCGCGGTTGAAGGTGCAGAACTCGCGGATGGTGTTGCGGTCGCCGACCAGCAGCTCGGTCGGCTCGCCGCGGTATTTCATGTCCTGCGGCGCACCACCCAGGGCCGCGTGCGCGTGCACGGTGTTGTCGCGTCCGATCGTGCACGGACCTTCGATCGTGCAGTGCGCGCCGATGCGGGTTTGGGCACCGATGCGCACACCGGCCCCAATCACCGTGTAGGGGCCCACCTGGACACTGCTGTCCAGTTCGGCAGCGGCGTCAACCAGTGCGGTGGCGTGGATGGCCGTCACGGTGCGCTCAAGCCACCTTGCGCATGGTGCACATCAGTTCGGCTTCCACCGCCGTCTGGCCGTCGACGCTGGCCCGGGTCTTGTAGCGATAGATGCCGGATTTGGCGCGGTCGATGCTGGCTTCCAGGATCAGCTGGTCGCCGGGGCCCACCGGGCGTTTGAAACGCGCGTTGTCGATGCCCACGAAATACACCACGGTGTCTTCGCCGGGCTCTGAACCCAGCGACTCGAACGACAACAGCGCGGCAGCCTGCGCCAGCGCCTCGAGCATCAATACACCCGGCATCACGGGCCGCGCCGGGAAGTGACCCGGGAAAAACGGCTCGTTGGCCGTGACGTTTTTCAGCGCCTTGATGCGGACGTTCTTTTCAACTTCCAGCACCCGGTCGACAAGCAGAAACGGGTAACGGTGGGGCAACTTGCGCAGGATGTATTGAATGTCCATCGGACCCGTCGTCATGTTTTTTTCTCCAGGGCGCGCAGCCTGTCCCGCAGGGCATGCAGTTGCCGCAGCGTGGCGGCGTTCTTCTCCCACGACGCATTGTCATCGAAGGGAAACAGGCCGCTGTACTGGCCTGGTTTGTGGATGGAACGGGTGATGACCGTGGCCGCCGTGATGTGCACGTGATCGACGATTTCCAAGTGGCCCAGGATGATGGCGCCCCCGCCGGCCGTGCAATGGCGCCCGATGCGCGCGCTGCCCGCCACGCCCACACAACCGGCAAATGCCGTGTGCGCGCCGATGGTCACGTTGTGACCGATCTGCACCAGGTTGTCGAGCTTCACGCCCTCTTCCAGCACCGTGTCTTCCAGCGCGCCGCGGTCGATGCAGGTGTTGGCGCCGATCTCGACGTGGTCGCCAATGCGGACGGCGCCCAGTTGCTCGATTTTTTCCCACCGGCCCTGGTGCGGCGCAAAGCCGAAGCCGTCCGCACCGATGACGGCGCCAGCATGCACGATGCCATGGGCGCCGATGAAGCAGCCGTCGCCCAACACCACGTGAGGCTTGAGCACCGTCTCTTCGCCGATGACCGCACCGGCGCCCACGTGGGCCTGCGCACCCACCCAAGCCCCTGCGCCAATGCGGGCGCCCGCGCCCACGTAGGCCAAGGGGCCCACCGAAGCGCTGGCATGCAACCGTGCACCCGGCTCGATGACGGCGCTGGCATGCACGCCCACGGTGGGCGCTGTGCGGCGCTGCCGCGCCCACCATTGCGTGAGCTTGGCAAAAGCGTAATAAGGGTCTTCGCAGACGATGGTGGCTGTGCTTGAACCACGCGCAACAGCGCCAGTGCCAGCACCAGTGTCGGCACCCGAACGGGCAAAGGCCTGTTCGCGCAGCGCTGGAGCCACGATGACGCAGCCGGCTTGCGTGGTCAGCAACTGTCCGACGTAGCGGGGGCTGGCCAGAAAGCTGATGCAGTCGGGCCCCGCGGTTTCCAGCGACGCCACCCGGGCCACAGTCTGGTCAGGGTCGCCGGTCAGCAGACCGCCCACCACCTGTGCCAAGTCACCCAGCCGGGCCTGCATCATCGGCGTCCAGGCAGCCTGTTGTGCAGCCGCCCGCGCAGGCTTACTTGCCGGGTGCAGCAGGCGCCGCGTTGAGCATGCGGATCACCTTGTCGGTGATGTCGATGCGCGGGCCGGCAAAAACCACTTCCTGGATGATGAGGTCGTACTTCTCGCCATCAAAGATTTGCTTGATTGCACGGTTGGCGCGTTCCACCACGGCGGCCAGTTCCTCGTTGCGGCGCTGGTTCAGGTCTTCCTGGAACTCGCGGCGCTTGCGCTGCAGGTCACGATCCTGTTCCACCAGTTCGCGCTGGCGGCGGCTTTGTTCAGACGGTGGGAGCGTGGAGCCGTCTTTTTCAAGCTTGTCGGCAGCCGCCTTCAGCCGGGCGCCGACGTCGTTCAACTCGCGCTCGCGCTTGCTGAATTCCACTTCCAGCTTCTGCTGTGCAGCCTTGGCGGGCGTGGCTTCGCGCAGCACGCGTTCGCTGTTCACATATCCGATCTTCAGTTCCTGCGCCGTGGCAGGTACCGAGGCGGCCAGCATCACTGCAGCACCCAAAGCAAGCGCGGCAAAAGAAGGCGCAAGCTTGGCGCGCATACCCGAGGTCTTCATCAGAAAGCTGTCCCGATCTGGAATTGGAATTTTTGGATTCTATCGTTGCGCTTGACGCTCACCGGCCGCCCCCAGCTGAGCTTCAGCGGGCCCACCGGCGAAACCCAGCTCAGGCCCAGGCCCACCGAAGAGCGCAACGAGTCGGCGCGCACCTGTTCGTCTTCACGCCACACGTTGCCCGCGTCGGCAAAGGCGAAGATGCGCAGGCTCTTGTCGTTGCCGGTGCCTGGCACCGGGAAGTACAACTCGCTGTTGACGTTCAGGCGCTTCGCGCCACCCAGATACGCGCCGGTGGGGTCGACCGTGCCCAACGAGCCTTGCTCGAATGCACGCACCGTGCCCAGGCCGCCGCCACTGAAGTATTTGAAGACCGGGTACGGCGTGCCGCCCAAGCCTTTGCCGAAGGCCACTTCGGCGTTCACGCCCAAGGTCATTCGCGCCGGCAACGACCAGTATTCCTGGTACTGCAGGTTGGTCTTCAGGTATTTCACCTCGCCGGCAAAGCTCCACTCGAACAGCGCCCGCTGGTAGCGGCCGGCACTGGGCACGAGCAAGCTGTCACGGCCGTCGCGCGCCCAACCCACGGTCACGGCAAAGGCGTCGGTCTTGTTGCCGTACAGCACGCGGTAGTTCTGCCAGGCCAGTGGCAGGCCGGTGGAGGTGCCCAGCTCGGTGCGTTCCCAGCCCACGCCCATGAACACGGTGTCGTACTCGGAGAAAGGCACACCAAACACCGCCTTGGCGCCCGGCGTGCGCAATTCGTAGCTGTCGCCCAGGAAGTTCACCGGGCGGCTGGTACGGTAGAAGGCGTCCAGCGACAGCGAGATGCCGTCCACCGTCCAGTAAGGGTCCACCGTGCCGACGACCAGCGTGCGCTGGTACTTGCTTGTGTTGACCTCCACGCCCAGGCTTTTGCCGGAACCGAACGCGTTGTCCTGCTTGATGGCCGCGTTGAAGGTCAGCTTCTCGGCGTTGGAATAACCCGCGCCCACCTGCAGGTTGCCGGTGGGCTTTTCAGTCACGGTCACCACCAGATCCACCTGGTCGGGTGCGCCGGCGACTTCGTTGGTCTCGACCTCAACGTCCTTGAAGTAGCCCAGCCGGTCGACGCGTTCCTTGGACAGCTTGATCAGGCCGCCGTCGTACCAGGCCGATTCCAGTTGCCGGAACTCGCGCCGGATGACTTCGTCGCGGGTGCGCGTGTTGCCGGCCACGTCAATGCGGCGCACGTACACGCGCCGCTGGGGCTCGGCCGCGAACACCACCACCACCTGCCCGGTGGCGCGGTCGATTTCAGGGCGCGGTTCCATGCGCGCAAAGGCGTAGCCGTACAGGCCAAAACGGTCCTGAAAGCGGCGCGAGGTCTCGGTGACGGCGTCTCCGCGGTAGGGCTGCCCCGGCCGCAGCAGCACGAGGCTGCGGAATTCTGCTTCCTTGCCGAGGTAGTCACCTTCCAGCCTGACGGCTGTCACGGTGTAGGGCTGCCCTTCCTTGATGGAGATGGCCACCGAGATGGACTGTTTATCAGGCGAAATGGTGACCTGGGTGGACTCGATTGCAAATTCGAGATACCCGCGGTTGACGTAGTAGGCCCGCAGCTTTTCAAGGTCGGCATTCAGCTTGCTGCGCGAATAGCGGTCGGTCTTGCTGTACCAGGTGAACCATCCGCTGGGCGTCAACTCAAACAACTCCATCAACTTCGAAGTGGTAAAGACGGTGTTGCCGACGATACGGATGTCGTTGATGCGCGCAGCGTCGCCTTCGGTCATGGTGAACGTGACGTTGACGCGGTTGCGCTCGATCGGTGTCACCGTGGTCACCACCTCGGCGCCGTACAGGCTGCGGCCCAGGTACTGGCGCTTGATTTCCTGTTCTGCACGGTCGATCAAGGCGCGGTCGAAAGGCAGGCCTTCGCCGATGCCGGCGTCGCGCAGCGACTTGGTCAGCGGTTCCTTGTCGAATTCCTTCAGGCCGACAAAACTGACCGAAGCAATGATGCCGCGCTCTTCGACGATGACCACCGGCACCTCTCCGTCGATCTCGATGCGCACGTCCTTGAACAGGCCGGTGGCAAACAGCGCACGCAGCGCCGCAGCGGCCTTGTCGTCGGTGTAGGTGTCGCCGATGCGGAATGGAAGTGCTGCGAACACGGTGCCGGGGTCGGTGCGTTGCAGGCCCTCGATCCGGATGTCCTTGATGACAAACGGCTCGACAGCGCGCGCGACCAGGGGTGCACAGACGACCAATGCGGCCGCGACAGCGACCGCAACCGGGCGCAGCGGCCCGAACGGGGAAACAGGGGACATGGGGATCAGTTGAGGCCCAGCAAGCGGGCCACGTCGTTGTACAGGGCGACCGACATCATCAGCATCAGCACGGCCATCCCGCCGCGTTGCAGCCGGGCC
>JAYSXE010000124.1:0-3600 GCA_043717565.1 Burkholderiales bacterium | reverse complement strand
AAACCGGCGGCAAACAATACAAAGTTGCTGCAGGCGAAAAAATATTGGTAGAACAGATTGCTGCGGACGTGGGTCAGGAAATCGTGATCGATCAGGTGCTGGCCGTTGGTATCGGCGCTGACCTGAAGATCGGGGCGCCCTGGGTCGCGGGTGCGACGGTGAATGCCACGGTGGTGGCTCACGGTCGGCACGACAAGGTACGCATTTTCAAGATGCGCCGCCGCAAGCATTACCAGAAGCATGGCGGCCACCGCCAGAACTTCACCGAGCTGCATATCGGCTCGATCAACGGCTAAGGAGCACCCACCATGGCACAGAAAAAAGGCGGCGGCTCAACGCGCAACGGCCGTGATTCCCAGCCCAAGATGCTGGGTGTGAAGGCCTTTGGTGGTCAGGCCGTTTCGGCAGGTTCCATCATTGTTCGCCAGCGCGGAACCAAGTTCCACGCCGGCACCGGTGTCGGCATGGGCCGGGACCACACCCTGTTTGCACTGGTCGACGGTGCTGTCTTGTTTGAAACCAAGGGCGCACTCAGCCGCCAGACGGTTTCGATCAAGCCGGCCTGAGCGTTCATTCGCAGACCCGCGAAGCCCCGGTTTGCCGGGGCTTCTTTGTTTAAGCCCCACCCAACCACGGGTAGCTCGCCGCCATGAAGTTTGTAGACGAAGCACTGATCGACGTCTCGGCCGGCAACGGCGGGCCAGGCTGTGCCAGCTTCAGGCGCGAAAAATTCATCCCGTTCGGCGGCCCCAACGGGGGCGATGGCGGACGTGGCGGCAGCGTTTGGGCGGTGGCTGACCAAAACATCAACACGCTGATCGACTACCGGTACACGCGCCGGCATGAAGCCAAGAACGGCGAAGCGGGCCGCGGTTCCGACCAGTTTGGCGCTGCCGGGCCTGAAATCGAATTGCGCATGCCCGTGGGCACGATCATCAGCGACGATGAAACCGGTGATGTGATGGTGGAACTGCTGGAACATGGCCAGCGCAGTCTGCTGGCCAAGGGCGGCGACGGCGGTTTCGGCAACCTGCATTTCAAGTCCAGCACCAACCGCAGCCCGCGCCAGAAGACACCGGGCTGGCCCGGCGAAGCCTTCAAGCTGAAGCTGGAGCTTCGGGTGCTGGCCGACGTGGGGCTGCTGGGCATGCCCAATGCTGGCAAGAGCACGTTGATCGCAGCGATATCGAACGCGCGCCCGAAGATTGCTGACTATCCCTTCACCACCCTGCATCCCAACCTGGGCGTGGTGCGTGTCGGGCCTGAGCGCAGCTTCGTCGTTGCCGACGTGCCCGGCCTGATTGAAGGTGCTTCCGAAGGCGCCGGGTTGGGCCACCGCTTCCTGCGCCACCTTCAGCGCACCCGCTTGCTGCTGCACATCGTTGATGCCGCGCCCTTCGACGAGGGCGTCGACCCCGTGGTGCAGGCCAAGGCCATCGTGGCCGAGTTGAAGAAGTACGACAAGGCCCTGCATGCCAAGCCGCGCTGGCTGGTCTTCAACAAGCTGGACATGGTGCCCGAGGCCGAGCGCGAAGCGCGGGTGAAGGACTATGTGCGCCGCCTGCGCTACAAGGGGCCAGTGTTCTCGATCTCCGCGCTGGCGCGTGATGGCCTGCAACCGCTGGTTGAACGTGTGTACCAGCATGTGGCCGAACAGCAGAAGGTGGCACCCCTGCCCGACCTGCGCTTTGACACCGCCGTTGAAGGTGATGCCTAACCTGCCTGTGCCCGCAGCGGCCTTGGGGACCACGACTGGCCTGGTGCCCAACGCCCGCCGCATCGTCGTGAAAGTCGGCTCCAGCCTTGTCACCAACGAAGGCCGGGGCGTCGACGCCCAAGCCATCGGCAACTGGTCGCGCCAGCTGGCGGCGCTGGCGCAGCAGGGCCGTGAACTGGTGATGGTGTCCAGCGGCGCCATCGCCGAGGGCATGAAAAGGCTGGGGTGGGCCCGACGCCCCAAGGAACTGCACGAACTGCAAGCCGCAGCCGCTGTGGGCCAGATGGGCTTGGTGCAGATGTACGAAACGCACCTGCGCGAGCACGGCATGGCCAGTGCCCAGGTGCTGCTGACGCATGCCGACCTGGCCGACCGGGAACGCTATCTGAACGCCCGTTCGACGCTGCTGACCCTGCTGTCGCTGAAGGTGATTCCGGTCATCAACGAAAACGACACCGTCGTCAACGACGAGATCCGCTTCGGGGACAACGACACCCTGGGCGCGCTGGTGGCCAACCTGGTGGACGCCGACCTGTACGTCATCCTCACCGACCAGCGCGGCCTGTACTCGGCCGACCCCCGCAAGGACCCGGCAGCACGTTTCATAGAAGAGGCTGCAGCCGGCGACGCGGCGCTGGAAGCCATGGCCGGCGGTGCAGGCTCCAGCATCGGCCGCGGCGGCATGCTGACCAAGGTGTTGGCGGCCAAGCGGGCGGCGGGCAGCGGCACCAGCACCGTCATCGCCTGGGGGCGCGAGCCCGACGTTCTGCTGCGCCTTGCCGCGGGCGAGCGCATTGGCACGGCTCTGGTGGCCGGCACACCGAAGCTGGCCGCGCGCAAGCAGTGGATGCTGGACCATCTGCAACTGCGCGGCGCGGTGCTGGTGGACGCCGGCGCGGTGGTGAAACTGCGCGACGAAGGCAAGAGCCTGTTGCCCATTGGCGTGCACGAGGTGCAGGGTGAATTTGCGCGCGGTGACGTGATTGCGGTGCGCGACCTGCAGGGCCAGGAACTGGCCCGCGGCCTGGCCAACTACTCGGCACCCGAAGCCCGGCTCATTGCGCGCAAGCCTTCGGCGCAGATTGAGTCGCTGCTGGGCTATGCCAACGAACCCGAGCTGATCCACCGCACGAATCTGGTCTTGCTGGGCTGACCGCTGTCAGCCGTCGACCGTCTGGGTTGGCGCGCTGCGCTAGCCGGCGATCTTCTCGCCAGGGCCGACATCGTCGGCGTGGATGCCGGGCACGCTATTGACCTCGGGTGTCAGGTTCGGCTGCTCGTCAGGCACCCAGTCGCTGCCACTGGACTCGGCGTCATGGTCCAGCCGGGTGGAACGCAGCCCGGCGCGCAGGTAGCGGTTGGGGTTGTAGGCGCGGGGCAGGTATCGTGAAAGCTCGGTCAACGCCATTTCATACACGTTGCGCTTGAACTCGATCACCATTTCCAGCGGCACCCAGTAGTCGTTCCAGCGCCAGGCGTCGAACTCCGGGTGGTCGGTGGCGCGCAGATTCATGTCGCTGTCGCGGCCCACCAGGCGCAGCAGGAACCAGATCTGTTTCTGGCCCCTGTAGTGGCCCCGGGCTTCTTTCCGGATGAAGTGGTCAGGCACCTCGTACCGAAGCCAGTCGCGCGTGCGCGCAACGATTTGCACGTGCTCGGGCCTGAGCCCCACTTCTTCGTGCAACTCTCGCAACATCGCCTGCTCAGGCGACTCACCGTGCTTGATGCCGCCTTGAGGAAACTGCCACGAATGTGCGCGCAGCCTCTTGCCCCAGAAAACCTGATTGCGGGCGTTCAACAGGACGATGCCGACATTGGGCCTGAAGCCTTCCCTGTCGAGCATAATCAGACCCCGAATTTTTCACTGATTTCATTATTGCACC
>JAYSXE010000123.1:0-21888 GCA_043717565.1 Burkholderiales bacterium | reverse complement strand
GCGCTGGCCAACCGTGACCTGCTGTACCTGGGTGTCAGCGGCGACGGCGACAGCGCCAGCATCGGCCTGGGCCAGTTTGCGCACGCCATGCGCCGCGGCGTGAACATGGTCTACATCGTCGAGAACAACGGTGTCTACGGCCTGACCAAGGGCCAGTTCAGCGCCACCGCTGACCGCGGCAGCAAGAGCAAGAAGGGTGTGCTGAACACCGACACCGCCATCGACCTGGTGGGCCTGGCGTTGCAACTGGGTGCCACCTACGTGGCGCGCGGCTTCAGCGGCGACAAGGGCCAGCTGGTGCCGCTGATCAAGGGCGCCATCGCGCACGGCGGCGCGGCTTTCATCGACGTCATCAGCCCCTGCGTGGCCTTCAACAACCACGCCGGCAGCACGCGCAGCTACGACCACGTGCGCGAGCACAACGAAGCCGTGAACCGCATCGACTTCATCGACCTGGCGCCCGAGATGCACGCCCAGCCCGAGGCGGGCACCGTCATCAACGTGCCGCAGCCCGACGGCGGCTTCATGCGCCTGCGCAAGCTGCACGCCGACTACGACCCCACCAGCCGCATTGGCGCCTTGACCCAGGTGCAGGCGATGATGGCCGCCGGCGAGGTGGCGACCGGGCTGCTGTACGTGGAAAGCGGTGCCCAGGACCTGCATGCGTCGCTGGGCACGGTGCTCGCGCCGCTGAGCCAGCTGGGCGCGAATGAGCTGTGCCCCGGGGCCGATGCGCTGCGGCGCATAAACGACGCGTTACGCTGAAGGCGCGCCTGCCGGCTTTTCCAATTCGTTTGGTGGGCCGATCGGTGCGGCCGCTTCGGCGTCAAAGGCCGGGCGTTCGAAGCGGTTGTCGCGGTAAGGATGGCGGCCGCGCAGCGCCTGCCACAGGCCGTCGGCCAGGTAGGCCGGCACCAACAGCAAGCCCCAGCGTTCGTACTGGCGCACGTGCACACGCTCGTGTGCCCGCAGGCGGTTCAAGGCTTCAGCGCTGCTGCCCAGCACGACATGACCCAATGTGATGGCCACCACGTTGAAGGGCCCCACACCCCGCCCGGCGCGCCGGCCGAGCCAGCCGCCGCTGACTTCCAGCACGCCGGTGTGGATGTGGGCGCGGCCGCCGAAGGCCAACACCAGGCCGGACAGCAGCAGGCCTGCCGCTGTCCAGGGCAGCGGCCACAGATAGCGCCACCGACTTTGTGGCCGTGCCGGACGTGTGTGCATGGGGGTCGGGTCTTCCTGCTGCAGCATGCCACCACCCGGCCTGCACAATGCACCGCACATCAGCCAGTCAGCAGGGCCTGAAGCAAATAAATCATGGATGAGCCGAGCAGCGAGCCGCAAACGGATGCAGAACCCGGCCGGCGCTACCTGACCTTGCTGTTTGCAGACCTCTCGCAGTCCACCGAACTGGTGGAGCTGATGGAGGCCGAGCAGTATGCCGCCACGTTGGCCGCCCTGCGCAACATCTACCAGGTCAGCATCCCGCGCCATGGTGGCGTGGTGGTGCGGGTGATGGGCGACGGCCTGCTGGCAATGTTCGGTTACCCAAACACGCGCGAAACCGATGGCCGCGATGCCGTCAGCGCGGCGCTGGAACTGCACCAGCGCGTGCGCGAACTGCGCCTGCCGCTGCCCCAGGGCCGGCGGCTGGCGCTGCATTCGGGGGTGCATGCCGGCCTGGTGCTGGTCAAGCGCGGCGACGTGGATTTGGGTCGTTATGAACTTTTTGGGCCGGTGCCCCACGTGGCCTCGCGCCTTTCTGACCGGGCGGCTGCTGACCAGATTCTGGTCAGCGAAGAAACGCTCGGCCCCGCCAGCCGTTTTTTCGTCACCGGGCCGCCGCAGTGGATGCAGCTGAAGGGTCGCGCCGCGCCGCTGCTGGTGTACCGCGTGGACGCACTGGCAGAACTGGCCGACCGCCTGGGCCCGCTGGGCCGGCACGCGTCTTCGGTGTTTGTGGGGCGCCAGGGTGAGCTGCACCGTCTGGGGCAGGCCATGGACCAGGCGATAGCCAGGCGCATGCGTTGCGTGGCGGTGGCCGGCGCGCCGGGTATGGGCAAAACGCGTTTGATTGAGCATTTTCTGAGCCAGGTGGTGCAGCGCGGCTGCCGCGTGCTGCGCGGCTACTGCGACAGCAGCCTGGGTGCTGTGCCCTTGCAGCCCTTCGCCCACATGCTGCAGGCCCTGGCCGGCACGGCCGCACCGCACAGCGCAGAAGCCTTCGCGGCGCTGTTCCTGCAACTGGCTGAAGAACAGCCGTTGCTGCTGTTTGTAGACGATTGGCAATGGGCCGATGACGCTTCGCACCTGGTGCTGGCGTTGCTGCGCGCGCAACCAGATCACACCTTGCTGGTGGTGACGTCCACGCGCGCCACGGCTGCGGCCGGTGTGCCGGCCGCAGCCGACGAAACCATCGACCTGCCACCGTTGACCGACGCCGAAACACACGCCGCCATTGCCTACCACCTGCCCGGCGCCGACCCTTTTGTGGTGGCCGAGATCACCCGCCAGGCCGACGGTAACCCGCTGTACATCGAGGAACTGTGTCACTCGGCAGCGCGTGGTGAAGTTGCGCATCTGGCGGGCAAGCTGGCCGCCGGTGCCGGCTGGTTGACGCGTCTGGTGGAGTCGCGTGTGCAGCGGCTGACGCCGCCGCAAATCGAGCTGCTGCGCGTGGCCGCTGTGATTGGCAATGTGGTGCCGGCAGCGCTGCTGCAGCGCCTGACCGGGCAGGCCACCGACGGCACGCAGATGCTGGCGCTGGCGCAGCAGGATTTTTTGTTCCCGGGTGAACGCGCCGGCACCTTGCGGTTCAAACATGGCCTGACGCGCGACATCATCTACGACGCGGTGGGCCTGGCCACGCGCCAAGGCCTGCACCTGAACATCGCCCGGGCGCTGCGCAGCGACATCGGGCACAGCATGCGTGCTGGCGCAGGTGATGGCGTGGTGGACGGCGCACAGGACAGCGCGGTGGACGGCGCCTGGGAAGCGCTGGCCTACCACTATGGCGCCGGCGGTGATGACGAGCAGGCGGCGCCTTGTGCCGAATTTGCGGGTGACAGGGCTTTGGCGGCATCGGCGCTGGACCGGGCGCGCACCTTTTACAAGGCTGCGCTGGCCGCGCTGGACCGGCTGCCGATGGCACCCGGCATTGGCCAGCGCTGGGTGGCGGTGGCGCAACGCCTGGCGCGCATCTATGTCTTCGACCCGGTGCGCAGCGAACTGGCCGTGCATGAACGTGCGCTGCAACTGGCGCAGACCTACTGTGACGCACCCACGCTGGCAAGAAGCCGCTACTGGCTGAGCTATGTGCACTACGGGCTGGGCGACGCCCGCAAGGCGATCCACCACGGCGAGCAGGCTCTGCAGGACGCGCGCAGCCTGGGCGACGAACGCCTGGCCGTGCAGGTACAGGCCGCACTGGGCGAAGCGCATTGCACGGCCGCCAACTACCAGCGCGCGCTGCCGCTCTTGGACGCCGTCATCGCTGTCAAGCGCGCACACCGCAGCAAGACGCACCACAACGTGGGCCTGGCCTTTTCCTTGGTCTGCCGGGCCTACCTGCTGGGTGACCAGGGCCAGTTCAAGCTGGCTTACGAGTGTTTTGACGAAGCGGCGTCCTGTGTGGCCGAGGGCACGCACGAGATTGGCGCCACCGTGCAGGGCTGGCGCAGCGCGGTGCTGTTGTGGCAGGGCCAGTGGCAGCAGGCGCAGCAGGCGGCACGTGCATCGGCGCGCATCGCCCAGGCCACGCGCAGCCTGGCGCAGCTGTCCATTGCGCGCGCCATCGAAGCCCAGGCGGCCTGGATGTTGCAGCCCAGCCTGGCCCACCTGCAGACCATCGAGGACAGCACCGCCTGGCTGCTGCCCAGGGCCAGCGGCTTGTACCGCTCGCTCAACCACGGCTGGCTGTGCCAGGGCTGGGCACGGCATGGGAAACCGGATGCGGCACGCCGCCACGCCGCACAGGCGCTGCTGCGGGCGCGCCAGCGCGACTTGCTGGGCGCGGCCATGAGCTACCGCGCGCTGGCCTTGCAAACGGCCACCGCAGCACCACAAGCAGCGGCACGCTACCTGCGGCTGGCCGGGCAGGTGGCGGCGATACGCGGCTCGGCACACGAGCACGCTGCAACCGAGCTGTGTGCCGCCGAAGTGGCGCTGCTGCAGGGTCGGCCCGCCTTGGCGCAGGCGCCGCTGGACGCTGCCAGCGCTGGATTCGCGGCGTTGCAGATGCCTTGGCACGCGGCACAAGCCGAAGACCTGCGACGTGCCCTGCGCTGAGCGTTTTCAGGGCCCGACGCGGTGGCGGGTGGCGCTGGCGCAGCCACCGGGGTGGCGACGCAGCCGCGCTCGCAACATCACGCCGGGGGTGGTGTCGTGCGGTGGGTCAGGATCAGCAACACCGGTGAACCCGTCGCATGCAGCGTGCCGGCCTGCATCAGGCCCGCCCACATCGCCAACAACACGCCCAGGCCCATCTGCATGCCCGGGCAGCCGTGCACGGTTGATTCTTTGCCATCACGGTCGTCGCGGCCGAAGATCAACTCGTCGGGCGCCGCCGGGTCGGTCAGTGCCGATGCCATGCCCAGCAGCACGCGATCCTTGTCTTCATGGCTGATGTTGCCCTTGCTGTCCACCGGGCTGCGCCACAGCACCTCGGGCACCGGGCGGGCGCGCATGGCTTTCAGAAGCGGGCCGCGCAGGGCCACTTCGGCGTGGTGGTGAGTGATGCCCTGGCCACCGGCAGCCAGCAACAGCGTTTGCTGCAGTTGCCAGAATTCCTTGGACTCCACCCAGGTCTCGGCTGTGCGCAGGAAGTTGCCGTGCACAGTGGGCGGAAAACCCAGCAGCACACCCGACACCACACGCGCCAATTCGTCCTTTGCGGCGTTTGCTGGCATCCCTTTCTGGATGGCTTGCGTCAAGGGGCCCCGCGCGCTGTTGCTCGCCAGCCAATCCTCGATCGCCTTCAGCACGGGTCGCCCCTGATGCACCGCCTCAGCGCGCAACTCGTCCCGTGGATACGGCCGGAAGATGTAGCGCGAAGATGAAGCGATGTTGCCTGGGCAGCGCGGTACGCCGTCCGACTTTCCGGGCTTGTGCCCGCCGGCTTTTAAATACTGCTCGTGGCCCGGGCTTGCCAGGTCGGGCAGGCCCACCCAATGGCGGCACAGCTCGGCCAGTACACGGTTGCTGTAGTCCACCAGGTCAATAGCACGGCGCTCAGGCGCGTCAGGCACCAGCGAGGGCAGCGCCGGTAGCGCCGCCAGAAGTTGTTGCACCACCCCGCTGGCAGCCAGGAACGCCTGTTTCTCAGTGATCTTTTCGATCTCGCCGTTGACTGCAACCGCCACGCTGCCGGGCGCGGCTTTGTGGTCGATGCCCAGGTGGTTCAGGCCCACCGTCGCTTCCATGCGCTGGCCGTAGCCTGTCACCGAATAGTGCTTCGCCTCGCAGTCTCTCAACGCGGCCAGCACGCCCGCAAGGTCGCCGATGGGGCGTCCGTAAGCCACAGCCGGAGCAGTCTTGGCGCCTGTGCGTTGCTGTCTTTTCCACCATCCCGGCGCGCGGTCCTCGTCATGCAAGACTGCGCGCAACTTTGCCAGTCTGGGGTCTTCGGTTTCGGCTTTGGTTTCGGCTGCGCTTGCGGCTTTGGTTGCGGCCGCTGCAGCCGCTGCGGCGCCCACCCCCAGACGTGCAACCGGCGCCCGTTTCATCTGCTGCAGATTGCCCAGCACTTTGAGTGTCGGCACCAGCAGGTACAAGCCCCATTCAAGCTGCACCAGCGGCTTGTCGTCGAACTCCACCCGCACCACCTTCGGCAGCAAGGGGTTGCTGTTGTCCACATAACGGAAGGTGTGGTTTTCGCCGGCTTGCGGCACGCGCAGAAACGGGTCGCCCATGGCCGACGACACACCGGTGCTGTTGCCGCCAGCCACCCAGCGCTGGATGGTCTCGAACTGCTCGGCAATGCTGGCGCAATAGGCCATGAAAACAACGCCGCGTTCAGCGTCCCGGTTCTGCGAATTCAGCAAACCGTACGACATGCCCCGGCGCAGGATGCGCGGGGTGTACTCGCGGCCGTCGCGCGGGTTGCTGCGCCGAATGTGCGAATGCATGGGGCAACTGTCACTGGTGCTTGCATCGGCATAGTTGAAGTCGTTGCCGCCTTTGGCGTCGGGCAGCAGGGGCACTGGAGCACGGCCGTCCTTGTGACGCCCCATCATGTGCTGCAGCGCCTGCTCGCGCTGGGTTTCTGTCAGTTTCGCCAGATTGTTGTGCAGGTGGTCCACCCGCTGGCGCAATTTGCGCACCACCAGAAAGCTGCCGTCCTGCAGCAGTTCATCCAGCCCCGGGTTGGCTTCGTCGCCAAGGCCGTTGGCGCGGCCCAGCAGCAGCTCACCGGCCGGCACCAAGTCGCGCTCGGGCACCTTTTGCCGCACCTCATCACCTTCATCTATCACCGGCTGGCTCAGGCCATCGGCAAAGCCGAAGTGGCCGGTGACGTGGTTCACGGGTGTTTCGTCGGCCTGCTGAAACCGCGAGCGGTGGCTGCGCGTGGCTTGCAGCGCCAGCACCTGCAAGCCGGTGCGCTCGGTCTGGTGCAACTTGGCAACCTCGGCTTCCAGGCGGCTGTGCAATTCCTGGTTCGCTTCGTCGCTGGCGGCCAGCCGCAATTGCACCACCACGTGCACCGTTTGCATCTCTACACGCTGGCCGCTGGCCGCCGCACCGTAGGCCAGCGGGCGCGGCCAGTGGTTGGGGTGGTTGCCGCGCACATCACCCAGCAGCCCGCAGCGCGCTTCCATGCCATCGACAAACTCTTGCGGCAACGCGGCCAGACGTTTGGGGTGCACACGCAGGCTGCTCAAGCCTGCAGCGGTGAAGCCCACCAGCCAGCCGATATCACCCTGTTTCAGCGGGCCACAACGCGGGGCCAAACCCGCGAGATGCTTTGTCGCCTTGCCGAGGTCGGCCACACGCAGCAGCACCACGCAACCATGGCTGATGTTTTCACCGTGGGCCAGCATGTGCGACTGCAGTGCTGCGCGCGGTATGGCTTCTGGGGCTGGCGGGTTCGGCTTGGTGTGGGTGAAGGGCTTGATCAGCTCCAGTTCGTCGGCCCACTGGGCGCTGACATCGGTCCAGCTCCTGGGCGGTGACGGCATGCCATCCAGCACGGCCATGATGTCCCGCGCGCCGCGCAGACTGACCTTGGCGAAACGCCTCAAGATGTCCAGATCGGGGCCTTTAGCAAAGTAGACCGACAAGCGGTGCAAGCCCTTCAAGGTGCGCAGCGGCAGCACCAGGGCAGCTTCCACGGCCTTCGGATCTGTCTTCAGCTTGGCAACTGCCTTTTCTTTGCGCTGCTGCGCCGAAGGCCGTGCATAACGCGTCAAATACACGTCATCTTGATCGCCGCGTCGTTGTGTCGCCTCGATCTCGGCCAGGTAAGCCTGGTCTTCCAGCGTCGCTGCAGAGTCGGTGTAGAACAGGCCGCCTTCAACCTCGTGCTGGCGCACCCAGGCGCAGTATTCTTCGAACCGGGTCTGTCCAGACCCCGGGTAGCCCACGGTGTGGCACAACAGCAGGTCCAGCAGCGGTCCCAGGTCGCGGTAGATGACCCGCATGTAGGGTTCCCACCCGCCGTCGAAGCCGACGTTCAGCGACAGCAGCCAGGTTCCACGGGCGGGCTGCTGGTGCATTGGCGCGCCGGGCCGCGGCGGCACGATGCAGTACCTGAAGTGGTGGATGATGCCGAACCGCCCCACCATGTCAGCAAAGGCGGGCTGCATCAATTCCGATTCGCGCACGTTGCGCCGCGCAGCCTGCAAGCCCTCCAGCACTTTGTGCAGGCGTTCCCGGTAGCTGATGGGCTCAAAAGCCCTGACCATCTCGTCCTTGATCGGTGCCAGCAAGTTCAGGTTGGTCATGCCGGCCAGGCCGGTGCTGGTTTTGCGAGTCTGCGTGAGGCCCATGTTGCACCACCTTCAGGGTTGGCTTGGTTGCATCTTCAGTTCCGGCTGGCGGCCAGCGGCGTGGCTCTTTTCTCCAGTTGCGACAGCGCCAGTTCACGGCTCTTCACCGTCCAGTACAGCGCAAACGTCCACACGCCCGCAGCTTCGACAAAGAAGACCCAGCTTGACCCTTGACCAAACACTGATGCCACCGCCAAACCCGAGATCGGGCAGGCCAGCATCAGCAAGGCGATGCTGCGGTAGGTGCGCCGGTACAGCGCCGCATCACCTTTGCCGGCGGGCAGATAGGCCAGCGTTTTGGAAGCGCAAAACCACACCACGGCCGCGAGCAGCACAAACAGCAGCACGGCCGCCGTGTAGTGGATCGCCAGCGGCGGGCTTTCAGCCCATTGGCGCACGGCCGGGCAATGGCTGAACAGCTGCTGCAGGCCGGGGTTGTTGGCCCCTTCGGCCAGCGTCAGGCCTTCCGGGAAGATCGCCACCACAGCCGCGCAAACGCCCGCAGCGTTCAGCAGCACATTTTCAAGCGCCGTGAAACCCTTGTAGACGTACAAGCCCACCGCAATGGCAAACAAAAAACCAACAAACAACGTGCGCATCGGAAAGCTGGCGCACTGCTCGGCTGTGGCGGCAAAAAAGTAGGCGCTCATGGACGCCTGCAGCGGCAGGCCATAACGCAGCTTGCCGTAGAAATACAGCACCAGCGGAAACGCAAAGGCCAACAAGGCCAGCCCGGCACGCAGCGAGAAGTAGGTGCTGTAAAAATGTTCCACCAGCAGCGCCGCGCTGGGCTGGTTGTGCACTTGGTTTGACATGTCCATGCGGTGCTTACCTTGGGCGGCTGGGCTGGTCAGGCCATGTTAGGTTCTACCGCCGGCCTTGCATCCGTAGAGCTGATGACGGGTCATCTGTTGCGGTCTTGCGTTCACACCACAAACACCTTGCCCGGGTTCATGATGTTCAGCGGGTCCAGCGCGCGCTTGATGCTGCGCATCACCGCCACCGCACCTTCGCCGGCTTCTTCCACCAGGTAGCCCATCTTGTGCAGGCCCACGCCGTGCTCGCCGGTGCAGGTGCCTTGCAGCGCCAGGCCGCGCTGCACCATCTGGTGGCTCAGGCGCTCGGCGGTGGCGCGTTCTGCGGCGCTGTTGGGGTCCAACAAATAGCCGAAGTGGAAGTTGCCGTCGCCCACGTGGCCGACCAGGAAGTAAGGCATGCCGGCCTCGTCGGCCTCGGCCTTGCAGGCGTTGATGATCTCGGCCAATTTGGAAATGGGCACGCAGGTGTCGGTGCTCAGGCAGCGGCAGCCGGGGCGCGACTGCACGGCGGCGAAGTAGGCGTGGTGGCGGGCCGTCCACAGCCGCGTGCGGTCTTCGGGCGTGCTGGCAAATTCGAAGTCTTCGCCGCCGAAGTCGCGCGCCAGGTCTTGCACCGTCTGCGCCTGTTCCTGCACGCTGGCGGCGCTGCCGTGGAATTCCATCAGCAGCATCGGCTTTTCGCGCAGGCTCAGTTTGCTGTGTTGGTTCACCGCGCGCACCGTGTGCTCGTCCAGCAGCTCGCAGCGTGCGATGGGCACGCCCATCTGGATGATCTGGATGGTCGTCTGCACAGCAGCGTCGACGCTGGGAAAGTGGCAGATGGCGGCGCTCACCGATTCCGGCAGCGGGTACAGCTTCAGCGTGACTTCCGTCATCACGCCCAGCGTGCCTTCGCTGCCCACGAACAGGCGCGTCAGGTCGTAGCCGGCGCTGCTTTTCTTGGCCCGCGTGCCGGTGCGGATGACCTCGCCGCTGGCGGTCACCACCTGCAGCGCCAGCACGTTTTCACGCATGGTGCCGTAGCGCACCGCGTTGGTGCCGCTGGCTCGCGTGGCCGCCATGCCGCCGATGCTGGCGTTGGCGCCGGGGTCGATGGGGAAGAACAGGCCCAGGTCGCGCACCTCGCGGTTGACCTGTTCACGCGTGACGCCGGCCTGCACCGTCACCGTCAAATCTTCGGCGTTGATCTGCACCACCTTCGTCATGCGCGAAAGGTCGATGCTGATGCCGCCCTGCACCGCCAGCAGGTGGCCTTCCAGCGAAGAGCCGATGCCAAAGGGAATGACCGGTACCGCGTGCGCAGCCGCCTGGCGCACCACGTTGGCCACGTCTTCGGTGCTTTCGCAGAACACCACCACCTCGGGCGGCGTCAGCGGGTAGGAAGATTCGTCGCGGCCGTGCTGTTCACGCACCGCATCGGCCGTGCTGCAGCGTGCCCCGAAGCGGTCGCGCAGGGTTTGCAGCAGGCTTGCGGGCACTTTTCGTGGTGCGGGCGCCAGGGTTTCGGCGGCGGTGTGGGGCAACGGCGCGTTCATGAAAAGCCTTTCGCCGGGGCAGGCGGTGCTGGTGTGGAAAGAGAGCCGGATGGTAGGAGATCGGGCACCATCGCAACAAGACGACAGACCCTACAGGTGAGCGATTGAACACGACCCCGGCGCCAGCAGCCACCCAGCCCGCCCCAGCCCACGGAAACGGTGGTGACACCCGTTACGCCATTGGCGCCATGTCGGGCACCAGCCTAGATGGCGTGGACGTGGCGCTGGTGCAATTCGCGCCCGGCGCCGCGCCGCGCCTGGTGCACGCCCACCACCAACCCTACCCCGAGACGTTGAAACAAGCGGTGCTGGCGGTGTGCCAGGGCCAGCCCGTCACGCTGGCCGCCGTGGGTGCGCTGGACGTGCAGGTGGCGCGCGCCTATGCCCAGGCGGTGCAGGCGCTGCTGCAGCAGGCGGGCGTGCAGGCCCAGCAGGTGCAGGTGCTGGGCGCGCACGGCCAGACGGTGCACCACCAGCCGGTGGGTGAAGAGCGCTTTTCAACGCAGCTGGGCGACCCGAACACGCTGGCCGTGGCCACCGGCATCACCGTGGTGGCCGACTTCAGGCGCCGCGACATGGCGCTGGGCGGCCAGGGGGCGCCACTGGCGCCGGGCTTTCACGACCAGGTGCTGCGCCACCAAAGCCGCACGCGCGTGGTGCTGAACGGCGGCGGCATTGCCAACATCAGCGTGCTGGTGCCCGGCCAGCCCTGCCTGGGTTACGACACCGGCCCTGCCAACATGCTGATGGACGCCTGGGTGCAGCAGTACCGCGGCCAGCCCTTCGACGCCGACGGCGCGTGGGCCGGCCAGGGCCGGGTGAACGGCCCGCTGCTGCAGCGGATGCTGGCCGACCCCTACTTCGCCGCGCCACCGCCGAAGAGCACGGGCCGCGAACACTTCAGCTGGGCCTGGCTGCAGCACCAGTTGGCGGCCGTGCCCCCAGGGCAAGCTGTGCCCGCGGTGCCCGCCGTACCCGCCGTTGACGTGATGCGCACGCTGCTGGAACTGTCGGCAGTGTCGGTGGCGCAGGCGGTGGCCAGCCACGCGGCCGCAGGCGAACTGCTGGTCTGCGGCGGCGGTGCGCGCAATGGCCTGTTCACGCAGCGCCTGGCGCAGCTGATGCCCGGCTGGCAGGTGGCCCCGACCGACGCGTACGGCGTGCCCGCACAGTGGATGGAGGCCATGGCCTTTGCGTGGTTTGCCCACTGCACGTTGGCGGGTGTGCCGGCCAGCGTGCCCAGCGTCACTGGCGCGCGCCGGCCTTGTGTGCTGGGTGGTGTTTATCCGCCCTGAAGGTGATGGGCCGTGGGCGCGATTGGCGGGGCCCGCCTGCGCTGCGGGGTGGTGACGCTGGTGCGCCCGCGTGCCGCGCGCGATGACGAGCACGACCGGTGCATGTTGGACAGCGGCGTGGTCCACACCGCCTACCGGGCGCGGGTGCGCTATGGGCTGATCAGCGAATGCGCCAACCCCGCCGGTTTCCCCACCCTGCGCTACTACCGCCTCGCCGCGTGCGGCCGCCGTTTTGCAGACAAAGCCTTGCGCGAGTGGCGCCAGCGCCCCTGGCTGGAACGGATGCTGGTGCGCCTGGTGGGCTGACAAGCCCTGCGGCCCGCAAGCGCCGGTTCCGCGGCTAGCATCGCTGCCATGAGCAACCGACTGACACAAATAGCCACGCGCACGGGCGACGACGGCACCACCGGCCTGGGTGACGGCACGCGCGTGCCCAAGAGCCACCTGCGCGTGCAGGCCATGGGCGACGTGGATGAACTGAATTCCGGCCTGGGCGTGCTGCTGGCCGAACCGCTGCCGGCAGACATACGTGAGCTGCTGGTGGTCATCCAGCACGAGCTGTTCAACCTGGGCGGCGAGCTGTCGATCCCCGGTTACGAACTGTTGAAGATGGACGCCGTGCTGCGGCTGGACCAGGCGCTGGCACACCACAACGCCGCGCTGCCGCGGCTGAAGGAATTCATCCTGCCCGCGGGCACGCGCAGCGCGGCGCTGGCGCACGTGAGCCGCACGGTCGCCCGCCGCGCCGAACGCGCGGTGGTGGCGCTGTCGGCCGCTGAAACGGTGAACGACGCACCGCGCCAGTACCTGAACCGGCTGAGCGACCTGATGTTCGTGCTGGCCCGGGTGCTGAACCGCGCCAACCTGGACGGCCTGGGCGGCGACGACGTGTACTGGCACAGCGAGCGCCTGGCCCGCGGCGCCGACTGAACCGCGGCACCAGCCACCCCGCCAGGCCCGCCCACCGCCGCTGGCGGCCCGCACCGCGCCCCGCCCAGCGGCCCTTGACGCCCATGCAGCCGCCAACCCATCATGCCGGCATGCACCGCTTTCTGGCCCTGGGGGGCCACTTCACGCTGGCCTGGTTGCTGCCGCTGGCAGTGGCCGCCGGCCTGTGGGTGTCTCCTTTCGCCGGCTGGGCCGTGATGCTGGGCACGCAGGTGCTGGTGGCGCTGTTCGAACGGCTGCCGGTCTTGGCGCACTCGCCACCGGCTGCGCCCGCCAACGCCTGGCACCGCATGGTGCTGCGCCTGCATGTGGCCTGGCAGGCGGGCTTGCTGGGCTGGGCGCTGTGGACGCTGCAGCCGCTGTTCCAGGGCAGCAGCGGCCCCGCGCCCCTCTCGGCCTGGGCCGCGGTGCTGGCTGCCGGCGTGGCCGTGGGCGGTGTGGCCGGCAGCCAGGGCATCACCTTCGCGCACGAACTGGGCCATTCCCGGCGGCGCCTGGACCGCGGCCTGGCTTGGCTGCTGATGGGCAGCGTGCTCTACGCGCACTTCATGGTCGAGCACTACCGCGGCCACCACGTGCGCGCGGCCACGTTCGACGACCCCGCCAGCGCCCGCCGTGGCGAAAGCCTGTGGCGCTTCTTGCCCCGCACGCTGCGCGGCAGCTGGCGCAGCGCCTGGCAGCTGGAAGCGCAGCGGCTGGCGCAGCACCGGCTGGCCTGGTGGCGCAGCACGCTGCTGTGGGCCACGGTGGTGCAGGCGGCCGGCCTGCTGACGCTGACGCTGGTGCTGGGTGCCTGGGCGCTGGTGTTCTGGCTGGTGCAGGCGGCGCAGGCGGTGTTTCTGCTGGAAGCCATCAACTACATCGAACACTACGGCCTGCAACGCCGCGTGCAGGGTGGGCGGCCCGAACCTTTTGGCATGGGCCATGCGTGGAACGCCGACACGGCGCTGACCAACGCGCTCACCATCAACCTGCAGCGCCACAGCGACCACCACATGCACGCCTGGAAGCCCTATGCAGAACTGCAGCCGCTGCCCGGGCCGCAGTTGCCCACGGGTTACGCCGGCTGCCTGTTCATGGCTTCGGTGCCGCCGTGGTGGTTCGCGGCGATGGAGCCGCGCCTGGCGCACCTGGGCGCCCGCTGAAGCGGCCGGCTTCAGTGCCTGGACAGCCTGCGCGCCAATACGGTGCGCGCCACCGGCCCGCCGCCGTGGCCAGCCGGGGCTCGGGAAAGGCCCCGTGCTTCAGGCATGGTTTGTGCTGACGGGCTGGATGCCACCTGGTAAGGGGGGTCGAAATCTACCTTCCAGTGAGCCACTTCGAGTTAGAAACTTGCGCATCGCCGTATCCACCGTCACTCTTGGAGTTTCCATGAACAGCAACCAGACCCTTGCCCCCGTGGTCGACTGCCAGCAGGTCCTGGCTTTGGTGCGCCACGCCGAGCGGCTGCCCGACGACGAACAGGACCAGCTCTTCAACGACCTGGAACGCGACCCCGAATTCGGCCCGCTGGTGGTTTCAGAAGCGCGTTCGCACCTGCAACATCGCCCGTCCTAGCCGGCTCGTGCGGCAACGCCGGGGCGTTCCCTGTTGTTGCCGAGCTGCGCGGTCGCGCTTGAGCCCACCGCGTCCGCCCCGCCAGCTTCAGGCGGTCAGTTCCCGGTGCAACCAGGCGCGCGCCAGCGCCCAGTCGCGCTTCACGGTGGCCGTGGCCACACCCAGCGCCTGGGCGATCTCTTCGATTTCCAGGCCACCGAAAAACTTCAGCTCCACCACCTTGGCGGCGCGTGCGTCCACGGCTTCCAGCGCCAGCAGTGCCTCGTGCACCCGCACCACCTCGGTGTTGTCGCCGCCGGCCACCTGCCCGGCTTCACTCAGCGTCAGCGGCACCAGCAGGGCGTCGCGCTTGGCAGCCTGCCGGGCCACGGCGTGGTTGACCAGGATGCGTCGCATCATGATCGACGCCATGCCCAGGAAGTGGCTGCGGCTTTGCCACTGCGTGCGGGTCTGTTCGGCCAGGCGAAACCAGGCCTCGTGCGTCAAGGCCGTGGCGCTCAGCGTGTGGCCGGCGCTTTCCTTGCGCATCTGCAGTGTCGCCTGGCGTTTGAGCTCGCCGTAAAGGGCGGTGAACAACGGGTTGGCCGCTGGGGCTTCACCCTGGTCCAGGTGCTGCAGCCAGGCCGTGACGTCGGCTTCGGCGGGCGTGCTGATGTCCATCAACGTCATTGTCGCGGCGGGGCTGCCTGCAGGCGGCAGCGCGGCGCGCTGCAAGCCACTTCGGTTCGTGATCCTTTTGCCTGAATTCGCTTGCGCTTGAAGGTGTGACGCGGCGCCACCAGGCGCTGCCGCGCTGCACCCTGTGCAGATCCATCAGGCCACCCGAGGTACCCTATGAAAGCATCTCCCCGTTCAGTTCCCGAAACCCGCACCCGCAGCCCACGGCAGCGCTGCTTGCAGGGCCTGTTCATCGCTGCCGCACTGGCCGCCGCACTGACCGCCGTGCCCGCCGCCCAGGCCAAAGAACCGATCAACCCGCTGGCGGTGGACGCCAGCTTCAACGCCGGCGACGCCGCGGCCCAGGGCTTCACCATCACCGACAGCCAGGCGCTGAAGGGCATCAAGCGCGTGGCGGTGCCGGTGTTTGCCGTGGAATTCATCGTAGCCGACAACGTCAGTGCCACCACTTCGGGTTTCGCCGCCGCCGGGCGCAGCACCTCTTCGCTGTACGTCAAGCTGCTGGGCGTGGGCGAACCCGACTTCCAGGCCATCACCAACGCGCTGTACCGGCAGTTCCTGGCTGACTTGAAGGCCAGCGGCCTGGAGGTGCTGGAAGCGCCGGCCGTGGTGGCCGCGCCCAGCTACGCCAAGCTGGTGGCCAGCGGCGTTGCTGCACCCATCAAGAGCGACAGCTCGATCATGCTGTCGCCCCCCGGCCTGGGCATCTATGGTTTTGCCCGCATGGGTGGCGGCAGCAGCGGTGAACGCAGGGGCCTCTTCAGTGCGCTGTCTGACATGAGTGCCGGCTTCTCGGCGGTGGGCTCCATCAACGACACCATGCAGCTGGGCACCGAGCTCGACGCCAGCCTGATCGAGGTGCGCATGCGCGTCAGCTTCGCCCAGTTGACCGACGAGAACAAGGGCTTCTTCGGCCGCCTGTCCAACAGTTCCAAGGCCAGTGCCAAGATGTTCCCGTCGATTGACAACCTGATGGTCGGTGTGCAGACCGGCCCGCGGCGCAGCACCCTGACCGGCAAGCACCAGCTCACGCTGAGCACCGACGCCTTTGCCGATGTCCGTGAAAAGGCCACCACGGGCGCCGACGTGGCCGGCGCCGTGGCCGTGGGCCTGCTGAAGCTGGCGCTGGGCAGCAAAGACAGCCACAGCAGCAAGGAACTGGAAGTCGTGGCTGACCCTGCCGCCTACGCCACCGTGGTCGGCCAGGGTTTGGCGGCCGCCGGTGGCATGGTGGTGGCGCGCATGAAGGCCGAGCGCTGACACCCTCGCGGCAGCGCCGCAAAGCGGCGCGGGCTGCGCCATAGGTCGCACCGCGCCGCGGGCCGTCAGGGCCCACGGCGCTTGCGAGCCGGATACTGCGGGCGCTCTGGCGCTGCGAGCGTGCGCAGGCCTGCCGAACCCCGCACTCCGCTGGAGCTGCAACACCCGCCACATCACCCGGCATGACACCACCACAACCCGCCTGGAACGAGATCAAGGCGCTGTTTGAAGCCGCCGCCGTGCTGGCGCCGGCGCAGCGTGAAGCCCTGCTGCACGCCTCAACGCTGGGCGCGGCCAGCCTGGCCGAAGTGCGCAGCCTGCTGACCCACCACGACAGCGCCAGCGCTGAGGCCGGCTTCATGGCCGGCAGCGCCGCGCAGCACCTGGCAGCCACAGCCCCGATGGCCGCCCCCGCACCCAGCGCAGCCCGCGTGGGCGACACGCTGGGCAGCTGGCAGATCGTGCGCGCGCTGGGTGCCGGCGGCATGGGCGAGGTGTTTGAAGCGCGCCGCGCCGACGGCAGCTTTGAAGGCCGCGCCGCGGTGAAGCTGCTCAAGCGCGGCATGGACAGTGCCGCCGTGCTGCAGCGTTTTGCGCTGGAGCGCCAGACGCTGGCGCGGCTGAACCACCCGCACATCGCGCGCCTGCTGGACGCGGGTGCCAGCCCCGAAGGCCTGCCCTACTTCGTGCTGGAATTTGTCGACGGCCTGCCGCTGGACGTGGCGGTGCGCGACCTGCCGCTGCACCAGCGCCTGAAGCTCTTCCTGCAACTGTCCGACGCGGTGGCCTTTGCGCACCGCAACCTGCTGGTGCACCGCGACCTCAAGCCCGGCAACGTGCTGGTGGACGCCGAGGGCAGGGTCAAGCTGCTGGACTTCGGCATCGCCAAGGCGCTGGACCCGTTGGAAAGCCGCGGCGTGGTGAACGCCAACACCACGCTGGGCGGTGTGCGCCCCTACACACCCAACTACGCCAGCCCCGAGCAGGTGCGCGGTGAACCCGTGAGCACCGCCACCGACATCTACAGCCTGGGCGTTTTGCTGTACCAGATGCTCACCGGCACACGCCCCACCGGGCGCAAGGCCACCACACCGGCCGAAGCAGCGCGCGGTGTGCTGGAAGAAGAGCCCACGGCGCCCAGCCGCCTGTCGCCCGCTGAAGCACCCGACCCCCTGTGGCTGCAGCACCGCCACCGCCTGCAGGGCGACCTGGACAACATTCTGCTGAAGGCGCTGCAGAAAAGCCCCGACCAGCGCTACACCAGCGTGGACGCGCTGGCCGCCGACGTGCGGGCCTACCTGCAAGGCCGGCCCGTGGCGGCACGCGCGCAAAGCGCGGGCTACGTGCTGCACAAGTTTGTCGATCGCAACCGCTGGGCGGTGCTGGCTGGCGTGCTGGGTGGTGTGGGCCTGGTGTTCGGGCTGGCGGCGTCGCTGATGCAGGGCCAGCTGCTCACCGCGGTGGGCGCTGCCGGCCTGGCCGCCGGCTTGATGATGGCCATGGTGCAGGCGCGCAAGGCGCTGCTGGCGCGCCAGCAGGCCGAAGCCCATGTGCAGCAGCTGCGCCGTTTCAGCCGCGAACTGGTGGTGGAGTACGGCGACGTCATCACCCACCTGCCCGGGGGGCGTGAACACAAGGCCACCATGCTGGCCAGCACGGTGGCCTATCTGGAAAAGCTGGTGGCCGGCGCCGAAGGCGACCTGGGCCTGAAGGCCGAACTGGCGGTGATGTGCGCCCGGTTGGCCAACCTTCGGGTGGACTACGAATTCAACGTGCAGGTGGACGGTGCCACCACCGCGCAACTCGCGCGCCGCGCCGTGGCCCTGTGCCAGACCGCAGAACCCGTGGCTGCGGGCGACGACAGCTTCTACCGCTGGTGGTCGGTGGCGCTGGCCGACCTGGCGCGTGTGGACCAGGCCAGCGGCCACGCCGACCAGGCGCTGCAAAGGCTGCAGCAGTCGGCGGCGCTGCTGCTGCGCGCCCAGCGTCGGCACCCGGCATCGGCGCTGCTGCAGGGCCAGCGCATGGCTGTCATGCTGTCCATGGCCTATGTGTACTTTGGCTGGGAACGTGCGCACCTGAACCAGCCGCAGGCGGCGCTGCAACAGTTGCAAGCGCTGGAGGCCTATTGCCAGACCATGGCCGACAACCCGGCGGCCGACCAGCAGGCGTTTTGCGCCGACAAGCTGGGCAATGCCGCCAGCTTTCGCGCGCTGATCCAGCTGCGGCTGCAGCAGTGGGCCAAGGCCCGGGACAGCGCCGCACAGGCGGTGGCCCACCGCGCCCGTGCCTCTGCGCTGGAGCCGCACAACCGCACCTGGCAGGCCGGCCTGCTGGCCGACCGCAACCTGCTGGCCGGGCTGTGCCTGGACGTGGGCGACGCAGCAGGTGCGCTGGCCGCTTCACAGCCAGGCTGGCGCGCCCTGCAGCCGCTGATGGAAGACGACCCGCAGAACCAGAACTGGGCGTCACAACGCCGGTGGCTGGCCTTTCACCACGGCCGCGCGCTGCTGGCCACCGGCCAACCGCACGAGGCCTTGCCGGTGCTGCAGGTGTCTGCCGACTGGCTGCAGACACTGCAGGCAGCCGGCCAGGCCACGCCCCGCCAGCAGGCCCGGCTGGTCAGAACCTGGCTGGCCCAGGTGCGGGCCCATCGCGGGCTCGGCGCACCGTCCGACGGCGCCATCACCACGGCGTTGCAGCGGGCCGGCGCCCTGCTGGCCCAGCTGGCCGGCAGCGAGGAAGCCGACGTGCTGAAGGCGCGGCAGGAATGGGCACATGTGCAGGGGGCCTGAAAAGCGGTGAATCACCCCGCGCGGCCCGTGCCGTCAGCGCCCTTCAGACGAACTTGATGGAAATGGAACCCAGCGGGCCGTAGTCGGCGTGGAAGGTGTCGCCCGCTGCGCAGGGCACGGGGCGCGTGAAAGAGCCGCCCAGCACGATCTCGCCCGCCGCCAGGCCTTCACCGTGCGGGGCCAGCTTGTTGACCAGCCAGGCCACGCCGTTGGCCGGGTGGTTCAGCACCGCAGCACCCAGGCCCGATTCTTCGATGACACCGTTCTTGAACAGCAGCGCGCCGGCCCAGCGCCAGTCCACCGCGTCGGGCCGCATCGGCCGGCCGCCCAGCACGATGCCGGCGTTGGCCGCGTTGTCGGCGATGGTGTCCAGCACCTTGCGCGGTGCCTTGGTGTGGCGGTCGAAGGGCTCGATGCGCGCGTCAATCAGTTCCAGCGCCGGCACCACGTAGTCGGTGGCGTTGAGCACGTCGAACAGCGTGACGCCCGGGCCCTTCAGCGGCCGGGCCAGGATGAAGGCCAGTTCCACCTCAAAGCGCGGCACGATGAAGCGCGCCGCTTCCACTTCACTGCCGTCGCGGATGAGCATGCTGGACAGCAGCGTGCCGTAGTCGGGCTCGGTGATCTGTGAAGCCAGCTGCATGGCGCGCGAGGTCAGGCCGATCTTGTGGCCGATGACTTGGCGCCCCGCTTCGCGCTGCAGCCGCACCCATTCGCGTTGGATGGCGTAGCTGTCGTCCATGGTCATGGCCGGAAAGCGGCGCGAGAACTGTTCGACCTGCACGCGTGTGCGCTCTGCGGTGTCCAGCTCGTGGGCCAGAGCGGCGTGCTGGGTGGTTTCAAGCATGGTCGGTGGTGGGGTTGTGGTGAATGAATGGTCCGGTTCGCGTGAAGGGTGCGCTGCAGGCCTGCCTGCGGCCGATCAGCTCAACTCCAGCAGCAGCCGCGTCAGTTCATCGGGCCGGGTGAGCATGGGGAAGTGGCCCGTGGCCATTTCTTCCAGCCGCCAGCCGATTTGGCCGCGCACGCGCAGCCGCGCTTCGGCGATGGTGGCGTAGGCCGGCTGTGTGCAGTCGATGAAGCAGCGCGGCAGCGCGGCCCAGCGGTCGAAGTCGAAGGGCAGCGGTTGCTGATAGGCGCCAAAGGGGTGCGGCACATGGCGGCGCAGCAGCCAGTCGCGGTCTGCACCGTCCAGGCCGAAGTGCACCGGGTCTACCGGCGGCAGCGCGTTGTCGTGCGCGGCGGCCGCGGCGCGGCGCGCGGCCACCACCTGCGGCGGGTGCAGCGTGCCCCAGCCTTCGCCGGGCAGCGGCACCATCGCGTCCACGTACACCAGCTGGCGCACCTGGGTCGGGGGCTGCGCGAAGTTTTGCAGGTTTGGCGGCGCCGCGGCCCGCGCGCCGCTGGCAGCGCTGGCCGCTGACGCGTCAGCCCGCCGCTGCATCAGCCGATCGGCCACGCCCGTGATCACCTGCCCTGCATAGCTGTGGCCCACCAGCGTGATGGCGCCCAGCTCTTCGGCGTCGATCAGACCCAGCACGTCGTTGATGTGCGTGAACAGGTCGATGCCGGCATGGCGCAGGTGCGCCCGCTCGCCACAGCCGGTCAGCGTGACGGCATGCACCTCGCGCCCGGCCGCACGCAAGCGTGCCAGCACGCGGCGCCACACCCAGGCGCCGCCCCAGGCGCCATGCACGAGGACGAGCGCGTTGTGTTTGTTCATGTAGTACCTCCGGAAGCACTGTAGCGTGCACCAGTCGCAGTCCCGCGCGCGAGTCACTGGCAACCTCATTGCCGATTCGGCCCCACCTGCACCGCTGTCCGCAAAAATTGAATTTCGCCTCCGAGTTATTTGCGGATGCTGCGCAGTAGGATGGTTAGCGGGGGCTGCATCCAGTGCCCAAGAACCACCTGTGTACTTGAACGATCAAGCCACTCCAACCAACGACTGGGCTCATGCGCCGGGGCAGGCGCACGGCCCGGGCGCGGCAGCCCACCTGCTGGATGAACACCTTAGAGAGGTTGGTAGGCTGGCGGCTGAGTCCGCCCTGCCAAGCGCGGCAGGGTGGGCTCGTCTGGCGGGCATCTGGCATGACCTGGGCAAGCGCCGGCCCGGTTTTCAGCGCTACATCCGGCATGCTTCAGGCGCTGATGCTCATATCGAAGGCCGCGTTGGCGACCGCGACAAAACCCATTCGGCAGCAGGCGCGCTTTGGGCTGCGCAGCATCTGCAAGCCCAAGCCGCGCGCCAGGGCATTCTGGCCAGCCGCGCGCTGCAGTACGCCATAGCCGGACACCACGCCGGGTTGGACAACTGGCTATCGGGCGACGGTGGCGTTGGATTGGCGGCGCGCCTGGCTTCAACCGACGCACAACGCGAGTTTCAAGAAGCGCTGGCGGCTGTTCAGCCCGCTGACATCCTTTCGCCGCCTGTGCCGAACATTGACTTGGCCGGGCTCTCCACACTGGGCATTGCGAACGAACACAAATCGCGAGCGCCAGGCCGCTATGCGCTGCACGTGCGCATGTTGTTCTCGGCGCTGGTGGACGCTGACTTTCTGGACACCGAGGCTTACATGGACGCCCGGCGCTCGTCCGCACGTGCGGCTGCTGGTAGAGGCGCCTGCGACATGCTGCCCCTGCAGCGAGCGCTGGATGGACGGCTGGCGGCCATGGCCAGCGCAACCACACCAGTCAACCTCGCCCGGGCCAGCATCCTGGCCCAGTGCAGGGCCAAGGCCGCACAACGGCCCGGTGTCTTCAGCCTCACCGTGCCGACCGGCGGGGGCAAGACCCTGTCCAGTCTGGCCTTTGCTTTGGATCATGCCGTGCGTCACGGCAAGCAACGCATCGTCTACGCGATCCCGTACACCAGCATCATCGAACAAACCGCCGATGTCTTCCGTTCGGTCTTTGCCGCGCTGGGTGAAGACACCGTCATCGAACACCACAGCAACGCCGAGAGCGAGCCCGAAAACGAGACTGCCCGCTCACGCCTGGCCTGCGAAAACTGGGAC